>JBIKRQ010000388.1:0-5941 GCA_044349155.1 Myxococcota bacterium
TGCAACTTTGGCGACGTCGGCGTGGGTGCCACTGGTTTCTGCGACATCACCATCAGCAACGAGTGCAGCAGCTCGTGCGGCTTGTTGATCAGCGACCTCGGCTTCTCCGACGGCACCGACACGAATGTGTTTGGTGCCGAGTCGACGTTCCCGGTGCCTGTTGAAGTCGCCTGCGGCACGGGCCGCACCCTGCGGTTGTTTGCGCGGCCCACGTCGGTGACGACGTTCACCGGTGCACTCGAAATCGAGAGCTTCGACCCCGACGAAGAAAAAGTGGTCGTGCCCCTGACCGTGCGCGGCGCCGAGGCGCCGACCTGTGTGGCCCGCGTCAGCCGCATCAACAACGTGCCCAATCCCGTCAACAACTCGACCCCGTCGATCGAGCCGCTCGACGACGTGGAACTCTCGGCGGATCAGTCGGTCGCGGCCCGCGCCGGCGGCACCATCACCGGCTACCAGTGGCGCATCGTCGACGCCCCGCCGGAGTCGAACGGACGTTTGCGCACCCTTGATGCCCAGACGACGCGATTCGCCTTCGACTCGGCCGCTGGCGTTGTGAACGGCATCGACGTCGCTGGCACGTTCACGGTCGGTCTGATTGTCACCGACGACTCCGGTGCCGAGTCGACGGAGTGCACGATCGCGCTGAACGCGGTGCCCGGCCAGGGTCTGAAGGTCCAGATGACCTGGGACCGCCCCGACAGCGACATCGACCTGCACCTCGTGCAGAACAACACGTCGTGGTGCACGGCCAGCGATTGCTCGTTTCAAAACACGAGCACGACCTGGGGCGCAACGCTCGACATCGATGACATCCGCGGCTTTGGCCCTGAGAACATCTCCGTCGACGACCCTGCTGACGGTCGCTACACCGTTGGCGTTGGCATGTACCGAGCTGACAGCCCGACGACGGTGACCGTGAAAATCTTCGTCGGCGGTGGCCTCGAGTACGAGGGGCAACGCTTGATGGATGGTGGCCCGCCGTGGCAGCCGGCCCGTGCGGTGATCACCGGTGGCATCACGACGATCGAAGAGCTCGACACCGTTTCCGATCAGTCGGGCACGTGTTGGGGCGCGGCCGGGTGAAGCTGGCGGTCACACTTGGGCGCCACACCGGCGCTGTGCACCAGAAACGAGCGGCAGCCCTTGCCGCTCGTTTTTCTTGTCCGCTGGTGCAACGTCGCGGGCTCGAAGGGCTCGCCGCCCAGCACGGCGTGGATGCGTTTTACGTCGTCAGCGTGGAGCACGACGGCATTCGCCTGCCCACCGGTGCGGTCACGTTTGTGCAGCCCGGCATGATCAAGACCAAGGTGGGCGAAGGCCTACGGCATCCGCTGATCCGTGCTGTCGCTGGCGACTTCGACGGCGACGAACGCGATGTCGTGCCGGTTGCTTCGGTGTTTGACGGCACCCTTGGCCTTGCCGGTGATGCACTACACGTCGCCACCGTGCTCGATGTCGATGTGCACGGCAGCGAAGGCTCGGTGGTGATGCATGCGCTGCTCGAGGAAGGCCTGCCCCGCCTGGCGAACGAGCCGCTGACCGCGGCGGCGCGGCGAATCACCCTGCCCGACCACGCGACCGACACGCTGGCGCTGCTGCGCACCCTGCCCGACGACAGCGTCGATGTGGTCATGCTTGACCCGATGATGCGGCGCCCCCTGAAATCGGCGCCCACGTTCGATTTGGTGCGGTTTTACGCGGTGTCGACACCGGCATCCCCCGCGCTGTTGCTGGAAGCGCGACGCGTGGCGCGACGGCGCGTGGTGCTGAAACTGGCCCGTGGCATTGCGCTGCCAGCCGATCACCCGTTCGCCTTTGGCCGCACCACGTTCGGCGTGCACGTGAGCTACCGGGTGCACCGCAAGGGCGTCGACGTCGTCATGCAGGATCGGTCGTAGGCCTGGACCACGCCGTGAACGCGATGAGCAACACGGGCAGCTCGATCCACGCGTGCACCGCGGCGAGCAAGCCGTAGACAACGCGCGCGCTGCGAAAATCGATCGCGAACGCGACGGCGAGCAACACGATCGTTGCGGCCACGACGACAACCAGCGACGTCGGTGCTGACCAGCTCTCGCCCGTGCGCCGCGCCTCGCGCGGCAACCACCACAGCACCGCCCCGTAGTGCAGGAGCTGCGCGCTCACCGCTGCCGAAAACAGCGGCAACGCGTTGGGAGCATCAAACATCGACGGCGTCAACCACACCGCGTAGGCCTCGTACAACGCTGGCGACGACGGCCACGCAGCCACAACGTCGACGTGCTCGGCCCACAGCTGCAGCGGCAGGCCAGACGCCACGAGCAGCGGCACGCCACACATCACGAGCGACGCCGCGAGCAACGTGCGCGCCTGGCGCCCAGGTGCCGCTCGCTCGACGACGAAGCCGATGGGCGTGAGGTTGTGCAGCACCGACAGCAGCAGCAGCGTGTGCAGCGGAAACGCACAAGCGCCAACGACGATCGCGACAACGCCGGCTGTGCCGACGACGGCGCGGGAGCGATCGCGCCAGCCAAGGTGCACGCCGATCGCGAGTGCGGCGCTCGCCAACACCAGCTCCAACGTGGCCGCGGTCGACGACGACAACAGCCCGGCCGGTACCGCGCTGCGCACGACGACGATGGCCAGCAACACCGCACCGAGTTGCCACCAGGCGCGCCACGGCACGCGCGCCTGGAAACGTGCCGCGATGTAGCGCAGCTCGACGATGACGTGGGCGGCCCCGAAGCACGCGAAGGCCGCGGTGGTCGACATCAACGGCCAGATCGTGACGGCCACCACGACGAAGACGGCGAACGTGACGACGACGATGGCGCGGTTCATGACAGCACGGGCCGCTGTCCCGCACGCAACGCCGCTGCCGCTGCCTGCCACGACGACGTCGACACGCGCGCCGAAGACTCGACGGCGGACAACAGGGCGATGGCGCCATCGACGTGACGGAGGCGGGCCTCCGGCTTGTTGGCGAGCAGCTTCACGCCCGCCGCGGCGAGACGGATAAGGCCGCGCAGCACACGTTCGTCGACGACGTCGGCGCGCTGTTGGGCGTCACGCCAGCAGAGTTCCCACAACTCGTGGGCCTCGAAGTAGCAGCCGGCGTTGAACAGATCGCAGCCCCAGTCGAACCACGCTGTCGACGGTGCAACGTGCCACCACCCGTCGACGGGCCGCGTGCTGAGACCGTGCACGAACGTCGTCGACGGCAACGGCAACCCAGGGACGCGGCGAGCAACGCTCATCCCAGACCAGCTTGCGTGTACGGCGGCGCGCTCACGCGAACGTGATGGACTGCTGACCAGGCCCGAGGACGCGAACGGGCTGGATGGCCATGACCTTCATGAACACCTTGATCAAGAAGGGATCGAACTTGTACATCATATCGCTCATCATCAAGGTGAGCGCCACTTCTGGACCATAGGCCTCACGAAATGGGCGCGCCGATGTGAGTGCATCGTAGCAAGCAGCCACACTAATCACACTGCCGTACAACCCGAGCTCCACCTTTGGCATGATCAGCTTGACGTTGCCGTGCTGATCTTTCATCGGCATGGAGTAGTCGACCTTGGCCTCGTAGGCGGCAATGATGCGCTTGATCATCGCCGAATCGAGGCTGCGCCCCTTGAGCAGTGTTTTCACGGTGTGCAGCGGAAACAGGTCGATCTGCTTGCGCTCTTCTTTTGTGAGCGCACGGCGCTTGTTGAGCAAATCTTGGTCGATTTCGGCCATGCCGATATCGTGAAAAAGCGCAGCCAAACCCAGCTCGTGCATCTGCGCGCGACTGAGGCCGAGTTCGTGCGCAAACACGATCGCGATCAAGCACGTGTTCACGGAATGGTACATCAGATAGTCCTCGACAGACCGGGTGGTCGTCATACCGAGGAAGTGGCTTCGTTGCTCGACACAGATATCAACCAGGTCCTGCACAATGCGCTGCGCAGGCTGCATACTGGGCAACTGACCGCCCGACTGCAATCGCTCAATAAAACGGCGCATGTAGTAGATGGCGCGGGCGTACACCGTCATCGCGTACTTCTTGCGATCGACTTTGCGCTCGGCCTCGATGGCCGCGTCTTCTTCTTTGTCGAGCTGCTCCTGGATTTTCTGGAAGCGACCGACCTTGATGTTGAGCAGTTTGCGGCCCGCAGCACCGTCCTCGTCGACGTCTTTGTCGTTTTGCGGGCTGAAGATCCAGATGAAGTCTTTGAGTTCCTGCACCTGCACCGGGCGCGTCACACTGAAGCCGCCAACGTCGCGGGTTTTGAATTCCTCGGTGAGGTAGCGGACGTTGTCGAGGCTCGCGAAGTCGAGCTGAATCTGCTTGCCGTTCAAGTACACCGTCGTGCCCACCGCCGTGAGCTGGTAGGTGCCGTCGACGGCGACGATGGTGTTGACGGCCTGCCGCAGGTTCTCAAACGGCTGGATGAAGATGTCGTTGTCGGGGTCGTACATCTTCACGTTGCGCACGAGCATGTAGAGCGTCGACACCGTCTGCCGACCGAGCTGCTGCAGCTTCGTGTCACGACCACGCACAGCACCGGCGGGCTGCTTCTTGAGGTCGATCTGCCCGAGGGAGGCTTTCTCGTTGGGCGCTTGGGACATGACTCAACTCCGCAAGACGTGTTGACTGCTTCGTCGGCTGGCGCCGACGAACGTGGGCGCTCAGAGGGTGCCGGTAAGGCGGGCTTTGACGTTGACGAGAGCCGCGGTGGCGGTTTCGCGCACGTCTTTTGAGTGCTTCTTGCCCGCGTCTTCCGAGACCGCGCGCAACAACTGCAGGGCCGGAATCGACGGCGCGCCCTCGACACCCGCAATGGCCAACAGCTTCATGTCGTCGACGCGCTTCTTGGCGAACAGCGACGACTTCTGCTCGAACACTTGAGCGAGGAAGGTGTCGACGGCCTCGCACCGCAGCTGCACGAGGGCAGAAAACGCCGCCTTCTTTTCGGCGTCGGCGAGCTTGTCGAAGTTGTCGCCCTGGATGATCTCGAGGACCATTGCCGCACCCTTTGCCGCCGAGAAGTTCGGCAACAACCGCGACGCCTGCGCGCGCATTTGCGGGTCGGCGTGGCTCTTGAGCGTGCGCGCAATGATCGTGAACGCCTCGTCGGTGCCGCTGCGCCCAATCACCGCCAACGTCTCGAGACGAAGGATGGCGTTTGGGTGTTCCAACGTCGCCGAGAACAGCGCGTACTTGTTGGGCGGATTGATGCGGTCGAGGATGTACAGGATGTCTTTGACGAGGTTCGACGACGGATGCGACAGACGCGACGCGAAGGTATCGACGTAGCCGCGCCCCAGATCGGCCAACACGTCGCACACGAGGCGGCGGTTCGGCAGCAACGTGAGCGACTCGAGCATGTCGAGCAGCGGGATGATCGCCTCGGGCCCAAGGCTCTGCAGGTAGCGGCGCACGCCCTCGGCATCTTTGGCGAGGCCGGTGTTGAGCAGCTGACCGATCGCCTGCACGCGTTGGCTCTCACCCATGCGCATGCGGAAACGTTCAGCACAGCGCTCGATGAGATCGCGCTGGCTGTCGCGCACGTGGGGCTTGGCCGCTGACGTCGTGAAACGGGCGCGGATCTGGTCGATGGCTGTGAAGTTCTCTTGCAGGATCAACGCGTCGAGCAGCTGAATGAACGCTTCGGCGACGTCTTCGAAATTCTCTTCGCTCGTGTCGAGTTCGACGAGCTGAAACAGCACCGTCACAAGCTTGCCGAGCTGGCGTGATTCTTCACGCAGCAACGACACCTGCACGCGTGCTTTGTCGGCGAGGTTGGCCGTGACGCCCTGGACGATCGCACCACGCATGGTGTCGACCTGATCGAGCTGCAGGTCGAGGTCTTCTGACGAGATACGCGCAAAGCGCAGGTAGTCGTCGGAGTTGGATTGCAGTTGGCGGTAGAGGTAGGCGACGACCTTTTCGATCTCGATTTCGACTTCT
>JBIKRQ010000389.1:0-5921 GCA_044349155.1 Myxococcota bacterium
TTCGCGCGCCTGGCCCTCGAGCGCGGCTTCACGTTTGTTGATCACGTCGCCGTCGTTCGTCGTGGCAAAGCGCTCGACGATCCGCGCCTGAAAATGCGCGCCGCCGCCGACGAGTTCATGCTGCGTGGTTGGTCGCACCTGCTGCTGTTCAAGAAGCCCGCGGCCCCCGCGAAGGGTGGCGCGTGGAAGAAGTCGCCCGTCGCTGCTGCGGCCGCCACGCCGTGGACGCCCAAGGCGGTGCCAGCCTCGCGCCCCGCACTGCGCAAGACGCGCACGTCGAGAAAGACCACCGACGACGCCGGCGGCCCGGCTCCGCGCGGTGGCGGTGCAGGACGTCGACGTCGCTGAGCGGCGCGGAACCTCGAAGAGAAAACCGGCTTTGCGGTTTTGTCGCCGAGGCGAGTCTCTTGAGGGGCGGGCGGGGAAACTTCCCCGCCAATCAATGGAGCCTGACAGCAGCTGCCGCCTCGACGCATACTGGCTCGATGCGGCACCTGCCTTTCACGATCGCGCTGGTCCTCGTCACGAGCGCCTTGCCTGGCTGCAGTGTGGTGTCGTTGTTTGGCACCACGCTGGCCTGCACCTCCAACCTCGCCTGCCCCGACGACGAAGCCTGCGTCGACGGCCAGTGCGTCTTCGTCGACGGCAACGAAGGCGAAGGCGAGGTCGCACCAACGGGTGAGGGCGAGGGCGAAGGGGAACCCGGCGAGGGCGAGGGCGAAGGCGAAGGCGAAGGCGAAGCGCTCCCCACGCGGGTCCTGCTGCGTGTCGACGACGTCGTCGTCGTCGACGGCCCGGCTGGCGCCTGCACGTCGCACGGCACCGGCATCATCTCGGTGCGCGTGCTGGGCGGGCCAACGTGTCGCCTCGAACTGCAGGGGCTCGCCGCGGGCACCACCACGATCGACGTCGAGACCAACATCGCCGACCCCCATGCGATCGAGGTCGTGGTCCGTCCCACCGACTGGCACGTGCTCACCGCGGATCGGCGCCTCGTCGTCGTCAAGCAGCTCGCCGTCGGCGAGGCGGGCGCTGCGGTGGTTGTCCCCGTGCGCGTCGAAGTCCCCACCGAAGCGGCCTGGGTGTTCTTCCCGGCCGACGACGTCGACGCTGCGCCGTTGCCTGCCGACGTCGAGGGGCCGCACACATGGTGGGTGAATCTGCCGGCGGGCGCGCAAAGCCAGGCCTACGCCTACGTCGACGACAACGCTGTCGTTCCATCGCCGTGGACCGAGCACGCCGCCGTCTTTCACCTCGACGGCAACCTCATCGATGAAGTCACCGGCGCACTCCTCGTGGGCGCCAGCGACGTCGATGTCGACTACGTCGACGACGAAGACTGCATCAGCGGCACCTGCGTTGAGGTAACCACCAGCTCCGCCATCCCGATCCTCGCAGACCCTGCGCCGTTTTCGTCGTCGACGCTGGCGTTGGTCGCGAACTACGCCTCGACGTCGAGTCCGCCGAGCGAAGCTGCGATTGTCGGGCTGTCGATCGCGGGCCTTGTCAACCGAGATGGCACGGCACTCACGCGGCTTGGCGTCAACGTTGAGCCCGGTTCGTCGACGGCGGTGGCTCGACCCAACGACAACCCCCAGCCCACCACGCTCACCATCTCAGGCCTCGCCCGCCAGCCTTTGCACGTCGCCACGGTCATCACGGGCGAAGCCCTGGTGCACGTGTCGAACGGCACGACCCGCACGACCCCCGCGGGGCCACTCGGAGCAGCAGCGCCAGGTCGCCTCGTCGTCGGTGCCGACGAGAACATCGCGGGCCAACGCAGCAACGCGATCATCGACGAGGTCCGCGTGCGCACCGCCCCCACCACCGGCGTTGTCGTGCTGCTCGAGTTGCAAGCGATGCAACCATCGGCAGCATTCGTCGTCGAGGAACGCGCCCCGTGACGCGGCAGCGCATCCGTCGAGCGCCGTAGTCTCGGCCTGAGCGCGGGCTGCTATGCCTGCAGCATGAAGCGTCTGCTGCTGCTCGCGTGTTGCTCACTCCTCGGCTGCAGCGACGAGGTCGCCCCCGTCGGCGAGGGCGAGGGCGAGGGCGAAGGCGAAGGCGAAGGCGAACCCGCGGACTGCAGCGTCGACAAAGCCATCCCGGGCGCCAACGCCGTCGTGAACGGCACGCGCGAACCCACGCATGTGCGGCTGAGCGAGGCGCAACAACTCGCGATCGTCGCCGTCGGCCAGCGTGGCAGCGTCGGCGAGGTCTGCTCGGGCACCCTCATCGACGACGACGTCGTGCTCACCGCCGTGCACTGCACCGAGGGCATTGGCGCCACGAGCTTCACCGTCTTGTTCGGCGTCGACGATCTCAACCCGGTGTTGGAGATCGCCGTCGTCGAGAAAAACGAGAATCCCGACCACGACATCGCGATGTTGCGTTTGGCCAGCCGCCCCGCCGACGCCCTCGAGGTGCAACCCATCGCCGTGTACGGCGGAACGCTGCTCGAGTCCGACGTCGGCGAAATCTTCGAGCAGAGCGGCTTTGGCGCCACCGAAACCGGCGACAACAACGGCCGCTTCTTCGTCGCTGAACCGTTTTTCGGCTTCGAAGACGACTACCTGATGGTCAACGGCGAAGGCCGTCACGGCGTGTGCTTTGGCGATTCGGGCGGCCCGTCGTTGCGGCAAACCGTCGACGGTGATGTGCGCGTGATGGGGGCCCTGAGCTGGGGCGACGACACCTGCGTCGACATCGATCGCTACACGCGGGTCGATCTGGTGCAGGACTGGATCGAAGCGTACGCCGGCCCGATCCCCGATCCCGGCAGCACCGTGGCGTCGTGCGGCACGGTCACGTCGACGGGCACGTGCAGCCCCGACGGCCACGTCGCCGAATACTGCGAAGCCGACGTGCTGGTGCATGTGGTGTGTGGTGACGACGAAGTCTGCAGCGACACCGTCGACGGCAAGCGCTGTGTCGGCGCGAGCACGCTTCCGTGCGGTACGGTCACCGCCTTTGGCAGCTGCAATGGCGAGGTGCTCACCTGGTGCGACGGCGACACTGTGCGCGTGCGCGACTGCGACGCCTGCGGCGGTGACGTCTGCAGCCTCGTCGACAGCGTCGTGGGCCACGCCTGCATCGAGAACCAATGCGGCGACCTCGACTACCTCGGCGAGTGCGACGGCAACGTCGCGCGCTGGTGCGACAGCGGTGTGATCAAGACCGAAGACTGCAGCGAAAGCAGCACCACCTGCGGCTTCATCGACAACGACTCCGGCTACTACTGCCAGTAGGCGACTTCGCTACAGCAACCCAGCTGCTCGCACCACGTCGCACACGTCCTGGGCGTTCAACAGGGATCCGGGCGGTGCTGGCAACAGCACCACGTCGCGACCAAACCACGGCGTGGGGGTCGTTCCCGGCGGCGTGCGCGCCTGCTCGCGCGCGTTGAGTTCACTCAGCAAGCCCAGCAGGCCCTTGCCCGAAGGCAGCGTGCGCCCGTCGGGGATGGCGAGGATCATGGTGCTTCGGCCATCAGCACCCGGCGACACCGTCATCTGCAGCGCGTGCTTGCCGAACAGCGGCGGTACCGCCCAGCTCGCGAACGTGCCGAGCTCCTTCGGCAGCTTCGCGGTGTCGAACACGGGCAACGCCCAGCCGCCCTGTTTGTCGGCGACACTCGGGCCCTTCACGAGCGCGTTGTCGGCGACGGTGGTGAGCGCGAAACCGACCTGGGCAAAAAACGCGGAGGCGCGCTGCTCGACGTGCGCCGGGTTGCTCAACGCTTCATCGATCGCCTTGCCCACGTCGGCCGCGACGGCTGCAGCCTTCTCGGGGGCCACGCGATCGGTGCCGCGCACACCGGCCCGCGCGAGCGCTTCGTCGTAGGCGAGAAACAACGCGCTCTGCAGCTTGATCGACGCAGGCAGCTTCGACGGATCGTCCACACCGTCGAGGTAGTTGCCGCCGAACACGCCGAAGTCTTCGTGCACCGTGGCTTCGCGGATCGTGGTGCGCAGCTGTGGATCGAGCAGCACGCGCGCCTGGTTGTTCGCCATCCACGCCGGCCACGAGAGCCCATCGCCGACGTTGTCGGAGCTCAACTGCGTGAGGTTCAGCGCGAGCAAGCCAGCCGCCGCCTGCTCCTTCTGCGTCGTCGTCGCCGACAAGCCGTGGGCCTTCGTGGCCTTCTCAACAGCGACGAGCGCGGCAGTGAACTGCGGGTTCTTCTTCGCCGCCCCAACGTCAGCACCAAGGGCTGCTTCGAAACGATCGACAAGCTGGGTGGTGGAGTTGGTGCCGCGGCCCTTGTCGGCACCGTGCACGGGACCGTGGTGGTCGACGACGACGCTGCTCCAGCCCGGGTGAGCGGTGGCCTCGAGCGCGCCGAAGTTCGTGTCGAGCACCATCAGCCCCGACGGCGGTGGCGCGCCCGATTTGCACAGCTCGATGAGCTCGTTCATCGGCACGATGGTGGCGCGCCCGATGGTGCTTGCCTGCGGACGCAACAACGCCAGCGTGCCGCCCACGCCGCGCCCGCCCGAAGTGGCCGCAAACGACGTCGTCGACGGACGCGCCAGCACGGCACCAACGCCATCGGCCACGTCGGTTTTGGGCTTCGCCGTCGCCGGAGTCGCTGGTGCCGCCACGGGCACAGCTGGCGCTGTCGTTGGGGTGAGCACCTCACGCGACGGTGTTGGGCGCACGGGAGCAGTGTTGGAGCCGATCTTCATCGTCACGAGATACGCGCCACCTTGGCGCCCGGTTCGATCCGAGCGCTGACCCATGCTGGCGCATCGCACCGCCGTTGCACAGCGGGTTGTCGGCCGTGTCGGTCGACAGCGCCAGCCATCGACGCTATCGGGGCTGCATGCTGCTTCCTCGTCTTGGTGTGAATGTCGACCACGTCGCCACGGTTCGTCAGGCCCGCGGCGTGCGCTACCCCGATCCTGTCACCGCGGCAGCACTTGCCGAGCTGGGTGGTGCGGCGCAAATCACCGTGCACCTGCGCGAAGATCGTCGTCACATCCAGGATCGCGATGTGCAGATCCTGCGGCAGACCACGCAAACGCGCCTGAACCTCGAGATGGCGGCCACGCCCGAGATGATGCGCGTCGCGTTCGAAATCCGCCCCGACACCGTCACGCTGGTGCCCGAGCGCCGCACCGAAGTGACCACCGAAGGCGGCCTCGACGTCATCGGCCAGAAAGACGCGCTCAAGCGCTACATCGCCGACCTGAAGGGTGCTGAGATCAAGGTCTCGCTCTTCATCGATCCCGACGTCGAGCAGGTGCAGATGTCAGCGCGCGTTGGGGCCGACGCCATCGAGCTGCACACCGGTCGCTTCTGCGAAGCCAAAACCGACGACGTGCGCAAAGAAGAGCACCGCCGCCTCGTCGACGCCGCCAAAACCGCGGTGAAGGTGAAGCTCGGCTGCTACGCGGGCCACGGCATTCACTACGACAACGTCGCCGACGTCGCCGCGATCACTGAAATCGAAGAGCTCAACATCGGCCACAGCATCGTTGGCCGCGCCATCTTCGTCGGCATGGAGCGCGCGGTGCGCGAAATGGCCGAGCTGGCGCAAAAGGCCCGCCAGGCCGCGATCAACGAGCGCCGCTGAGCGATGTCGACGTCGACGACCACGCTCAAGCACGTCGTGGTCGTCGTGGCGTTTGCTTCGTCGGTGCTGCTGTCGCTGTTGCAGCCTTTTTGCGGGCGCGACCGGCTCAGCGCTGCTGACGTGGCCGCGATCATGTCGCGGCACACCGACCTCGTGAAAGCCGGCGACCTCGTCGTGGTTCACCCGCCGTGGCGTGACGACATCGTCGCTGCAACAGCACCACTGCTGCCGCAACACACCGTGACCGAAGCGTTCACGCGCAACCACGGCGATCCATGGCCCGCCCTCGTCGTCGTCGCTGAAGGGGTGCACCCGTGGCCCGCTGCGCTTGAAGCAGAACGGC
>JBIKRQ010000390.1:0-5898 GCA_044349155.1 Myxococcota bacterium
CGTAGACCGTGGTGTCGGTGGACCACAGCGTCGCCGTGAAGCCATGGACATGCCGCACCCAACCATCGCTGTCGTCGGCGTTGCGAATGGGCAAACAGCCGCTCTGCCACGCGCCAGGCAGCACCGGTGGCGCCAGCGGTCTGGCCGGCATGAGGCGACGAGGCGGCTCCTGCGGCGTCGCGCAGCCTGCACCGACCAGGGCGCCAAGCAGCACCAACGCGCCAAACATGGGGCTCATGACCAGCTCCAACGCCCATCGCGACTCGAAGATCGAGCAAACGACAACAGGCGTGTGAAAAAGACTGCTGCGCACATCGCAGGGGTCCCTACCGTTGCTCCCTTCCGGGCCTGGCGGGGTTCAGGCATTGCGATTGCGCAGCAGCGCGGCACTCCTACCGCAGTTCCTCGACGAGCACAAACGAAAACCGCAGCCGTGGAGCACCGGTCGCGCACAACGAAAACGAGCACCTTGCGGTGCCCGTTTTGACTGCTTCGTTGCCGAACCAGCACCAGCGATCAGCGCGTGAGCGCCTCACGAAGGGTCATCTTGTTCAGCGACTTGAGAGCGCGGGTCGAGATCTTCACACGAACCCAACGGTTGGTCTCGACGTCGAAAACACGCTTGCTCTGAATGTTCGCGCTGAAGCGCTTGGGCGACTTGATGTTGGAGTGGGAGATCTTGCTCCCGTTCATCCACCGCTTGCCCGAGATTTCGCACACCGCCATTGGCCGCTCCTATCGACGTCTCGTCGAGATGTAGTGATCGCGGGTCGTCGTACCAGAGCGAACCAGCGATGGGAAGAGGTCTCGTCGTGCTCAGGGCAACGACTTGAGAATGGCACGTGCCTTTTCGGCTTCAGCACCGGTTGGCTGCAGCTCGAGGAAGGCCTCGTAGTGCTTGCGCGCCTTGGCCGAGTCGCCTTTGAGGCGATAGCCGGCCGCGATCATCACCTGCACGCGGGCATCGCGCGGGCGCTGGCGGGCGAGGTCGGAGAGGAGCTGCACCACCTTTGCCCCATCGTTGGTAAAAAGGGCCCGACGGGCCCCTTCCAACTGCGCTTCGCTGTCGATCTCCGGCTCGGCGGCGCGTGGTGTTCGCTCCTCGGGCTTGACGACCGCTTCGGGGTTTTCGGGCTTTTCGGGCTTTTGCGGCGTTGCTGCAGCGACGGCCACCGCTGCTGGCTGAGGCGTGGCAGGCGCGACGGGCGGCTCCTCGGCAGCGGCGGGTGTTGCCGGCGGGGGCACGACGACGCCGACGGCGCTTGACGGTGCGGGGGCAGGTGGCGCGTCGTCGCCGCGGAACAAGACGATGCTGCCGAGCACAGCGACCAGCAGCACCAGCACGACGAGGATGCCGTAGAGCATCACCGGCTTTGGCGCCGGCGTATCGCGCAGCGGGCTGACCGCCGATGTCTGGCTGTTGTCTTCGTCGGTGCCGCTGGCGTCGGCGATGCGGGCGCGCTCGATGTCTTCGGGGGAGACGACGAAGCGCTCGCCCACGGGGACGAAGCGAATGCGCACGCGGCCCAGTTCGATGACGTCGCCGCTCTTGAGCACGTGCTGTTCGACCTCGTCGCCATTGACGAGAACACCGTTGGCGCTCTTGAGATCGAGGATGCGAACGCGTTCGCCTTCACGCACGAGCTTGGCGTGATTGCGCGAGACCGAGCGGTGCTCGAGGACAATGTCGTTGTCGTCGGTGCGGCCGAGCACGTTCTCCATCGCGCGCAGCGGAAACGTGCTGCCCGCAAAGATCGTGTTCAGCACCACGAGGCGCGGCAGGGCCAGCTCGTCGGCGACCGCGGCTGGCGGCGCTGGGCGCAGCTGTTCGGTCTGCTCTGACACCGGTTCGCGGCGCACACCAACGCCCTGGGCCTGCAGGTTTGCGCGCGCCTGCACAACGGCTGGCAGCGGCATGTCTTGCGTGGCTTCGACGTCGTCATCGTCGGCGGCGACGATTGGAGCGGGGGCTGCACTCGGCGCTGAGGGCTGACGAACCGTGGCGTCGAGGTCGGCGGCTGCACGCGGCGGTGGCGGCCACGCTTGCGCCGGCGGTGGGGCCGACGGCAACGCTGACATCTCGGCGAGGTCGAGACGCTCCGTGTCGGCATCGTTGCCGAGGGACGGCGGCGGCATCTCGACGGTGGGCAGCTGACCAACGCCCGACGCTCCGGTGGGGGGCTCCCAGCGTTGGGTGTCGCCCTCGAAGTCGTCGTCGGCGGCTTGCTCTTGCTCGATCGCTGCCGAGCGAGCCCCAGCTGGCCCGAGCTTTTGCGTCGTCGCCGACGGAGCTGGCTGCGCGCTGCGGAGCTCGAGGTGGTAGTCGCCGATCTCGATGACGTCGCCGGCGCCGACTTCAACACGACCCGCGATGCGGTCGCCGTTGAGCTTGACGCCGTTGAAGCTCGTGAGGTCCTCGACGACGACGTGGCCGGCCTCCTTGCTGAGTTTCGCGTGGAAGCGCGACACGTTCCGCTCGGTGAGCCGGATCGTGTTGCCTTCCTTGCGGCCGATCGTGATCACGTCCTTCGCGAACGGCACAACGATCTGCTTGCCTGCGTCGTCTTCGATGATGAGGCTGAAGCTCGCGGCCATTTCGGATGGATTCCTCGTCGAGAAGTCGAACCGGTTATGGCGCGTTTCGTTCGATTCGCCAAACGCGCTCGCTCGGTGTGTATCGGTCGGGTGTCGGCGCAGGCGATGACGGGGTTGTGCCGCAGGGGAATGCGGCGGCGTCAGCGTTGGCCGCGGGTGATGGCGGTGATGGCCGCGGCAATCTGGGGGTCGTCGGCGTGGGCTTTTGGCGCACCCGGCACATTCGCGGCACGCACGACGACGTCGGGCTGAATACCCAGACCCTGAATCGAACGGCCACCAGGCGTGAAGTAGCGGGCGATCGTGAGCTTGAGGCCGGCACCGTCGTCGAGCCCGAACAGCGTTTGCACCGAGCCTTTGCCGAAGGAGCGCTCGCCGACGATCGTGGCGCGCTTGTGGTCTTGCAGCGCCGCCGCGACGATCTCAGACGCCGACGCCGTGCCGCCGTTGACGACGATGGCGATGGGGTAGTCGGGCTCGCTGCCGTCGTCGTGGGCCGACTCGCGCTCGACGTGGCGGGGGTTGCGGCCCTCGGTGCTGACGATGAGCCCCGTGCGCAGAAAGCGATCGGCGACCTTCACGCCCTCGTCGAGCAAGCCGCCGGGATTGTTGCGCAAATCGAGCACGAGACCCGACGGCTGCGCGAGCCCTTGCGCGGTGGCCTGACGACGGATGCTGGTGAGTGCGGCGCCGAGTTCGTCGTCGGTGTGCTCGGAGAACGTTGAGATCGCGATGTAGCCGATCGCCGGCGCACCTGGTGCGGACAGCACCCCGTGGTCGACGGAGCGGGTGCGCACCTGACGCCGCACCAGCGGAATCTCGCGCGGCTTCACCCACGAGCTGCGCGCGACCGTGAGGCCAACGCGCGTGCCGGGCACACCGCGCATACGGCGGATGGCGATGTCGACAGCGTCGTCGCCGCGGGCTTCGAAGCCATCGACGGCCATGACCCGATCGCCGACCTTGAGCCCGGCGTGCGCACCGGGGCCGTCTTTGTCGACCTGCTCGATGGTGAGGCCAGCGTCGACACCGGTGCCGACGACGCCGACGACGAGGCCGAGGCCGCCAAACGCGCCAGCGGTGTCTTCGCGCAGCTTTTCGAACGCTTCTTTCGGCAGAAACGCCGAGTGCGGATCGAGGTGCGTGAGCATGCCGTTGACGGCGTCGTGGACGAGCACCTGGCTGTCGATGTCGTCGACGTAGTTGTTCTCGATGTAGCTGAAGACCTGCGAGAACACGCGCAGCCTGCTGTAGGCCGTGTCGACGTCGGCAGCGCGGGCGATCGAGCCAACCCCCGACGCCGCCACACCAACAAGGACACCAGCAGCAAACCAGCGTGCGCGCATCAGGTCTCCTGCTCACCCCGGCGGTGACGACGACGACGACGCGCCCCGTCGAGCGCGCCGACGAACATGACGGCCACGAGGGGCGCGGCAGGGGCGGTGGTGCCGCTGCTGTCGCAACCGCACACGCCTGGCGTCGTCACGCCCTTTGCGCACACGTTGCGCTGGGCCGACGAGTACGCGCAGCCGAAGTCGGGGGCACAAATGCTGGCGTTGTCGAGGCAGCTGTCGGGGACGCACAAGCCGCCTTCGATGGCGCCGGCATCGCAGCTGTAGGCGTCTGGGCAGCCGTCGCCGAAGTCGCAGGGGCGCGAGCACACGCCGTTGACGCACAGGCCGCCGGCGCAGTCGCCGTCGACCTCGCACAGGCCGAAGGTGCCGATGGGGCCTTCGCCGCCGCGCACACAGTTGCCGTCGTCGCAGGATTCGCCAGGAGGGCAGTCGAAGTTGCCGCGCTCGACGAGGCATTCGGGTTCGCCTTCGCCTTCGCCCTCTCCCTCGCCTTCCCCTTCGCCCTCGGCAGCGTCGATGCAGCTCCTCATGCCGCCGCCGCCGCCGATGGTGGCGCACGTTTGCGTGTCGTCATTGCAGGAGAAGCCGCGGTCGCAGCGTTGGGCACACGTGCCGCCGAGGCAGATGAGGCCACGACCGCATTCGTCGAAGTCAGCACAGCTGTCGCCCTCGGTACCGCTGCCCGCCGGGATGCAGGCGCCCTGCGTGGTGTTGCCGAAGAGGAACAGGCAGCTCTCCGTCGACAAACAGCCCGCCGCAGCGGCGTCGCACAGGCCAAGGCACGTGCCGTTGTTGCCGTTGGGGTCGGTGATGCAGGCGAGGTCGTCGACGCAAGCAGTGCTGCCGTCGCAGGGCTGGCCGCGCAGGGCCGTACCGCCCTGAATACACACACCAATCGCCGTGCAAGCGCCGTTGGTGCAGGCACCCGTGCCACAGTCGGTGGCCGTGCCACAGGCGAGCGCGACGCATTGGGTGTCGGCGGTGCAGCCGGCACCCGATGTGGGGTTGCAGGCGCCAACGCAGACATCGCCATTGCCAGTGTTGATGCACAGGTTGCAGCCTGGGCCGATGGTGCCGCCGCACTCGTCGACACAGCCCGGAGGGCCACAGGCATCGCCAAGCTCGGCGATCGACGCGTTGCTGAACACGCAGACGTTGCCCTCGCCAGCGACGTTGGCGCAGATGAAGCCGTCGGTGCAGGTGCCGCAGGTTTGCGAGCAGAAGCGGCGGTTCTCGCCGCTGATTTCGACGGTGACGCACGGGCCGCTGTCGCAGTCGTTGTCGACGGAGCAGGCGGTGCCGAGGCCGCCGGGCGTTCCGGGGTACAGGGCGCGGATGGCTTCCTGGTCGTCGAACAACGGGACGTCGCTCTCGTTGAAGCCGCTGGTGGCCGACATGATCGCGGTGTCGCTGCAGTCGGTGCAGGGGTGGCCAAAGCCGATCGCGTGGCCCAGCTCGTGGACCATCGTCGACACGACGCTGTTGTCGTCCCAGTCGAAGGCACCCGTGCCGTTCATGATGATGTCGGCGTCGAGGATGCCGCCGCGCACACTGCCGTTGCCGCAGTTGTAGGGCGCGAGCGTGACGCCGAGGATGCTGTTGCTGCCGCCGCCGACCTTGTTGTTGAACTCGGCGAGGCTGGTGACCCAGAAGATGCTGTTTTCGCCGTTGTCTTCGCCGAATTCGCGAAACGACGCGGCTCCGGCGTCGCGCACGGTGAGGGTGTGGCCCTGAACGTTGTTCCAGGCGGCAACCGTGGCCGTTTGGTGGCTCTGCCACTCGGCGAGGGTTTCTTCTGGCGGGCGCGTGGCGTCGTCGAAACGGAAGTCGGCCTGCAGCGCGGTCCAGCGGGCGGCGTTGTCGGCCGTGCAGTCGTTCGCGTCTTCGCGGCCGTTGTCGTTCATGTCACCGCAGAAGTCGGTGAGTTCGCGCGTACCGCTGGCGTCGA
>JBIKRQ010000391.1:0-5880 GCA_044349155.1 Myxococcota bacterium
CGGGGGCTTCGGATTGCGGCAGCTGTGCGTACAACAAAAAGAGATCGAGGTAGGCATCAACGCTGGTCAATCCAAGCAGCGATACCGGCACGACCACATACATCGTCAACAGCAACACAAACGACGTGGCCAACGCCGTGGCCGCCGCCAACACGCGACGCCCCACCAGCAGCACCGCCAACGGGGCGAGGCCGTAGAAGAAGATCGCGAGGTTCATCGCGGCCCCCACCGAGAACACCGCACCCGCGAGTGCGGCCGTGGTGACCGACGTGCGTGACGTCGCCATCGACTGCGAGACCAGCTCGAAGGCGCCGAGGAAAAACGCCAGCGACACCAGGTGCGCTTCGCCCGAGAACGCCGCGAACAAAAACGTTTTCGTGGAGGCCAACCACAGCACCGCCAGCAGTGCGACGGGGGCGTTGTCGTCGACAACACGGCGCACAATGCGAAATGCCAGCACCAACACGGCAAGGGCGGCGGCCTTGTTGAGCAGCACCGCCATGAGCAACGCATCGGGGGCAACACCCAGCGCCTGCTGCAGCGACATGAGCGCGCCCACGGTCATGTGAAACAGCGGGTGGTACGGATGATATGCCGCGATTTCAGGGAGTTGTGCTCCACCCAACGCCGCAGAGAACATCTCCTGGGGATGAAAGAAGCCCTCGCTGGCCGAGGCGTACATGTACGACTCCCAGCTGTGAAAGCGGAACCACACCACCGCCAACACCGCGACCGCCGCTGCGAAAGCGAGGGTGGGCAGGCGCGTGACGACGTCGTTGTGTGCTGTCTGCTTCGACGCGTGTGCTGTGACTTCGATGGCATTCATGCGGCGGTGCGGCGCGGGAGGATGGCGGCGATCGGCGTCGTCGTCGACGGGGCGGGCCGACGGTTGAAGGCCAGGCACTCGCGCACGAAGGCCATGTAGCCAACGGTGATGTGGGCGTGGGCGCGGTAGGCCGGCAAGGCCATGAGGGCCGTGTGCAGGGCTGGCAGCCTGTAAAACGGAACCGACGGATACAGATGGTGTTCAATATGCAGTGAAACGTTCTTGGGGGCCACCAAAAACCGCCACAGAAATCCGGCCTTCAACGTGCGCGAGGCGCGGCAGGGGGCGGTGCTGTCGACGGCGAAGTGTTCGGTGATGCCCTTGAGCCGCATGCTCACGAGAAACCAACTGAAGAATGGCGCGAGCCAGTATTTCGCGAGCAGGTCGACGTGGCCAAAGACCACCGCGCTACCGAGGACGACGCCGTAGACGACGACGCGGGGCACCAGCGGCGCGGGCTCGGGATCGTGCTCGTGGGATGTGCCCTTGATGAAGCGCAGCATCTCGCGCTGCTCGGGGTTGATGCCCGAGAGGATCTGCACGAACTGCACGATGTTGGTGCGCGTGGCGAGGCGGTCGGGGCGGTTGCGCGCGAAGTCGGGGTCGACGTCGGTGTTGAGGTGCCGGTGGTGCAAGCGGTGCATGCGCCGGTACGCGGGCAGCGACAGCATGACGGGCCAGGCCAACGTGAGCTCGACGAGGAGGTCGTTGAAGGTCTTGTTGCTCGACAGCAGGCCGTGGGTGCCGTCGTGGGCCATGATGCCAAAGGCGTGCAGGCGCGCACCAATCCACACACACGCGGCGGCCCACACGAGCCACCAGGCATTCGTCGACCAGAAGTGCTCACACACCACGGCAGCGACGACGATGCCGGCCCACTCGAGGGCGATGTGCAGCAGGGAGAGGCGCACGTCGATGCGCGTGAGCGGGCGCAGCACGTCGGCGGGCAAGCGGTGGTCCCCCGGCCGTTGGGCCGCGAGGTCGTACTCGGAGGCAGGAACAGCAACTGGCACGCGTGAAGTATCGGCCACCTGACCGCAGACTTAACCGGTTCGGAGATCGACGCTGTCCCGACGTCGACACACAGCGTCATCGCGGTTGCCGGCGTGCTTCGAGGTGTCGATGATACCGCCATGAGCACCGAGCAGCCGGCAGCAGACGTGGATGCAGCGACGTCACCGTTGTGGATGGTGTCGCAGGCACCGGCCCTCAACCAACTCGTGGTGGCGCTGCAGCAGCACCGAAAGAACGTCGACAGCGGTGGCACATCGACGACGTCGCGGCTGGCGTTTTCCAAAGCACACGTGGCGCGGGCGCGGGCCGAGTTCTCCGACATGATCCGCCACGGCGAGCGCGACCTGCACCTGTTGGCGGGGCTGCTCGCCGAGCACTTCCTCGGCACTGTGCGTCGTCGATCGGTGGTGATCGGCGAGATCGAAAAAACGCGCGAGCGCTTCACGTTGGCTGTGGATGTCAGCGAAGCCGACGTCGTCGAAAGCACCGATCTCGATCTGGGCAACCGCGTGCTCGCACGCCTGGCGATTGCCGACCACCGCGGGTGGTTGCGCGCGCATCTGGTCAGCAGCGTCGTCGAGTACGAGGCCGACAGCCCCAACGCGTTGTCGGTGTATCGGCTGCTCACGCGCATCAAGGCCGAAGAAGAAATCTGGAACAAGGTCTCCGACGAGATCTTCGAACTCGACCAGCTCGTGTTGCGCGACAAACAACTGCG
This sequence comes from Myxococcota bacterium, assembly GCA_044349155.1. Classification (GTDB taxonomy): domain Bacteria; phylum Myxococcota; class UBA727; order UBA727; family VGSZ01; genus VGSZ01. The sequence goes on from JBIKRQ010000391.1 coordinate 2,559, forward strand.
CCACCTCGGCCGCTACGTGAAGGATGTGTTTGGCATCAAGATCGTCGTGGGCACTCCCGAAGACGCCACGCGTGTGCACGAAGGCCTCGAGCAGTTGGTGATCGGCGACGACGTGCTGACAGCCCGCGGCCTCGACGTCGACGATGAACACCGCCGCCTGCGCTTCATCGAAGTGAAGGACTACCTCGAGAGCGACTCACGCAAGCGCTCGGGGTGGTCGGCCCTCAAGAGCGTGGTGCACTGGAGCGGGCGCACCTTCGAAATCCAGATTCAACCGCTGTCGAACTTCCTGCACGAACGCGAGCGCCTCACGCGCGAGAGCCACGCGTCGTTCAAGTCGACCCGCGAACGCGTACGTGACGAGGTGGCAGCACGCATGCCGCTGTTTGGCTTCTACCGCGCGCTGTTGCGGTGGCTGTTTGTCGACCCGAGCTCGGACCCGCCCATCCACGACGGCGTCGAGGTCGTGCTGACCGACTGAGCCACTGGCCGCCGGCGCGAATCCGAAATACCTTTCACACATGACACCGATCTCATCTCAGCGCGGTGCTGCGCCGCTGGCCCGGACAGAACCACTCGCCACATCGACGGTCGCTGCGCCTGCCCAGTCAGCAGCAGCCGTGGCCACCGAAGCAGCCGAAGTGCCCGACGCCATGAGCCTCACGCGCAAGGTGTTGGTGGGTGTAGGTGTGGCGCTGTCGTCGTTGGCGCCGGTGGCGGCGCGCGCTGCTGGTTCGACCTCGCCGTTTCAGCTGCAGCTGCAAGGAAGCGGCATCGCCCTCGACACGACCACGTCGCGGGCGGACTCCACGTTCTCGCTCGTGATGCGGTTCGCCGGTGGCGACTCGGCGCAGGTCTCGTTGCCGAAGTTCGACTCCGTCGCCGTCGCGAAGGCACGAACGAGCCCGGAAAACTTCGCGAGCGTGGTGGGCCCCCACGTCAAAGACGCTGCCGTGCTGTTGGCGTCGATGCCGCTGGCGACGTCGACTGATTCTGTGTCGGTACCTGCTCCGTGGCGCGTGCTCGGTGACCGCGTCGTCACGCAGCGACGTGCCACCCACGAGCACGCCATGTCGGGCTTGATGGAGCACGCCGGCAGCATGCGCCTCACCGACAAGCAGCAGGTGGCCGCCGTGATGCAACTCGCGGTCGCGCGCGCCGTTGGTGGTTCGTCAGCGACGGCACCGGTGGTCCTCGAGTTCAACACCGACCTGAAATCGTCGTCCCTCGTGAAAGACGGTGTCTCGATCGACGACCGGCTCAGCGTTGCCAGCATCGTCGACGACGCCATGAAGACCGCGCCAGGCACATTGGTGCGGGTCGGTCCCATGGGTGCTGGCGACGCCGCTGTGCTCGCGTTGCACCTCGGCGAAGGCAAGCTGTTCGTGCCAGGCGAGGGCGTGGTTGTCGACGGCGCGGCGCGGCTCGCAGCGGCGGTCAGCGCCGCGGGGGCGCAGGTGCTCTCGACGTACGTGCTGTTGATGCCACTCGGGCTGTAGCGTGGGTTCACGAGGCGCAGATCACCTCGGGGCACTGAAGATTGGCCGCCGCCGGCCGACCTACGGTGGACGCCATGTTTGTGCACTCCACCGCCCTGCCCCACGTGCTGCCGCCATCGGCCTACAGCGACGCGGCCGTGTTCGCGGCCGAGCAACAGCAGCTCTTGCGACGCTCGTGGCAGTTCGTGGCGGTGCGCAGCACGCAGCTGGCGCACCCGGGCGACCAGGTGGTGCGTGAGCTGCACGGTGTGCCCGTGGTGGTGCGCAACGACGATGGTGTGATCAACGCGTTCGTGAACGTGTGCGCCCACCGCCACGCGATGGTGGCCGCCCCGTCGTGCAAGCACCAGGGAACGCTCACGTGCCAGTACCACGGCTGGCAGTACGACGACGACGGTGCGCTCAAGAAGCTGCCTGATGGGCGTTCGTTTGCAGGCCTTGATGCCCGCGCGCTGCGGCTGAAGAAGCTGCGCACCGACGTGGTGGGCGAACTTGTGTTTGCCTCGCTCGCCGACCGAAACGACGACGACAGCACCGGCTTCATCGACGGCCTGGGTGACATGGGTGCGGAGTTTGTGCGCTGCTTTGGCGACCACTTCCCCGTGCGCACGTGGGTGACCGAGCACGACGTGAACTGGAAGGTGATCGCCGAAAACGCCGTCGAGAGCTACCACGTGCCCGCGGTGCACCCGAACACGTTCACCGCGTTTCGCGCGCCCGAGTTGCACGACCACACGCTGCACCCGCGCTACACGCGCTACGTCGACAAAAAGCCCTGGGATGGCTTCGCCGGTGTTGTGGCGCAGACGTTGGCGAAGACGTGGTTGCCGCAGCCGACGCTGTCGCGCTTCACGCACACGCACGTGTTTCCGACGACGCTGTTGTACTACGGCGACCTCGTCTCAACCGTGGTGAGCCTTGAGCCGTTGAGCGCCACACGCACGCGCCAGGTGGCGGTGTCATTCTTGCCAAAGACACTTCGCTCGTCGCTGTGGCGGCCGTTGCAGTGGGCCTTTGGGCGCACGTTTGCAGCACTCGGCGAACGCATCCTGCGCGAAGACATGGCGGCGTGGCCGTCGATCCAGCAGGGGCTGTTGCACTCGGAGCAGGCGGGCGTGCTGTCGTGTCGCGAGGAGCGCGTGTACGCGTTTCAGCAGTACGTGGCGGCGGGCATCGCGGCGGCACACGCCAGCACCGACAACGGCAACGACAACAACGTGGTGGCCATCGGCGCGCGCCGACGGGGATGAAGCATGAACGCGACGTACGCCTCGATGTTTGAGCCCGGGCTGCCCGCGTTTGTCCGCTACGTCGTGGGCTTCGTCGCCCGCTACGCCGTCATCTGTGGCGGGCTGTACGTTTTCTTCCACGTCTTTTGCGGACTTTGGAAGTACAAGATTCAGCGACGGGATGCGAAGCCGGCCCACGTGCGTCACGAGATTTTCTGGTCGATGGTGAACACCCTCGTGACCGGCTCATTTGTGATGTTCATGTATTGGATGATCACCAACGAACACACGCGCTTCTACTTCGACATCCAGGAGCACGGCTGGGGCTGGTTCTTTTTGTCGATCCCGCTGGGCACCCTGGGCTTTGACACCTGGTTTTACTGGATGCACCGCGGCCTGCACACGCGCTGGCTGTTCAAACATGCCCACAGTGTGCACCACAAGAGCGTGAATCCCACGGTGTTTTCGGCCTTCGCCCACCATCCGGTCGAAACGCTGGCCGAAGACCTGTACTTCCTGGTGCTGATCATGGTGATCCCCATGCACCCGCTGGCCTTTGGCTTTATGGGTTTTCACGCCTTCATGCTCGCGGTG
>JBIKRQ010000392.1:0-5873 GCA_044349155.1 Myxococcota bacterium
GTTCACGTTTTCCAGAAGAAGAAGATGGCGACGGGGATGGCGATGTTGGCACCGACAATGAACACCGCGAGGCCACGACCGATGACCTTCATCGCCGGCGTCCATACGTTGTGGTGCAGGCCGAGCGACTGCCACAGGCTGACGGTGCCGTGGATCAGGTGCGAGAGCAGCAGCGTTTGACCCACGACGTAGATGGCGACGATCCACGGGGTCTTGAAGCCGTTGACCACCATGTCGAACACGTCGTGACGGCCCTTGGCGTCCTGGTGAAAGAACTCGGGCTGAATGCTGCCGACGGTGAAGTGCAGCAGATGAAACACGATGAACGCGAGGATGAGCAGGCCCGAAACAGCCATGGTCATCGACGCCAGGTTCGTGCGGCGCGCCTTCTTCACGCGGTACCCGACGGGGCGAGCAGCGCGGTTCAAGCGCGCGAGGCGAATGCCGAAGAAGATGTGGGAGACGACGACGGTGATCATCACGGCGCGCACGGCCCAGATGCCGGCACCGTGGGCGAGATCGTGCAGGAAGGCGCCGTAGGCATTCAGCGGCTCAGCGCCCTGAAACACCTGCAGGTTGCCGAGGACGTGACCAAGGACGAAGCCCCAGAGCACGAGGCCGGTGACACCCATGACGACCTTGGCGCCGACAGACGACTTCAAGAACGTCGTCAGCACTTCGATGGGGCTTGGGACTTTACGAACAACCTGATCGCCGTCGGACATCGCTGCCTCTTTTGCCGTCAGCCTGGTGGTGGCGTCGGGCGTGTCTCAATGGACTGAACAAAACCGTCAAAAACGAAGCCGGCCGTCACAGACGGCCGGCTGGCGAGGCTCAGATGAGCTTGGCCTCGACGCAGGTCTTCTTCACGCTGTCGATCGACTTCGCGAAGGCGGCCTTCTCTTCTTCGTTGAGCTTGACCTCGAGGATCTTCTCGATGCCCTCGGCACCGATGATCACCGGCACGCCGATGAAGAGGTCCTTCACGCCGTACTGGCCTTCGAGCAGGGCCGCGCAGGGCAGCACGCGCTTCTTGTCGAGGAGGAACGCTTCCGCCATCTCGATTGCCGAGAGGGCCGGCGCGTAGAAGGCCGAGCCGTTGCCGAGCAGGCCAACGATTTCGCCGCCGCCCTTGCGGGTACGGTCGACGATGGCGTCGAGGCGCTCCTGGCTGAGCATGCCCATCGACACGAGCTCGGGCAGCGGGATACCGCCGACGTTGCTGAAGCGGGTGAGCGGCACCATGTCGTCGCCGTGGCCACCAAGCACGAAGGCGGTGACGTCTTCGCGGCTGACGCCCATCTCCCACGCGAGGAAGGTGCGGAAGCGGGCGCTGTCGAGCACGCCGGCCATGCCGATGACCTTCTGCTTCGGCAGACCCGAGCGCTGCCACAGGGCGTACACCATGACGTCGAGCGGGTTCGTGATGACGATGACGAACGCGTTGGGCGCGTAGGTCTTGATGCCGTCGGCCACCTGGTTGATGACCTCGAGGTTCTTGGCGAGCAGGTCGTCGCGCGACATGCCCGGCTTGCGCGGGAAGCCGGCGGTGACGATGCAGACGTCAGCGCCCGCGATGTCGGCGTAGGAGTCAGTACCCGACAGCTCGCAGTCAGAACCCGAGAGCGAGCTGAGCTGGTTCAGGTCGAGGGCCTTGCCCTTGGCCGTACCGCCGAACACGTCGAACAAAACGACGTCGCCCAGGTTCTTCTGGGTGGCGAGCAGGGCGAGGGTTCCACCGATTTGACCGGCGCCAATCAACGCAATCTTTTTCGTAGCCATCGCGGACCTCCGTGAGAGGGGTTGAGACGCGGCGGACCCTAGTGGGCGTTGGTCGATCCCTCAAGCATCTCTGCGATGCACCCCGCAGCGTCGACGTTACTGTCCAGATTCGGCGGCGCTGGATCATGCGGCGGCTCGCCACGCTGTCTCGCACGAGGCTCATCGCTGCGTCGCAGCTTGAAACGGCCCCGCCGACGCCGTACCGCTTGGATATGAACACTTCGTCGGCGTCACCTCCTGTCGACCCCGAGGTCGCCCGTGTCGACCAGCTCGCCCACGACGTGCTGCGCGAGAACTACCGGTCCTTCTCGGTCGAGCGCCTCGAGCTCATCGAGGCCGAACGCGTCAGCATCAACGTGCAATTGCGCCGTCAGCCCGAAAACGACGTCGTCGTCATCGCCGGCGAGGGCGTTGGCCTGATCGACGCGTTCTTCGATGGCGCGATGCAGGCCTGGGCGCAGGAGTTTCCGTCGCTCAAAACCATCAGTGTCAGCGACTTCCGCGTCGGCGCCGGCTTCGACCAGGCGCGCGGTCGGCGGTCCGACGCGTTGGCCGTCGCCACCTTGCGCGTGCGCAACTCCCACGACGTCGACTTCACCTTCGAGCAGCACACCCCGTCGGTGACGCGATCGTCGGTGCGCGTGGCGATGGACGCGCTCACGTTCTTCATCAACGCCGAGCGCGCCTGGATTCAGCTCACGCTCGCGGTGCAAGACGCCACCGAACGTCGGCGCTCCGACCTCGTGGCCCGCTACCGCCAGCAGATGTCGCTGCTGGTTCACGCCACGTCGTACTCCGAGGTCAGCGAAAAGCTGCGCCACTGAACCGCTGCAACGCCGCAAATGAAAAAGGCCTCGTCGATGACGAGGCCTTTTCACTTTCACGAGTCAGAAGGCTCCTCGAGATGGATCAGCGCTGGGCGGCGGCCTCGGGCTTCTGCTTCTGGCTTGCCAGGCGCTGATCGATGCTCTTGATGAGTTCAGCAGCGCGCGTGTCGCCTGCGGCCTGGGCGCGTGCCGCCTCGTCACGGGCGTTTTGCACATCGCCGGTGGCCAGCAGAGCCGTGGCCAGACCGAAGCGGGCGGCGACGAAGTTGGCGTCGACCGACAGCGCGCGCTGAAACGCCGAGAGCGCTTGCGGATGGTTGCCCAATTTCCCTTCGGCGCGCCCGAGCTGGGTGAGCGCAAACGGATTGCCGCTGTCGGCGTCGACGGAGCGGCTCAGGTGCTCGCGGGCGGTGCTCAAGATGGCCCGGGCGCGGGTGGGGTCGGGGCGCTGGAGATCGTCGGCATAACGCAGCTCAGCGTGGCCGAGGGCGAGGAAGGCGCGGGCCGACCGGGGATCGCGCAACACGGCCTTGTTGTAGGAGGCGATCGCCTTCGCGATGTCTTTCTGCTGGCCCTGCATCGGAAACGCGGGGTCGAACACCTTGCCCTCAGCGATGAGCGAGTCGACGGCGACGTTGTCGGCGCTGGCTCCGGTGGTGCGCTGCGCGAGGTGGGTGGTGACCTTCGTGACGAGGCGCGCACCGATTTCTTCGTACTGCGAAAACGCACCAGCGATGGGGCCAAAGACGCTCTCGCTGACAAGCAACGTGCGCGTTTCGACCTCGAGGACCCGGGCGTTGACCTTGATTTGCGCGTTGGTGATGCCGCCCTGGGGATCGACGCCAACGATCTGCACCGAACCGATGACGATGTAGCGGGCGTCGACCATCTGGCCGATCGCAAGGGCCGAGTCTTCTTCGAACAAGCCGGTCTGGTTGCGCGTGAGGGCGTGGATGGCTTTGTCGAGCTGGCTTTCCTCGACGACCTTGAGCGCGCGGTCGTTGACGATCTTGTTGATCACCGTGTCGGACGCCCCTTCGCCGTAGTGCTGCAGCGATGGCTCCTTGTTGAGCACCTTGAAGGGCAGCACAGCGACGACCGGCGAAGTCTGCTTCGCTGGCGCGGCGGTGGCCGGTGCTGCGAGAGCGACGGAAAGACACGCAGCAAGCAACACACGCACGGGAAACCTCCGAAAGCAGGGGCAGACGCTACACCGCTGCCGACGCCGCGCCACCTGCATCGATGCACAGACACGGCGACAAGCCCGTCGCGACGTGACGCGCGTCATCGTCGACGGATCTGCTCAGCGCCGCGCACCCAGCAGGCTCAACCACGCCGCGATGAAAGACGCGCCCCCGAGTGGGGTGACGGCCCCCAGCACGCGGATGTTCGTGATCGTCATGGCGTACAGGCTGCCCGAGAACAGCACCGTGCCAGCGATGCACAGCAGCACGCCGCGGCGCAACCACGGCGACGGCGACGATGTCGTCAGCAGCACAACACCCAGGACCGCCGCCAACGCAGCGTGCACGAGCTGGTAGTGCGCACCGGTCGTCCACCAGGCGAGGCGTTGGGGGCCGTCGACGTCCTCGGCGAGCCAGGCCTTCAAGCCGTGGGCGCCAAACGCCCCCAGCGCGACCGCCGACGCGCCGAGGATCGCGGCGACGCGCAGTCCGAACGAGGAAGCAATGGTGGTGTTCGACATGGGCGCCTCAAGATGGACGAGAAGAAAAAGCCGAAGCGGTTGTGAGCAGTCGTTGCTACCCTGACAAGGTGTCATTCGGCATGCAGGTCCTGGTCGCCTATCTCGTGCTCGGTATGGGCACCGCGACGGCCATGTGGGCCGGCAACCAGGACGAACTCGACATGAGCCTGGGCATGGAACTCGACGACGCCGAGGACCTGCCGGCCATGCGCCTGCTGTTGTCGGTGTTCTTCTTGCTCGCCTGGCCGCTGGTGTTTTGGGACGCGTTTTCCCGTCGCCCCTGAACCACCCAGCCGGTGACTTCGCCGCGCTGGCATGGCATGCACCGGCCCATGCGCCTTTGTGTCGTCGTCGTTGCCCTGCTGTTGGCTTTGACCTCTTGCACGTCGTCACCGCCGGTGGCGAGTGCCCACAAGATCAAGAGCCGTGCTGAGTTGATCGGTGGTCCGCGCGCCCTTGGCGAGGTGGGCGACTGGCTCATCGAAAACGACAAGGTCCGCTTCATCGTGCAAGACGCCGGCTTCTCGCGCGGCTTCGGTGTGTTTGGTGGCGCGCTCCTCGACGCCGACCTCGTGCGCAAGCAGGGCGTGGGCAACAGCGAAGGCGGCACGGGCCAGGACAACTTCGGCGAGATGTTTCCGGCCTTTTTCCTCGAAGCGCTCGAACCGCGCGAGGTCACCGACCCGAACGACCCGAGCAAGCAGCTGCCCCCGATCGAGATCGAAAGCGACGGCAGCGACGGCAAAGCGGCGGTGCTCGTCGTGCGCGGCAATGGCGGCGACTTCATCGCGCTCACCCAGAAGATCAACGAGCTGTTGCTCGGCGACAGCCGCCTGCAGCCCTCGCTGTTCTTTGAAACCCGCTACGTCCTCGAGCCTGGCGCCAACTACCTGAAGATCACCACGCGCGTGCAAAACATCGCCGTGCCCGGGCGCGCGCTCGAGTTCCCAAACGCGGTGCTCCCCGGCGGCTCGATCGTGCCCACGCCCTTTGGCGACGTCGTGCTCTTCGGTGCGGGCAACAACGTGTTTGCGCCCCACAAGGCCGGCTACGACATCCGCTTCACGCTCGAAGACATCTACGCCTCCAACACCGTCACCCTGCCCGCCCTGCCCGGCATCGCCGCCGAGTTCGTGGCGTCGTCGGGCAAGAACGTGTCGTACGGAATTCTCGCCGAGGCCCCCACAGCGCCCACGCAAAACTTCGTCAACGCCAACGCGTCGCAGTTTCCGGGTGCCACCGACCACAGCCTGCACATTCCGTTCATCGCCAGCGCCTTCACCGGCGTGTTTCAGGCGCTGCCACCGCCGCAACTCACCGCCAACGACTCCACGGTCGGCGGGACCGACGAGATGCAGTTCACCCGCTACTTCATGGTGGGTGATGGCGACGTCGCCAGCATTTCCGACACCGTGCACGGCCTGCTCGGCGTGAAGACCGGCAGTGTCTCGGGCCGCGTGCGCACCGATGGCTCGGGCGCTGCCATCGACGACGTCTCGATCGTCGTCGAGAACGCCGAAACCGGCGACAAAGTCACGCAGATGTCGACCGACACCGGT
>JBIKRQ010000393.1:0-5870 GCA_044349155.1 Myxococcota bacterium
TGAACGAGCGCGTCCTCGACTTCATCGCGTACTTCAACAGAATCCTCGCCCAGCCCGTCAAGTGGACGTTCACAGGCAAGGCACGGGCGGGATGAGTGGATCGCCAATTCAGTCTCGTCGCACTAGCCAGCTGGCCGTCAGACCAGGTTCTCGACGACGAGCCACACAAAGCCTGCCACCGCCATCATCGCCCCGGCCGCCGCTGCAAACATCGCGCGACCCATGGGCGCCTTGGGCTCGATGGTGGCCGCGTCGAAGCGCCCGGTTTCGTGCAGCCGCTGCAATTGCGACTGCGTTTCCTCGTCGAGGATGAACACGCCCGACTTCAGCGTCGGATCGGGGAACCAGCCAGCACCATCGGTGAGCAACGCGGCATTGGCGAACACGTCGGTCTTCTGGTTCGCCGCCAACAGCTCGTCGTCGGAGAGGCGGTCGACCACGCGGGCATACACCCAGCCGAGGCTCTGCGATTCGCACACGCGCTCCCAATTGGGCATGCCGGGCTTCCACATCCGCGTGCGGGCCGAGACGTCGCCAAGGTCGACAAACAGCTCGACTTCCTCACGCGAAAACGGGCCCTTCACCTGCCCCTGAAACGCGCACCAGAAGCGCTCGCCCGCCTTGTCACCGCGCACGCCCACGACATGCATCGTGCCCTTGCAGCGCTGACAGCGGACCTTCACGAAGCGGCCCACGACCTTGTCGTCGGCGATTTCGTAGGGGGTCTGGCAGTGTTCGCAGGTGTGGCGCATGTCGGCTCCTTGTGGTGACAACCGGAGACCAACAGCTACGGCAGGCACCGTCGGTTCCCAAGTTTTTGACCTCCGCCACCTGGCGGATACCCGCAGGCTGGCGCGGCCAAGCACAGCAGCCGAGCCGACACAGCCCGCAACAATCATATCCGACATTTGCCTACATGTACCGGTTCCGTTCACCGATCTGCGAGGCGGCTCAAGTGGGGTTACAATGCGGCGATGCAGCAACGTCTCCGCGGCTTCACGCTCGTTGAATTGATGGTGGTGACAGCGATCGTTGGCGTCCTCGCCGCAGTCGCCGGCGTCGGCATTTCCGACATGCTGCACACCGGGCGCGTGCGCGACGAGCATGCCGCTGTCAGCAGTGCCCTTGCCACGCTCCGCAGCGACGCTGCCCGCATGGGGCAGGCGGCCGCCATCAGGGTCACCAACGCTGGCACGCGCGTGAACTTCGGCGTGATTCGCCCAGGTGACTGCCCCACGTTTAAGGTCAATCTCGGAGTCGCGCGCGACCTCAACGTCGTCGAGCTCAGCGCCACCACCGTCTCGCTTTCGCAACGTGACGCGGAGGTGCCCACAGTGTGCTTCAGCGCCCAGGGCTTCGTGCCCACAACGATCAGTGGCGAGATCGAACCGGCCGCCATTCGGCTCTCCGACGGCGAGAGCGGCGCGCCCCTGCCGTCGCCCTCGGTCGCTGGCAACGGCACCATCGCGATCCCAGGTGAACCGGTCCCCGAAGGCGCTGCAGCGAGCGGATTTCATATGCCCGCGCCGATCGACGCCGCGGCTCCCGAGGCAATCGAGCCACCGCCGCCGCCGCCACCACCACCCGTCCTCGATCCCGGTGTCCCATCGCCCGTGCCGGCGCCGGTGCCGGTCGCCCCTGGTGCCGCCCCCGAGCCTGTGGCTCCGCCGCTGACGAGCCCGCCGCCGTATGTCCCTGTCGGTCCTCCTGCGCCAACGTCGACGGCGCCCCCGCCGACCTCGCCCCCGCCTGAGCTGCCTCCGCCGATGGGCGGTGGCGGTGGTGGCGGTGGTGGCGGCGGTGGTGGCGGCGGTGGCGGCGGCGGTGGTGGCGGTGGCGGGTGCTTCGTCGCCGGCACCCTGGTCCTCACCGAGCGCGGGCTCGTGCCCATTGAGACCGTCGTCGTCGGTGATGTGGTCCGCGCCGCACACGACCAGACGGGGGTTCCGGGTCTTCATCCCGTGAGCGCCACGTTCGTGCACGACGACAAAGAAGTCATCGCCGTGCACGTCGTCGGCGACGAGCGCGCCGAAGTCATCGAGACCACCGATGTGCACCCCTGGTTTGTTGTTGGTGCTGGCTGGCGGCCCACGTCGGCCCTCAACACCGGTGACACGCTGGTGTCTGCCGATGGCAGCCAGTTCGTCGTCGAGGCTGTGGTCGACACCGGCGTGCGCGCCACCGTCTTCAACTTCGAAGTCGACGATGCCCACACCTACTTCGTCGGCGCGTCGAGCATCTGGGTCCACAACATGAAAATGGCGGAAGCTGCACTCAATTGACGACGACATCGTCTTTCCTGTCGCGCTTCGTGCTGGGTGACGAACTCGGCGCTGGCGGCATGGGCCGCGTGCTGCGCGCGACAGACAAAGACACCGGCGACATCGTCGCGCTCAAGATTGTTCAGAACCCCGGCGACGATGGCGACGGCACCAACGACGTCGCCCGCCGCTTCAGTCGCGAGGTCTCCACCGCCGCGCGCCTCGACCACGAAAACATCTGCCGCGTCGTCGCCTTCGCCCACGAGCAGCAGCAACTGTTCATGGCGATGGAGCTGGTCGATGGGCCCAGCCTGCAGCGCCTGCACAAGCAGCGTCTGCCGCTGCCCCTCGCCGTCGAAGTGGTTCGTCAGCTGTGCCTCGGCCTCGACAACGCCCACCGCCACGGCGTCATCCACAGAGACATCAAGCCCGCCAACGTCATGGTCACCACCAGCGGCGTGGTGAAGCTGGTCGACTTCGGCATCGCGCGCTCTGTTGGCGACGAAACCCTCACGCAAACGGGTGCGCTGCTGGGCACGCCGGCCTACATGAGCCCGGAGCAGGTCACCGGTGGCGTCGTCGACGGCCGCACCGACCTCTACGCCGCTGGCGCCACGCTGTTCACGCTCGCGGCGGGGCGCATGCGCTTCTCCGGCATGGAGCCCACGTCGATCCTGCTGCGCGTCAGCCGTGAGCCGACGCCGACGTTGTTCGAGGCTGCGCCGCACGCGTCGCCAGTACTGGCGCGTTTGGTGGCCAAAGCCACGTCACTCTCGCCGCGCGAACGCTTCGCCACCGGTGGCGACATGGCCGCGGCCCTTGAGCGCACCGACGAGTGGCAGGTGTTTGGCTCGGTGGCTGCTGCACGGCAGGCGCTGGCCCGCTTCCTCGTCGACGGAGACGCACTGCGCCTCGAGTTGGGCGAAGCCCTGCGCGCTCGTCACCTGGCGCGCGCCGAAGCAGCACGCGCGCGTGGCGCCACCGACGCGGCCATCCTCGCGCAACGTTCTGCAGGGCTGTGCACCAACGACGACACGGTGTTGCGCGAACCGCCACCAACACCGCAGCTCACCGAGGTCCTCACGGCACTCGAGGCCACGCCAACGGCTCCAGGGCTCTTGAAACGCGCCGCCGACCTTTACCGTGCGACGGGCGTGCCCCGTCTCGCGGCGGCATACTTGCTGCGCTACCTGCAAGAGCGCCCTGGCGATTCGGTGGCGGCCACACAGCTCGCCATTCTCGTCGACGGCACGGCCGATGGCGGTCACTTCACCCAACAGCATCAGCATCAGAATCAGAATCAGCAGCAACAGCGACTGGCCACGCGCGACATCGTGGCGGGCATCAACACCGGTGGTGCGGCCGCAGCAGCGGTGGTGCAAACGCGGCACCGCGAGCGCGGGCAAACGTCGTCTGCTGCGACGACGACGACGAATACCGGCGGCCCTGCCCCGGTCGTGGTGATGACGAGCAGCGCCAACGAGGCTCGCATGCCGCCGTTGGTGTGGGGACTGCTTGGCCTTGGCATCGCCACGATGGCAATCGTGGGCTTCGTGCGGTTCGTGCGCACCAGCGTCGACACGGTGCAGATGACCGTGTCTGACAACACCGAGCAGATTGGTCGCATGGAGACCAACAACGCCGAACGTCGTCGAGCGCAGCAGCTGACCAAGGCGCAAGGCCTGCTCGAGCGTGGCCAGCACCAGGCGGTGATCAACACCATCAACGAGCTCATGGCCGAGCAGCCGCCAAATGCGATCGTGCTCGATGCGGTGTTGCTGCGTGCAGCCTCGCGCGAGGCCTTGAACGACGGCGTCAGCGCGCGCCTCGACCTCGAACTGTTCCTGCGCGAGTCGCCCGTCAACGATCCGCGACGCCCTGCCGCGAAGGAGCGCCTCGACCGCTTGTACGCCGCCGTGGCGTTGCCGCCGGGCATCGGCACAGCAACCATCCCCACCGCCGGGGGGTTGCGATGACCCAGCGACGACGTCTCCGCGGCATGTCGCTCATCGAGGTCATGGTCGCCGCTGCATTGCTCGGCGTCGGCTTGACGGCGGTGTTGTCGAGCTTTGGGGTGTACACGCGGCTCGTCGCGCGCCAGCGGCACTACCTCGAGGCGGCGTTCGTTGCTCAATCAACGCTGCAACGCTTGCTGGCGGTAGCACCCGAGCACTTTGATATCGCGACCGGCGACCACCCCGACATCGTCGTCAACAGCGCCAACGAAGCCGACGCCGCCGGTGGCTACATCGTGTCGTGGACCGTGACCGACGCAAAGCCAACGCCGCGTGCACGGCTGGTCACGGTGCGCGTTGTCTACTTCGAAGACGCCGTGTTCGTCCTCGACGGGGTCAGGCCATGAAGCGCGCCTTCAGCCTCATCGAAGTTGCCGTGGTGCTCGCGATGGTGGGCATCATCGGTGCGGCCGCCGCCAGCGTGTGCAGCCTCGTGCTGAACACGGTGAAGAGCACGAAGGCGTTGGCGTCGCTCAACTCGCGCGCGCAGCAGCCACTGCTCTACCTGCAACGAGAGATTCAGCGCGCGGGCGGCAACGGCATGCCAGGTGCGGCAGCGATCGTCGTCGAGAACGACTGCGAGGCCCGGGGTGAGCTTCCCGATTGCGAAGGCACCGATCGCCTCAACGTGTTCACCGCGCTCGACGGCCCGGTGTGCCGCGCTGAGCCGATCGATGCGACCACCGTGAAGTTCAACTGGCCACAAGGTGGTTGCTGCCTGAAGCCGACCAACACGTCGGGCGAGGTGTTTCGCGGGCATCTGATGCTGCAGCGGGGAACAGCGACGTCGACGCCGCAGTGGCGGCCGGTCTATGCCGAAGCCTCCGACGGCACGAGCTGCTCGTTTTCGATTCAAGACATGTTGCCGCCAGCACTCCTGCCCGAGGGGAGCACCACGATGGTGGCGCCAGGCGTTGCCGTCGATGCAATCCTCATCGAGGCGCGCACCTTCTACCTCGACCCGTCAACGCACGAGCTGCAGCTGTTGCTCGATGGCGATGCGCCACCTGCACCTGGTGAGCCGACGGTCGAAGGCGAGCGCCTGCTCATCGCGAGCCGCATCTACGACTTCCAGGCGGCGGTTGCGCTCGACGACAACAAGGATGGGGTTGTTGCCGGCAGCGAATGGGCGTTCCGGGTACTGCCTGTGCCGCCCGCGACCATCAAAGCCACAGCCCCGATGTTGGTGTGGGTCACCGACATCACCGGCATCGACGATCACCGCGGCGGCAGCAGCACGGTGGCCTCGCCGTTGCGCGGCACGACCATGACGCGTGCCAATGAAAATCTTCGTGCTGGGAGTCTGCAGGTCGCACCGCTCAACAGTGTGCTCGGCCCCGGTTTCGCATTTCCTGACGGACCTTGAGGTGGTGCCATGATCATCCGCAGCGCTCGTGCCTACGCTCTGCCGCTCGTCCTCGTCATTCTGAGCGTGATCGCGTTGTCGGTCGCCAGCCTCGCCTACGCCCTCGAGGCCGCCACCGCCGAGGCCGCCCGCATTGTGGGCGACATCCGCGGGCGCGCCGGCTGCGACGCCATGCTTGGTGTTGCGAGTGCCGTGGTGCAAGACGCGCTGCGCACCAAGCCGTCGATA
>JBIKRQ010000394.1:0-5858 GCA_044349155.1 Myxococcota bacterium
GCTACAGCGGTGCCGACCGTGCTGGTGCCCTGCACGCGCTCGACGTGGCGCGCTGGTCGGTGGAGCGTCGGTTCGCGAAGCTCGACAAGCAGATGCAGGCCCACACGCTGTCGACATTTTTCACCACCGACGACGACTACCGCCACCTGCGCCAGCTCGTGCTGGATGGTCGCGTGTTTGCTGTGCGCGGCGACCTGACCGCGAAGCAAACGGTGCTGGCGATTGGGGCCGCGGCCAAACAAGCGGCCCTGCCGGTGCGTACATTGTATCTGAGCAATGCTGAGCAGTATTTCAGCTACAACGCGCAGACACGAAAGAACCTGACCTCTTTGCCGATGGATGAGTCAACTGTGGTGCTGCGGACCCACGGGTCGCGCGCGCTGGGCTACGTCAAAGACGGCAACAGCTACCACTACGGCGTGCAGACGGGTCCAAGCCTGCAGGCGTTGCTGTCATCGCCGATCGTGACGTCGTCGCACCAGCTCCTGCAGTGGGCCGAGAGCAACGGCGAGAAGGGCTGGTCGCGCCAGACCTCGACAAACGCCGAGGCGGCGCGTGCGGCGTGGTTGAAGCAGCGGCCAGCGCCGAAGAAGGCAAAGCCCGCTATGTCGACGACGACGACGACGACGACAGCAGCGCCATAACTTCGTCGGCCACGGCCTCAGCGCAAGCCTCTTTGCTGGTGGGCTCAAGCCACACCGACGGGCCGCGCGCGGGATCGCGAGCGAGGAAGATGCGGTTGGTGTCGACGTCGAAGCCCGAGCCCGCAGCGCTCACGTCGTTGCCCACCACCAGGTCGCAGTGTTTGCGTACGCGCTTGTCGTCGGCGTAGCGCTCGACGTCGTTGGTCTCGGCCGCAAAGCCCACCAACGCGAAGCGCCGCTCGCTGCGCGCACCCAGGGTGGCCAGAATGTCGGTGGTTGGCAGCAGCGTGATCACCGGCGCGCCGTCGGTCTTCTTCAACTTCTGCAGCGCTTTCACCGGCGAGAAATCAGCCACCGCCGCCGACAACACGCACCCATCAACACCGCGTTCGTCGTCGACGAGGGCGAATGTGCGCGCCGCCATCTCGGCAGCAGAACGAACGGCGTGCCGCACAAGACCAGGCGTGGGGGGCACATCGATACGGATGGGCCCGTGCACGAGTTCGACGTCGGCACCGCGCAACGCCAACGCCCGCGCCACCGCCACGCCCATCTTGCCCGAGGAGCGGTTGGTGATGCTTCTGACCGGGTCGATGTCTTCGACGGTGGGGCCCGCGGTGACGACGAGGCGGCGGCCCTTCAACGTGGCAGGTGTGGTGGCGTGCAGCGCGGCTTCAACGATGGTTGCGATGGGGGCAAGGCGGCCCTGACCCGTGCGCCCCGACGCCAGCGGCCCCGCTTCGGGCTCGACGACGACGACACCGCGCGCGCGCAGCGTGGCGATGTTCGCTTGCGTGGCCGGGTGGTTCCACATGTGGGTTTCCATCGCCGGCGCGACGACGACGGGGCCGGTGAAGCTCAGCAGCAGCGACAAGATCGCTTCGTCGGCGAAGCCCGCGGCCATCTTCGCCAACAGGTCGGCCGAAGCAGGGGCGACGACGACAGCGGCCGCCTTGTACGCTTCTTCGACGTGGGGGATGCGGCCGTGGTCGAGGTCGAGCGAGGTGAGCAAGCACGGCTGCGCCGACAACGCCTCAAACGCGAGCGGCGTGACGAAGGCCTGCGCTGCTTTCGTCGGCGCAACACGCACCGTGGCGCCGAGTGCTCGCAGGTCGCGCACGAGGTCACAGGCCCGATAGCAGGCGATCGAGCCGCCCACGCCCACCACGAAATGCTTGCCATGAAGCCGTTGCATGCGGCCACCGTAGCGTCACGATCTGCAGAGATGAAGTTCTCCGTCGACGACGTCGAAGCCACGCTGCACCGCCTGTTTATCCGGGCCGAGGGCACGCGCCTGCGCAAAGAAGACCGGCAAAAAGTGCTCGAGCTGGTGCCCCTGCTCGACGAGGTCGCGCGCGTGGCGAAGAAGTCGGGCGGCGTGTTGGTCGATGCGTGTGCTGGCAAGTCGCCGCTCGGGCTGGTCGCTGCTGCTCTCGTGTTGCCGTCGACGTGGCGCGTGGTCGTCGTCGAGCGCGATCCAAAACGCGCCGAAGCCGCGCGCGCTGCTGCACAGCAGGTCGAGCGTCGCGTCGACGTGATCGAAGCCGATGTCGCGAGTGATGTTGGGCGTGCGGCCATCGCTGCGGCCGACGTGGTGGTGGCGTTGCATGCGTGTGGGCCAGCGAGTGATGTGATCATCGACGTCGTCAACAGCGCCCAACCACGCCACGTGTTGCTGGTGCCGTGCTGCTACGGCGCGCATCCGGCGGCCCACGAAACGCACGCGATCGCGGGGCAGCAGGCGGCGTTTCGCTTCGTTGAACAGCTCCCACGGCAGGGGCTCGTGGGTCGGCGGTTTGCAGCAGCGATGATCGACAGCGAGCGCACGTTGCGCCTCGAAGCAGCAGGCTTCGACGTCGACGTCGTGGAGTTCGTCGGCGCCACGGTCACGCCGCACAACCTGTTGTGGCGCGCACGGCGTGGGCTGGATCAACGCCGCGTGCAAGAGGCCCAGCAGAAGCGCGCGAAGCTTCTCGCCCCTGACGTTGGCCCATGAAAAAGCGCGCATGCACGTTGGTGCATGCGCGCTGTGCGACCGATGATGGTCAGGCGGGGCAGATTTCTTCGCCGCTGGGAGCAACGCAGACGTTGTCGATGCCGCACGAGAGACCCGAGGCACAGTCAACGTTCTCACAAGAGTCGCCAGCCTCGCCGAGGGCTTCGCAGGTGCGCGTCTCGAAGCTGCAAGCAGCGCCGGGGCCGCAGCGGCCGGCAATGCAGTCCTCGCCCACGCCGGGGGCGACTTCGCACGTGCCTTCGCCGTCGCCATCAGCGTCGTTGCACACGTTCACGCTCAACTGGTTGATGCAGTAGTTCGCCTCGCCGCAGGTCGCCCCTGCCTGCACCAGCGTCACCGTCTGGCAGGTGTTGTCGTCGGCGCAGTAGAGGCCCGTCTCGAAGAGGTTGCAGTCGTCGCTGCAGGCATCTCCCAGGGCGTAGTCGTCGGCCGAGATGTAGACTTCGCACACGTTGTCTTCGTTGCACTCGAGGTCGCCCGCGCATTCGAAGTTGGGGCACGCTTCGCCCTCGCCGGGGAGCGCCACACAGATGTCGGCTGTGCAGGTCAGACCGTCGGCGCACGCAAACGTGCACGCGTCGCCAGGGCCCGGCAGCGCCACGCAGACGCTGTCGTCGTCGCAGAAGAGGCCCTCAGCGCAGTCGAAGTTGCACGCGTCGCCGAGTCCGGGCGGTGCTGCACACACGCTGTCGTCGTTGCAGACGAGGCCGTCGGTGCAGGTGAAGTCGCACGCTTCGCCGAGTCCGGGGACCTGGGCGCAGATGTCGTCGGCGTTGCAGTAGAGGTCCTCGGCACACTCGAAGTCAGCACAGCTTTCGCCTTCGACGGGCGGTTCCTCACCAACCGGTGCCGTGGTGCACACGCCGCAATCTTCGCCACCTTCGAAGCTGCACTCGAGGCCGGGAGCGCATTCCTGATCGCTGAAGCAGCCCTGATCCAGGGTGCGGGTGCCGACGAAGATCTCGCCGCAGGCCGACGTGTCGGCGGAGCAGTCGTTGTCGGCGACGGCCGCCATGCAGGCGTCGTAGCCGGCCTGGTTGAACGCGACGGCAGGGTTGGCGGCGAGCTGATCGAGCGCGCCCCGGGCCGCTTCCGCTGAGTACGACGTTTCCACAGCGATCGGCTCGAAGGCGCGGACCGTGTCGCTCAGGAAGCACTCGACAAAGTAGGCCGCTTCGGCAGCCGCAAGCGCGTCGAGTTCGGCGTCACGCTCGCCCTCGCCCTCGCCTTCGCCTTCGCCCTCGCCCTCGCCCTCGTCACCTGCTGCGGTGCACGCCGGCGTCGCCGTCGCGAGCAGACCAACGGCCATCGCCACCTGCGACATCGTCGCGAACACAAGCTTCTTCATGGGGATTCTCCACGCACAAAATGTGTGCGGACCGCTACCACAGGCGCCACGGCCGCGTTGTGCGTTGCGACATGGCCGCAAACGACACGAAAGGCGCGCCTGCACGAGCTGTCACCGCAGCGGCGGGTCGTACACGCCCTCACTGCGCGCCACAAACGCCGTGCCGATCAGGTCGCCGTACACGTTCACCGTGGTGCGGCACATGTCGAGGAAGCGATCGACGCCCAACACGATCGCGATGCCTTCTGCGGGCACGCCGAAGCCAACGAGAATCCCAACGAGCAACGGAATCGAGCCACCGGGAACACCTGCCGCGCCGATGGCTGTGACCACGCACAGGAGCAATGCGGAGGCCATCTGCCACGTCGTCAACTCGACGCCGAACACCTGGCACAAAAACAACACGGTGATGCCTTCGAAGATCGCTGTGCCGTTCATGCACATCGTGCTGCCCAGCGGCAAAACGAAGCCAGCCACCGCCGAAGGAATGCCCAGCTCGCGCTCGGCAACCACGAGGTTGGTGGGCAACGTGGCCGACGATGACGACGTCGAAAACGCGGTGATCAAGCTCGGACGCACGCGCCGCAGGAAGTCGAGCGGGTGGTGGCGCACCAAAAACCAGATCGCGAGCGACATCGTCACGCCCGCATGCAGCGCGAGTGTGCCGAGCACGGTGCCGACGTAGACGAGCAGCGGCGGCAGCAACGCCAGACCGAAGCGCGAGGTCACGCCGAAGATCAAGCAGAACACGCCGAGCGGTGCTGCTTTGAGCGCGATGTTCACCAGCATGGTGCACACGTCGGCGATGCCATCGACAACGCCCACAACGCGTTCGCGCTTCTCGGCGTCGATCATCGTCAAAGCCACGCCGAACAAGATCGAGAACACCAACACGGCCACCATGTCGCCGCTGACCATCGCCGCGAGCGGATTCTTCGGCACCATCTCGACGATCGTGTTCATGCCCATGCCGCCCTGTGCGGCCGTTGCTGCCTTCTCGTGCGCACCATCAGCAAACGTGGCGAGCAGGCGTTGTTTGACGTCGTCGGCGAGGAAGTCGCCCGGGCGAATCACGGCACTCGCCACCAACGCCGTGGCTGCCGCCAGGATGGTCGAGCCGATGAAGAACGCGGCCGTCTTTGTGCCGATGCGACCAAGGCTGCGCACGTCGCCAATGCCCGCGACGCCCAACACCACCGACGAGAACACCAGTGGCATCACCACCATGAACAGCAGGCGCAAAAAGATCTGCCCGATGGGCCCACACACCCACGTGTTCAAACCAACGACGACAGCGTGGTCGGCGCCCAGGGCCGCATTGAGCAAAACGCCCACGACAGCGCCTGCAACAAGACCAACGAGGATGCGGGTATGGGCCATGCGCCTGCGCGTGCCTTGCTGCCAACCAAAAGAAAACGGCCCGCACCGTCGACGACGATGCGGGCCGTATTCGCCGACTCGGTTCAGTTCGCGAGGGCGCCGTTGCAGTGGATCTCGACGAACTCGTTCGCGAAGGCACCAGCGCCCACCGCGTCGGAGATCTCCGAGATGTAGCAACCGCTGGCCGCAGGCGAACCGGCCGCCTGACCGCTGCCAGGCGTGGCGTCGTCGGCACCCACCACCGTCCACGAGCCAGCGGCATCGGCAGCGCCCACGGGCAGGTTGCGCTGGATGCTGTTGGGGGCCGTGGCAGCGATCGTTGGACCATCGATGACGGTGTTGGCGTTGCGGCGCAGCGAGTAGCCGCCCGAGGTCGCGTTGATCACGATGACGCTGTCGGACGCCGTGTTCACGAACTTCACGTTGGCAGCAAGCGTGGTGCCCCAAAACGTCTCGAAGGCCGTCTTGG
>JBIKRQ010000395.1:0-5833 GCA_044349155.1 Myxococcota bacterium
CTGTCCCATTCAATATCGACGCGAATTGGCGGACCAGGGTGCCGCGTTGCCTGGCACCACTCCATCATTGCGCCGCATTGGTCGGCTAGACCCGTCCCGCTCGTCGCAAAGGCACTCTTCCAAAATGCGTCATCGAAGATCTCGAGATTCTCCCCCCTCAGACCAAGACGCTGGCGAAGCTCCCCCTCACTGACACGATACAGGAATCCATCAGAGGAAACCTCAATACCTAGATTGTCGATTGCATCGAGACCAGTCTCCGATGAGGGTGGATCTGCGACCCAGTCATGCAAATCATCGAACGCCTCAATAAAAAGGGACTCATCGATCCAGCACGCTCCATCGAAGCACATTGAAACATCAAACCGAGTCATCTCTTCGCAGCTTGAGTCCAGGTCACACATGTCAGCCGGCGGCTCTTCGTATGGATCAATCACGCCACACATCCGCCAAAAAGCCTCACTGAAGCACTGCCCTCTGCCCGAACGAGCAAACCACCCCGTAACATGGGTTGGAAATGCCACACCATCAGCAACGCCATCGCTGTCGACATTTACAATGTCTGAGTAAGCGATATCCTCAGAGAGCCGACCATACTGGAATGGCGCATATCCAAGGCCATTTTTGAGCGCCGAACGAGCAACGGGCTGTCCTCCATACAAAGGAACCTTAAAATATCCTGTAACTACACCGCCTTGTTCGGTGTTGCCCTGAGCTGTGGGAAGTGCGAAATCGACGACGCCCGCCGAGGGCGAGTTCAAGCCTGCCGGATGATACACAATATCAGTACGACCGTCACCATTCGCATCAACAAACTTCGCGCCGGCACTGCTCATAAGTGGAGTATAGGCTTCGTACCTTGACCACGTTGATGCAGGCGGATTGCCATCGCCGCGTTGTTCGCGCGCTCCGAGAAAGCGGAGCGCATCGTTCTCTGTCAGCAAGACAGGAGGTGAAAAAGCGATCTTTCCGTCGTTTGTCGTATAGGAAAAATCACGACGAGACGAGAACGTGCCAGACGAGACTCCGGGGACGACCTCCGAGACGGCAGAAAGCAAGTCTCGCCCGCTATCCTCACTTCTCGTGTGCTCGAGGACGTATTCCCTGTATTTCGAACGCCCAACACACAACCCCGAACCAGCAAGCGTGCCGACCGTAACACTCCCGCTCTTTCGCGAAAATTTCTGGATGGGGCCACAGGAGGCAATGCGTGATGCGAGTAGACCACCAGTGCGCACGTTCCCCCTCAAGGCGCTTGTCTCGCTTTGCGAGCCAACCTTCACCTCGACTTCAACTGCAAACGGGTCCGCACCAGCGACCTTGTCGTTTCCGCCCCAGGTAATTGTCTTGACAATCGGCTCGTCCTGCCAATTCGCTTTATTCGACCTCGTTTGTTGTTCGATTTGGTGATATCGGTAAACAACTCGGTCGCTGTTCGCGTTCCACTGGCGAACAAGCAACCAACGGAAAGTCCCTAGCTCGTTGACGACGCGCGCCTGGTACTGGTCTTGCGGGTCCTTTCCAAATGCGTCTTTTCGTCCATCTGGATAGTGCGCAACCCACGCATCCTGTTGCTGCGAATACTCCAGCACAGAAGCATCGGTGCCACGCAGTGGCGCGTAGAAACTGGAGTCCGCCCAAACACGGTCTGGAAGGGTGGCCGCGTCCGGTAGTTTTGCGAGGTCGAGCCCTGCCCAGGCGAAGAGCGCTCCTTCCTCTGGTGCGTCTGCATACTTCAGTCCCGTCGTCGCTCGGGAGATCTTTGGGTAGCCATTTGTTGTCGACCGCGCGACTTCACTGATTGAAAGCGACCAACCTGCGCCGACGGTCGAGGCCTGCTTCGAGCCCCCACTATCGTAGGTAAGCGCAAGGCTTGGGGTCATCCCGGCTCGGCCCGGTGGCACGACGATCTGAACAGACGTTTGGAAGTTGCCCTGCGCTGAAACCGGGACTTCGGGAGCCTTCAGCCCGTTCGCAGCCGTTGCGGAGTGAGCCACCGAGAGCGTCGACGACGACACGTCAGGCGCGGCGTACGTGTTCGTCTGTGCTTGTATGGCCGTCTCCGCCCGCACTGGGCTCATCGGAAACAACAGCAGACTTGCGAGCGTGACCGCAACAACGCGACGGAACAGATCGGACATGTGACGTACTCCCCAGTTAACGCGCCGGGCCGTAGTGAAAAGTACGACGCTCGTCAACGACCGTCTGGCCGGTCGCTGGCGATCGGTATAGCTCTGCGCTTGCAGCAAAGCTCGACGACGAGAACGTTGGGTCGAAGACCGGTTGCGACACGAATCGGTCGACGACTGATGCCAAGCGCCCGCACCACCACTCTTCGGAATTTCAACGCGACGCACGTCGTTGACTCTGCTGACTTCTCCCACGTCGACGCCACCTTTCACCGGGCGCACCAAAAAGAAGCGGGCCCCGTGGGGGCCCGCTCCTTCATCGAATTCAGCATGTGTCAGTCGATGCACAAGCCCAGCGTCCAGGCGTCGAGGGTTCCGGTGTCTGAACCTGCACGATCAGACACGCTCAGTGTCCATGTGCCGGCAGCGTCCGCGCCGATGAATGGGGTGAACGGCGACGAGGGGCCAAAGCAGCCGGTCACCGGGTCATCTACATTCGTTGGCACGGGTGTCGCCGCACAAGCGTCACTGAACTCGGCTTCGGAGAACCCAGGTGTCGACGAACCAACGCGGTTCGCAACAGTCACTGCAATACCGCCAGGAGACGTGAGGGTAATCAGCATGTCGCCGTTGAAGGTGTGTTCCAATGCATCAAGAACAACCTTGATATCGCCAATGCTACCGCCTGTCGGGACCTCAACGGTTGATGTGATGCCCACATCGTCGTCATCTGGGATGGCAACAGACGTCGAGTTGGAGAACTCAACGAACGTGTCGCAGCCGCGGTTGATGTTCTCGACGGCTTTCATGCCGTACACCGACGTGCGCGCGGTGCTCGTCGGCGACGTCTCGCTGAAGCACAAAACGTAGTCGCCTGCGGCGATTGGTTGGGCGGGCAATGACGCACAGCCGGAAAAGAAGAAGTTGTCGTCGACGAGGGTGAACACACCACCATTGTCGGAGAACAACTCAACGAGCAGCGCCGCGTCTGACGCGCACGACACCGGTGCCGTCGAGAACAGCGCCTGGGTGGCGACGGTGAAGCTGAAGCAATCGATGTCGCCAGCCGTTTCGATCGTGTTGGCCAACAGTGCTGGCGCCACAACCGGCGTGGGGGTGGTGTCGTCGCTCGGTTCCGCTGTCGCCGTGACCGCAGTGCACACATCGCTGAAACAGAGTGACGTTTCGTCACACACGGAGGCGGTGTTTTCGAGGCTGCACAGCGACCCTTCGGGCAGCAAGGTCACCGTGGCGCAGGTTTCCTCGCCGGCGAGGCCCACACATTCAAGATTCGCTTCAGGATCACAAGACTGGCTCAGACTCTCGGGATCGCAGGTCGCACCAGCGGCAAGGATTTCACGCGGGTCTTCGGTGATACGGACGTTGAAGGAGTTGACGACGTCCGCGGCATCGATGCCCTCAACAAAGATCGTCAACACGTCACCGGCGCGCACGTCGCGGGCTTCGGCGGTCACACGCTGCGACGAAACCGTCGTGCTGCACGCGAGATCTTCGAGGGCAAGGCAGTTGTCGTTGCCGTTGAACACCGCGACACCGCGAACGCTCGCGCCCTCGGCGCGGACTTCGACGTTCGCGGCGGGGTTCGTGACGACGTACGTGAACGCAACCTCGACATTCGTCGAGGCGAAGGCGCAGGGCACCTCCACAAAATCAGCCGCATCGTCGAACGAGTTGGCGGTTGTTCCGGCGGAGAGCTCCGTTGCCGATGAGCACACCGCATCGGCGGCATTGACACAAAGACCATCGATGCACGCCGAACCAGACAAGCAAGGCAAGCTGCTGTTCGATCCTTCAATGCACGCCGCGTTGTCCTCTGCAGGGTCCTGCTGCGGCACGCACGCGAAGCTGCTGTCCTCGATGCGCAAGCAAGCGGTGCCTGACGTGCACACGTCGGTCGTCACGGCGCGATCGCACGGTGAGCCCTCGGGGATCGTCGCAACTTCTGTCAACGTCATCGTGCTCGAGCCAGCAGTCGTTGCGGAGAAACCGTCGGCAAAGACGGCAACAACCTGACCGGCTTCGAACTCCCCGACCGTGACGTTGGTCTGCGCATCGCTGCAAACCCCCTGGTCAGTGGTGCTGTCGAGGCAATCCGTGCGCGCAGACAGCATGACGTCGAGCGAATTCGGCACGCTCACCCGCAGCTGACCTGCAGCCTGCATCGTGTAGAGCCCAACGAACTCGCCACCGGTACCCCCATTGCCGCAGTCAAGCGCCGTCGAGCCGTTTGTGAGGGTGAAGGCGTTGTCGCCTGCATTCAAGGTCGGAGCAGCGGCGCACAGGGCGATCGCCGGGCTGACGCAGATGCCGTCGTTACAAGCAAAGCCGTTGTCGCAGACGGTAGTGCCGTCGTTGGTGCACGCGCCGCCAGGCGGAACGATGGCTGCCGAATTCCAGCTCAGGGTAAATGGCGATGGCGTGCTGGTCGTGCCGAAGGTGTCGACGACGACGACGACCGTCTGCGACTCCGCCCCAGTGCTGAAGGTCACCAGCTCGGGCTTCGAGCTGGTGTCGACGCCCACAAGGCAACTGGTGCTTTCGCCGCCGCAGCCATCGAGCACATACAGCGCTTTGTCGTCGGAGCCGGTCCATGTCAGCGAGAACTGCACGGCCGTGTTCGCTGCAACGTCGAGGCTGTAGGTCACGTCGGGGCCAAGCGCCGAGAACGTGGTGCAGTCGCCGAGTGGCTCAGGATTCAAGTCGTTCACTGCACCAACGGTGGTGCCGCTGATGACGCCGCTGGCGGAGCCGAGCGCAACTGCCGCCGCGCATGTCTCACCGCCGTCGAGGTTTTCACCCTCTCCTTCGCCTTCGCCTTCACCTTCGCCCTCGCCTTCGCCTTCACCTTCACCCTCTCCTTCGCCCTCGCCCTCGCCTTCACCTTCACCTTCGCCTTCTCCTTCGCCCTCTCCTTCACCCTCGCCTTCGCCTTCGCCTTCGCCCTCGCCGCCAGTCGAATCGTCGCAGCCCGTTGCTGTCGCAACCGCAGCAAGTGCGGCCACAAGCATGATGGGTAGTGTCTTCATGGTTTGCCTCCTCGGCATTCTCGTGTGGATGTCTGCGGCGTTGTCACCGCATCGACGTCGTCGTCTTACACGATTGAGCGGACGCCGACAAAGTGCACCGCCAAAAGAAGAGGCGGGCTTCTGCCCGCCTCGTTCTCAGCGAATCAACGCGTGCGTCACTCGACGCAGAGGCCGATGGTCCAGCCGTCGAGCGTGCCTTCGTCGCCGATCCCGTCATCGACGACGCTGAGCGACCAGGTGCCTGCCGCAGGAATGCCCGCGAGCGTTGCAAGGCTGCCCTCAGGTGCAAAGCAACCGGTGAAGGGCGCGTCAGCGGCCGAGATGGGCCCATCGACGCCCACACAAACATCGTCGAGCACGGTGTCGATGTAGTCGGCGTCGCCGCCTCCGTTGTCGGTCGACAGCACCACCACCGTGCCGTCTCCGCCGATGAGGCTGATGTCGAGGTCGCCGTCAAACGGGTGGGTGAGCGAGTCGATGCGAACCATCACGCGAGCGACGGTCAGCGCACTGTCGACGAGCAGGGGCAGCGTCACGCCCTCCTCGTCGTCATCGGGGATGTCCACACCAGTCACGCTGGAGACGGTCACAAGGGTCTGTCCTTCGTCGCAGGCGAAGCCGTTGGCCAGCAGAACGCAGGTCGAATCGTCGCAGCGC
>JBIKRQ010000067.1:0-21411 GCA_044349155.1 Myxococcota bacterium
CATGAAGTTGTTGCCCTCGGAGAACAAGATGCGCACGCGGCCAGGGTGCTGTTCGGTGGCCGGCACGGCGTGGCGCGAGAAATCTGTGGGCACAGCCACCGCGAAGATGGCCTCGCCGCTGTCGACGCGCGCGCGGGCGATGGCTTCGTCGGCCACCACTTCGTAGTCGAAGGTGTGGGCTTTCAGCAGGCCCGCGACGATGCGTTCGCCGACGTTGACGTGCTCGCCGCGGACATCGATGCCCTCGTCGGCGTTGGCGATGACGACGTGCAAGCGATCCAGATGCCCGTACGGATCCCACGCGCTCGTGAGGTAGATGGTGGCGTAGAGCGCTGGCACCACCATGGCGCCGATGAAGGCCAGCACCAGCCGTGGTCGACGGTGAAACAACGCGACATCGAACCAAGCCACCCGCAACACACCACTGCGCAGCACGCGACGACGGGCAGGGGCATCAAGCATGACGTGGCTCCAGCGAGACCAGTTCGGTGACCGCCGCGATGGTGGCCGCCACATCTTCGGCATCGGCCACCAGCGACTGCAGGGCGGTGCCCAACATCAAGCTGACGGCGACGCGGGCCGCTTTTTCGCGCTCGAGATCGGTGCCTTCTGCAACGGCGGCGACCGCGTCGCGATAGCGCTGCAGGCCCAACGCCAACTGCGCACGCACGGCGGGCAGATGACGCCCCGCGACCCAGAGCTCGACGAGCAACGGCAGCAACAACGGCGCACCCGATCGCAACCGCTCGACCGACAACGCCGTGGCCGTGGTGATGGTGTCGATCAGGTAGTCGACCAGGGCCGACAGCAGGCCCTCTTTGTCGCCGAAGTGAAAGAACACGAGCCCCGACGACAACCCCGCGCGCGCGGCGATGTTTCTGGCCGTGACACCCGCGAGGCCCTGTTCCAACCCGAGGGCGCAAGCGGCCTCGAGCAACTGCCGACGTCGTTCGTTTTCGCTGAGCCGCTCGTGCCCCATGGCCGACCGCCGATCTGGTGGTGCGTGCCGCTACTGACCCGCTGTCCAATAGCGTAGGCACTACTGACCCTGTGGTCAACAAGCGATCCGGAGGCAAGACAAAGCCCCCACAACCGCGGCGCGATCGTGGGGGCTGGGCTCAGTCGTGTTGCGTAGGCTCAGTGCGCGGTTCGACGAGCGACCAGGTTTCGCACGCGGGTCGCCAGGGTTTTGCTGAGGCCGAGCAACAGGTTCAGCCCGCTGGCCTCGATGGTGAGCACCTCGCAGGCGTGCTTGTCGCCGGGGTGGTAGCGAAAGGTGATCCCCGTGTACTGCCACTGCAGCGGTCGGAAGAGTCGGCGAGAGATGGGCTCCTGCACCGCGATGATCGCGCGCTTCATCGCCGTTCGTCGCGCGATCCACGCCAGCGTGCACGCCAACACCGCGAGCACGTGGCCACGTCGGTGCGCCCGCACGATCGCCAACCGGTTCACCTCCATCGCGCCCTCGAGCACTGCCGGCGGCAACGCCTGATACCGCGCCACCTCGAGTGGCCGTGGGCCCGGCAACAACACGCGGGTCGTGGCGACGACGGCGTCACCGGCGAACACCGCGATCCAGATGGCCTCGGCGTCGTAGTCGTCGACGAATGCCGGCGCGTCGCCGCCTTCGATGCGCAGCTGTGAGGGATTGCCCGGCTCGGGCCGCCACCCCAGCTCGTCGTGGTAGACGTCGTGGAGCAGTCGCTGGCAGGCGTTGATGAGCGCCGGCGCCGCGACCGTCACCGATTGACTGGCGGGGAAGTTTCCCCGCCCGCCCCTCAAGAGACTCGCCTCGGCGACAAAACCGCAAAGCCGGTTTTCTCTTCGAGGCTCGAGAGCCCGCCGGCTCGAGCCAGCACCTGAATCGCCAGAGGGACCTGAAGGCCTTGCATGGACGCCGCATAGCCGCCGGCCGCCGCGCCGTCACCGGGTGCGCCGCGACGACGCAGTCAGGTTCTCGGCGCGATGGTGCACGTGCCGATGCCGAACAGCGTGTAGAGCGGGCAACTGCCGAGCAGGCCGGTGGCGAGCGGCACGATGCCCACCAGGCCCAGCAGCGTGTGCGGACCAACAAAGACGAGGCTGAGCAGGCCAGCGCCCAGCACCACGCGCACCACGCGGTCGATGGGGTGCTCGTTGCGTGGCAGGAGCTTGTCGATGAGCGTCATGGCGGCGTCCTTCCAAAACAGGTGGTTGTGTTGGTGAAGAGCCAGGCAGACGGCCAAAGGGTGCACGCGCAGATCTGCGCCGGCTGAACGTGATCTGGCTCAAGCTCCGGCGGCTGCGGCCGATGAACCGGGGATGGTCGCCCACCGCCTTGCTCCCCCCGCGCGCATGACGTCCCCTGCTGGGCGCATTGAGCGGTGCGCCGATGGCGGCATCGTCGTCGACGGAACGATTGTTCTGTCGGCCTGGCGGCGGCCATACACGCTGGAGTCAACGGCCTTCCTGGACCAGCACATCGCTGCTGCTGCGCGTCAGGCGGGGCCGCTGGTGTCGTTCGCCGTGTACCGCTTTCCATCGATGCGCGAGGCACCGGGCAGCGATGTCCGCGCGAAGCTGGCGGTGCTGGGCAACGCCTATCCGTTTCACCACGTCGTCAACGTCTTTGACTCCAGCAGCTTTGCCAACGCGATGAGCCGGTTGTGCCTGGCGGCCGTGGTGGCGTTGATGCGACGGCGCGACATGGTGACGGTGGCCGACAGCGTCGCGGGCCTTGCGGCAAGCCGTAACGGTGTTGACCCCGACCGCTGGCGCGGCTCGTTGGAAGCGTTGTTGGACGACACCTTTGGTCCCTCCGCACACCCGCCTCCCCCGGTGACCTGATGGTTGCGCATCGTCTCGCCACGCCGCCGGCGTTGTCTGCTGTGACCCTCGTGCCCGACATCGTTCGGTGTGCCGATGGTGGTGCGGTGGTGGTGGGCAGCACCGTGTTCTCGGCGTGGCGCAAGCCGTACACGCCAGAGACGGTGCAGTTTCTGATCGACCAGATCGATCGCGCCGCGCACAACCCTGGTCCGCTGGTGTCGTTTGCGGTGTTTCGTTTCTCGACGATGCGCGCGCCAGGAAACGCCGACGTGCGCGAGAAGACGGCGGCGGCGCTGAAGGGCTACAACTTCCACCACACGATCAGCGTGATGGACTCAAGCGGCTTCGCCAACGCGATGAGCCGGCTGTTCGTGGCGGGTGTGCTCGCGATGATTCCGCGCCGCGACAAGGTGCACGTGGTGGACTCGGTCGAAGCGGGTTTGCAGGAGAGCTGGAAGCTCGGCGTTGACCTGTCGCGCGTGCGCAGCAGCCTGGATGCATTGTTGGCCGACACGTACGGCACGCGCTGAACGCGAAAACGATCGTTCACCTCGACGTCAAAGCCACGGCGGTCGTCATTCGGGGCACACACCGGCCTCAGGGCAATCGAGCATGGTGACGTTGTCCGTGGGGTCGATGCAACGCGTGTACGGGCCGCAGCCATGGCCGGCGCTCGCAAGGCAGCCAAGACGGTGCTCGCAACGCTCAGCGCAGGCCACGACGATCGGTGCGGCATCCTGATCAAGGCTGCTGCGCCGATGAAAGCGACCGCGGTCATCGCAGGTGCCGACGGTGATGGCGTTGCTGCTCTGCTCGTCGATGCAGCGGCCGGTTCCGTCGGGTTGGACCTCGCACATGCCAAGGCAGCTGTCGACGACGGGGTCGCAAGGCGCGCCAGCGAGCGCACGGCACGACGGACTGCCACCCAGGACAACAGCACAGCGAGTGTCGTCGGAGCAGGCCGTGATGGCGCCCGTGGGGTTCTGCCAGCGGTGCTCATCGAGGCAGGTGGACACCGCGGTCGGTGTGACGAATTCAATGGTGGTGACGACGTAGAGGCTGCCGGTGCAGGTCAGCACCTCGCCAGGTGCGACCGCCACCGGATCGTCGTACTGGCCTTGCGCAACGCGTCCGGTTTGCTGCAGATACACGTTTGCGGCCGACACAAACGACGGCGCGTCGACGTCGAACAGCACGCAGCCCGACGACGGCGCGAGCGTGATGGGCAGCGTCACGCGGCCTGGCTGGGTCAAACTCCCCCACCAATCAGCGGGACGCTCAGCGCACACACCGTCGACGCATGGCCAGGCGTCATCGCCACAGCGACTGTCGCGGGTACATTCACCACCGACGGGCAGGGTACAGCCATCGACGCAGTGCCCACTCCACAGACCACAATCAACGATGCCGGACTCGGAGAGGTCTCGCCGCTGAACAACGGCGTGCGTGTCGTCGAGACATGGCCAGCCTGCCTGGAAGCAGAAGCCGTCAAGACACTGAGCACCAAACGCGCAGTCGCGGTCGCGCTCACAGGCGGTGCCAGGAAGCAGAGTCCCGGCTGCGACTTCACCTTCACCTTCACCTTCGCCTTCACCTTCACCTTCACCTACCAGCGGCGAAGGCTCGCGACCCGCACACACCGGCAACAGCAGCACACACACACAACCCACAGCGGCGTGGTGAACCCAGGCGAGCGCCCGGAGACCGCTTTTCTCGACGACAGAACGAACGTTCACTGCGCAACCTCTGGGCAGACGCCGGTGTCGGGGCAGGTCGTGATGTCATCGAGCGTGATGGGGTCGATGCACCACTCGAAGCGGAAGCAGGGCTGGCCAGGCGAGACGACGCAGCCGAGCAGGTCTTCGCAGCGCTCGCTGCAGACGTTGCGTTGGGGCCGCCAGGGGCTGCCCTCCTGAAACACGATGCCATCGCACAACGCCCTGTCGTCAGGCGCGAGGCGGTCGACGAGACAGGTGTTGGTTTCGCCATCGTTCAGGCAACTGCCACTGCAGGTGTACGTGCAGGCGTTGCCCACGCCACCACGGCATTGCGGCTCGTTGAGTCGCGTGCTGCACACGGTGTTGGCGGGGCACGCCTCGACCTCGTCGTCGACGCGCTTGTGTTGCTCGTCGAGGCAGACATCGCCGAGGCGTTCGTCGTCGAGTGCGACCGCCATGAAGGTGACCGTGCCACCAGACCACCACGACACAGCGCAGGCGATGAGAGGACCGCTCTCGGCCTGCACGCCTGTGACCTTGCCGAAGATGCGTTCGTCGAGTCCCTGGAACCAATGGAAGTACCAGGGCGTCGAGGAGGACGGCGGCAGCGATGATGAAGAGGGATCGTCGGTGACGATGACGCCTGTTGGTGCTTGCACGTCGATGATCACGCATTCGTTGGCGACGATCTCAAGCGTTGCTGGCAGCGTGATCGGCTGGGGAAAGGCGCGCGAATGAGACTCGGAACCGGGCAACTCATCGGGCCTGCGCAACCAACGAGAACGACGAGGACCCACATGAACAGGATGGTGTTTTTCATTCGGGGCACACACCGGTGTCGGGGCAATCCAGCAGGGTGACGTCGTCGTCGGGGTCGATGCAGCGCGTGAACTCGCCACAGGCGTTGCCGGCGGAGGCGATGCAGCCGAGCCAATGTTCGCAGCGTTCAGCGCACATCGTCGCGTAGGCGATGGTCGGCTCGAAGCCACGTTGGCCAACAAACCGCAAGCCGTCGCAACGCCAGAGGTCGTCGTTCGCCTGTTCGTCGACGCAGGAGGCGCTGTTGTCGGGGTGCTGCTCGCACAATCCAACACACGTGTCGCCGAGGGGATCGCAGGGGACATCGGCCAGCGCGCGGCACGAGGCATCGCTGCCAAGGGCCACTGCACAACGCTCGTCGACTGAGCAGCTCACGACCTCGCCGGTGGCCTGTTGCAGGTGCTGTTCATCGACGCACATGGCTCGTCCGACCGGGTCGGCCAGCGCAAGAGTTGCTTCTGCGGAGTTGAGATTCGACGTGCAGGCCACCACATCGCCGCTGTTGACAGCCACGGGCACGCCGCTGAACCTGAACCACATGACGCGTCCGGCTTGCCGCAGCGAGAGGTTGGGCGCGTCGACAAAGGTTGGTGCATCGACGGAGAACACCACGCAGCCAGTCGCTGGTGACAACGTGATCGGCAACGTCACGCGCGTGGGGTGCACCGTGTTTCCGAGCCACGCTTCGGGGCGCTCGGCACACACGCCGTCGACGCAGGGCCAGGAGTTCGTGTCGTCGCCGCAGAAGCTGGCTTCCGTGCATTCAGCGCCGATGGGCAGTGTGCAGCCGTAGTCCTGGCAACTGCCGCCCCAGATGCTGCAGTCGATCGTGGCGGGGCCCGACACATCGTTGCGGATCCGCAACGCATGGGTGTCGTCGACACAGAGGTCGCCGAGCTCGAAACAATACCCATCGAGGCACTGGGGGCCGGCAAGACCGGCGCAGTCTGCGTCGCGGCTGCAGGCGCCACCGGCGACGACACTGCCGGGTTCGACGGCCTCGCCCTCGCCTTCGCCCTCGCCCTCGCCTTCACCTTCGCCCTCAGCTGGTGACGACGACGGATCGCGGGCCGCGCAGCTCGCGAGCACCCACAGCGACCACACGCAGCAAACAATGAAACGCCACATGATGCTCCCCCGAGCCGACGATACGCAGCGAATGTCGACGTGGCTATTCGACTTTGAAGATGCTGTCGCGCGCCTCACCTGCGGCGCGACGGACGGCGCTGTCGGGGTGGGCGTTGGCCACCGACATCAACACCGACAGGGCGCGATCGTTGCGGCGTTGGCGCAGCAATTCGACCGCTGCGAGCTGCCGACGGCGCGGGCTGTGCGTGCTGCGAATGGCGCCTTCGAGGATGGCGTCGATGTCGGTGCGCGCGCTGTCGGCCACGGCGTTGACGACGTCATCACCGAGGGTGTCGGCGCTGACGGCGATCGAGAACAATCGTTCACCTGCGGCGGTGCTGGTGTCGGCGACCAGTGCTGGCAGGGGCAACGCCTCGATCGGCGTGGGCACATCAGGAGCAGGCGTGGGTGCTGGTGGTGTTGGTGGCGTGAGGTCGACCACGATCGGCGGCGGCGTGGTGACCACGGGCTTTGCGGGCACTTCCACCACGCGCTCGACGACGCGCTCGACCACGGTGGGCTCGGCGAAGTACCAGCGCACCAACACGAGTGCGGCAGCGATGGCCACCACCACGTTGAGGCCAACAAACAGCAACAGCCCCGACGACAGACCGGCGACAGCTGGTTCGACGGCGGGTTCGACGACGGGCTCGACGACATCGACGGCGCTGGCCTGATCGACGACGGCGACATTGGGTGCTGTCACCGCGGTTGCTGGTGCTGCGGGCAGGTCACCGCTCGCGAGGGTGGCGGCGATGTCGTCGAGGGTGGTGGCAACGCTGTGCAGCTCGGGGCGCTGTGCGGCATCGCGATGCAGCAGCTGCTGCAGCAACGCAGCGGTGCCTGCCGAGGTGGTGGGCGCGATGGTGCGGATGTCGGCGATGTCGTCGCGCACGACGCGGGCGAGGATGTCGAGGTCGCTTTCGTCGTCGCTGCCAAAAAACGGCGGGCGACCCGCGAGCAACGCATACAGCGTGGCGCCCAGCCCCCAGGCATCGCTGCGGGCATCGACCACCGCCCCGCGCGCCTGTTCGGGCGACATGAAGTGCGGCGTGCCCACGACGACACCGGCGCGTGTGGTGAACCCGCCCCTGCGCTCAGCACCGTCTGTCACGTGGGCCACACCGAAGTCGATGAGCTTGACGTTGGCGTCGTCGTCGACGAGCACGTTGGATGGCTTGACGTCTCGGTGCACCACGCCCATCGCGTGCACCGCGGACAGCCCGTGTGCCACCTGGGCGCACAAGCCGACGGCGGTTTCTTCGTCGAGGGGCTGGCCATCGCACAGGGCGGCGAGGGATTCGCCGTGCACCACCTCGAGGGCCATCCAGACGACGCCATCGTCGTCGCCGCTGGCGTGCACGCGCACGACGTTGTGGTGCTCGATGCGGGCGAGCGCGCGGGCTTCGCGCAAGAAGCGGGCACGGCCCTCGTCGTCGGCAGCGTCGTCGCTGAGCACCTTGAGGGCCACGGTGCGGTGCAGGCGCTCGTCGAGCGCGCTGTAGACCTGGGCCATGCCGCCGGCACCAAGCGGCTCGCCGACGACGTAGCCCGCGACGCGCACACCGGGGACCAGCCGCGAGGCAAGCGCTCGTCGCGACAGCGGTTCGCGTGGGGTGGGCAGGGGCGTGAACATGGTCACAGCGCGACGCTAGCAGTCACACACGAGCAGCGGCAGTTTCCAGAGCGCAGGCGTCGCCGTGGACATTCCTCGACGACGTTTTAGAGTGGGCGCGTGACCCACACTGAGCAACAGCTCGCCGAGCTGCACGCGTTTGTCGCCGTCGTTGAGCACGGCGGGTTCTCTGCAGCAGCCCGTGCGAGCCAGGGCCGCACCACCAGCTTCAGCCGCAGCGTGCACGCCCTCGAGGCGCGTCTGGGGGTGCCGCTCATCGAGCGCACCAGTCGCACGCTGCGCCTCACCGACGAGGGACGCGCCTGCTACGAACACGCGGCGCGCGCGTTGTCGACGTTGCGCGACGCCGAAGCGGTGGCCGTGGCAAGTCGGGCCGTGCCACGCGGCGTGTTGCGCGTGACCACGTCGTCGGCATTGACCACGTTCGTGCTCGAGGAGGTGGTGCCGGCGTACCTGGCAGCCCACGCCAGCGTTCGTGTGGAAGTGGCCAGCAGTGATGAGCGCAGTGACTTTGCGGCCGCAGGCTTCGACCTGGCGATCTGGACGGGCAAGCGGGCCACGACGTCGGCAGCGCGCGCACACCGCCTCGAAGATCCGACGATGCCGTGGTCGGTGCATCCCCTCGGCGTGGTGGGCATGGGGTTCTTCGCCAGCCCCGCATACCTGGCGACGCGAACGATGCCGCGCAGTGTGGAGGGCCTTGCGGCGCACGACACCATCGCCGTGACACGCGGTGCGGCTCCCGCCGAATGGGCCATGCTCGTCGACGGTGTGCGCGAGACGGTGACCTTGCGGCCACGCTTGATCGTCGACGACGTGCAGCGTGCTGTGCGCGCCGCCGCGCAGGGCCTCGGGATTGTGCGTGCGCCAGCGTTGGTGGCCGCGCCGTTTGTGGCGCGCGGTGAGTTGGTGGGGGTGATGGAGGCGATGGCGCCGCCGGGGCTTGATGCGTTTGTGGTGCTGCCACCGCGTGCGGCGTTGATCGCGCGGACGCGGGCGTTCGTGGCGACGTTGGAGATGACTTTTCCTCAGTGACTTGTCCGCGTGAACGTTCGTTCCTGGCACCTCACGTCCTCGAGTCACTGATCGCCGATCAGGCACTCGATCGACGCTGTGAAGCGCCAAGAACAATCGTTCACAATGCGAGCACCGTGGACGGTTCCTCGCGCAGAAGTCAGCCGAGAGCCGCGTCGATGTCGACGACCACCTCGGACAAGATCCGTGGTGACACCTCGCTCAAGGCCAATGCCTTGCGCGTAGCAGTCGAGCTGAACGACACCCCACGCACCGTGAGGATCTCGCTGGCTTCGATGTAGCCGACGCCGACATTGCCGTCGTAGTCGACCACCGCGCGCACGGTGCCAAACAACCTGGTGTGGTTGCCAAAAGCGCCGCCGTCGATGATGTCGTAGCGACGCCACTGCCGACCCTCGAGACCGAACACCAGGGTGGGGGCTGGGGCCTGCTTGCCATCGCGCACGGTCAACACCGGCTCCGACACCTGAGCAGGCGTGAAGCGGTGCACCGCACGTCCGAGCTGCGCGAAGGGTTGCAGCAGTTCGTAGTCGGCCCAGATGGTGCTGGCCGCAGCGAGGGTCGCGTCGTCGAGGTCGATCGGGTGAACGACGGCGAACTTCACGCCGCGCGGGGCGGTCCAGGCGTTGTCGTGCAGGTCGGCGAAGGTGCGGTCCTCGGCGAGTCGGACCAGGGCCACGCGTGCACCGCTGTCGTCGACGACTTCCCACAACACACGACGGGCGACGTGGAAGGTGAGCGGGTGCTCGACAAAGCAGGTCACAAACGCTGCCGCATCGATCAAGCGATGCTCGATCATGGCGCGCTCGAGGCGACGCAGCAGCAGGTCGGCGACGGTCTTGATGTCCTTCTTCAGCCCCGACAGCTGCGACTTCGCGGCCTTCGCCAACGCGGCATCGTCGCTCTTGTTGGGCTTCGGCAGGTCCTTCAACAGCGTGCCGCTCGCGTCCTTCACGCGCGGCGCCAGATTCTCGTCGAAGGTGACGAAGAACGTTCGTTCACCAAACGACAACGTCGTCGTCGCGGCATCGTCGAGGTTGAACGTGGGCACCAGGCGATCGGCCAGCTCATCGGGCGACAAGCCCCGCGCATCGGCAATCGCCGAGATGCGTGAGGCTGCACCACCCTTGAGCGCGGCGAACTTCGACTTCTCCGAGATGAGCGCCAACTGCAGCAATGCAGCATCGCTGCCATGCAACACCAACGTGTCGAGCCCCACCTGCGCGCGGGCCGCTGCACTCTCGCCGGGCCACGCACGTACCAACGTCGACAAGCGACGAATGGCGTCGTCGTCGCCGAAGTAGCCGAGGGCGTGCAGGCAGAAGTTCTGCTTCGCATCGGCTCCCTGCTCGAGCCACGCCTCAAACAACGCGCGCGCAAACGCAGCACCCGCACCACGATCGAGACTGCCGCGGGCCCGCGTGATCACAGGATTGACCTCGTCGGGGTTCGACGCTGCCATGCGCACCAACAGCGCTTCGGTGTCGGCT
The DNA here is from genome assembly GCA_044349155.1 of Myxococcota bacterium. Lineage (GTDB taxonomy): Bacteria > Myxococcota > UBA727 > UBA727 > VGSZ01 > VGSZ01. Next base: position 10,635 of record JBIKRQ010000067.1, read on the forward strand.
GCAGACCACGACGTGCCATCGGCACTCTTGAGCGGCGGCAACTCGGGCTTCGCATACGCCGGCAGCACGGGCACCTTCACGCCACGCTGCAGCAGCGGGTCTTCGTCAAGCAGCGCGGTGATGCGTTGCGCGAACGCTGCATCCACGCCGGCTGCCAGGCGCACGATGGTGTCGCGCAAACCAAGGCCGTCGATGAAGCGCAACACGCGCGTGGCATCGACCGTGTCGACGTCGCCGTGCACCATCGCCAACGCCCCAGCGGCTGCATGGCGCGGATGACGACCGATCCACGTGCGGGCCAACGCTTTGTCTTTCTTGCCCGCAAAGCCCTGCACCGCCGCCGGCGCAAGCCACACATCGCCGAGGGGCATGATCGTGTTGAGGCGCGGCGCGAGCTCTTCGTCGCTGTTGGCGAATGCGCGCACCAGCGGAACGACGACGTCAGCATTCTTCAAGAGTGCGGCGTCATAGCTGCGGCCCCACTCGACCCGCTGCGCGCCAAGTGCTGCCAACCGCTGATGCACACGCGTTGGCAGCAGCACAAACAACTCGCTGTTGGTGGGCAGCTGGAACTGCTCGCGCAGGGCGACGTAGGCATCGACGTCGGCGGGCGTGGCATTGGCGAGGTAGACCTTGTCGCCGTCGAACTCGCACGACCAGTGGCCGTCGTAGGGCTTCTTGGCCGCGGCAATGTCTTCTTCGGTGTCGCGCCAGCTCACTTCAAACGGCAGCTGCAAGGCCGCAGGCACGACGAGCGTTGGCGCAGGCAGCGGCGTTGGCGGCACGTACGTCGACGGCGTGCCCAACGAGGCGACGAACGCGGTGTTGTCGGGAGCCTTTGGCGGCACCGGGACCAACGACGGCGTCAGGACGGCGACGAGGTCCTGCTCGAAGGCATCGGGATCGGCTTTGCTCAACTGTGTCCCCAGCCATGTCTGCATGCGCGCGGGTGCAAGGCGCGCGTGGACTGCCAGGCCATCGGAACCGGCACGCAGCGCCTTGTCGCGGCGGATGCGCTGAAAGACATCGGGGACGCGATCGTTATCCACGTGTGCCAGCAGCGTGGCCCAGACTTCGATGCTCGAGTCGTAGCGCGGGCGCATCGAAGGCAACCGCTCCTTCAACACGGCGCTGCCACGGGCCAACGTCGTCGCCAGGAACGGTCGTTCACCTCCGCCAAAGAACTCGTAGCGGATCTCGGTGTTCTGCTTGAAGAAGGTGTTGAGGCCATCGTCGTTGCAGCTCGCCAACAACGCGGGGCGAGCCACGTAGCTGTCGCCGAAGCTGCCAATGGTGCGCTGCGCGCGGGTCTGTAGCTCGAGCTCGATGTCGTCGGGCTGTTCACCAGGCGGCAGCAGGAACGACCACGCCGACAGCACACCCAGTGCTGTCTCGTCGGGGTACCTCGTGTCGGTGCGCCCCTTCGCGTCGACAGAGGGGAGTGCCAGCGCGAGGACCGTGCGGTAGTCAGCGTCGCTCACTTGCATGAGGCGATCGCGCAGGCGGCCGTACACGCCGATCGACACATACGGCAGGCGACCATCGATGCTCGATGTGGCGGCCTCGATCGCCGCGATCACGCCAACACTGGCAACGAGGAAGTCGGCGACCGCGTCCCACAACTGCGCCTGCACCGGGCTGTAGAAGTTGTCGTCCATCGCGTGGCGCACCAGTTCCCGGTTGTCCTCCAGGGTGCCCGCCGTGGCCTGCTCGTTGTGCAGGCGCTCGGCGAAACGGCGCTCGCCGCGCTTGTGGCTGGAGCGCATGGTCCACAGTTGCGGCTGCTGCTTCTTCAAGTCGCTGCGCCAGCGATCGCAGGCCCAAAAAAGGCGGCGGACTGCCGCCCAGCCGTCGTCGACAGAGGCGAGTGCGGGCGGGGGCAGCGCGATCTTGCCGCCGCGCCACGGGTAGACCATCGCGCGCAACTCGTCGTCGATGAGGACGCCGTTGATGCTGACCGCCGTGCTCGCAGGGAACGTGGGAACCTCGTCGCTCTCAACAGCAGACAGGCGCCCGATCAAACCGTTTTCACCACCGACGAGCACGTGCCCGTCGACCACGGTGCAGCTCCACAGTGCCCCACTCGAAAGCGGTGCGATCGCCGAGCGAAAGGTGACGCCATCGTCGTCGCTGAGAACGATCGTTCCCTCGGTGCCCACCGCGACGAAACGTCCTGTGGGCAGCACGCATACCGCGCACAACACCTGCGCGGTGGGCGAGTTCGATGAGGTCCACGACGCGCCATCGTCGGTGGAGCGGTAGATGAGGCCCTTGTGGCCCACCACGACCATCGTGCCGTTGCTCGCCCGCGTGACGGCCATGAGGTCGACGCCAGCACCGATCGCATGCTTCGTGATCTTCGGCTTCGGCGTTGAAGTGACCTGCAGGATGTCGCCGGGCGCATCGGTGGGGATGAACACGCCGTGGGGTGTTTTGTACAAGCGCGACAACGACACCGATGCGCCGCTGACCTTCTTGAACGTGCGCCCATCGCTGCTCGCAGCGACGTAGCCGGCGTCGCCGGCGATGAAGTACGTGCCGTGGGCATCGCGCGTCACGCCAAACAAGCAGCCCGAGAAGCCCACGTCGACGACGGACCAGGTGGTACCGCTGTCGACGGAGTGGGCGACGAAGCCGTACTCGCCCACCACCCACATCTCATCGCCGCAGACCCAGGCGCCACGCAGGCCCTTGCCCGGTGAAGAGAGCTGCCGCCACGTGAGGCCCGCGTCGTTGGAGAGCAACGTGACGTCGACGCGCTGGCCACCCACGGCCATGACGCGGCGTGGATCGCGCTCGTCGATGGCAAAGCCAAGGATGAGTTGCGACAGACCGTTGACGACGACGGCGGCGGAAAACTGTGGGGTACGCATGGCGCGGACCATCGTGGACTGCGTGCTGACTTCACAAGCGACACCGCTCACACCGCTCATGCCGTCACTCGCGCGTGCGGCGAAACGAACACGCCCGCCTTTCTGCGTCGAGAAAGACGGGCGCGCCAGGCTCAGCCACGGTGTGGTGAACGAATGTTCTTGCTCAGCGAACGACGCGCTCGAAGGGAGCGTCGGCTGCTTCGGCGTGCAGCTGCCAGTACTGCTCGGCAATCGCTGTTGGATCGAGCGCGCCTGCACCCGGCTTGACGAAGCCGTCGACGGTGACCGTGCCCACGCGAATGCCGTCGGCCTTGAGGTCCTGGTGCAGCGTGTTGGCGAGGCTGCGAATGCCGCTCTTGCCGATCGACAGCGACGCCATCTGCGCCCACGGCGACAACGCCAGACCGCCACCGGTGAACAACAGCGTGCCGCGCTTTCGGTTCTTCATGCCGATGGCCACGTGCTGCGCACACACGAGCGCGCCGCCCACGTTGACGCGCAACTCGCGCACGAGCTGCTCGATGCCGACGTCGAGGGGATTGCCGGGCTTGAGCACTGCCGCGTTGTAGATGAGCACGTCGATGGCGCCGAGGTCGTACTCAACACCCTTGAGCGCATCGATCAAGCTGTTGGCGCTTTCGGCGTCGGCCGGAAACGCGCGCGCGTTGATGTTGCTGGCCACCAGACCGTCGACGAAGCCCGCGAGCGCTTCTTTGCGACGAGCGATGAGCCCCAGCGCGTAGCCTTCGCGACCAAATCGCGCAGCCACCGCCTGGCCAATGCCCGGACCCGTACCGACGACGACGCACACGCCTTTTTCCGCCATCTCTGCTCCTGACGCTGCTGTTTCAGCTCGCGGGGAAGTTTTCCTCGCCCGCTTGCCTGCTGTGGCTCATGTGATCGGCTGGGATGCCCCCGCCAGACTCATTTGACGCCCACGACGTAGCACAACCACGCCGGGTCTGGCTTGCCGCTGGTCGAACGGCGGTAGTTGCCCGAGGGGTTGCCCTCTTTGTCGTCGGTCTCCCAGTAGACGTGCACCTCGCTGAAGCCGGCTTCGACGAGGAGCTCGCGCAGCTCGGGCAGGGTCCACAGGCGCCAGTCGTAGGTGAACGCTTGTTCCAGGGCCGAGCCGTCGGGGAAACGGAAGTGGATGTGAAACAGCGCGTCGGCCGTGATCGGATCGAAGCGCTCCTGGTGCCACACGTAGCGAAACGGTGGGTTGTCGCGACGAGCAGCTGGGGTGCGGCGCGCGACCTTGCGGCCTTCCTCGAGGTCGTTTTGGTAAAACGCCGAGCCACCCATCATGTCGAAGACGAACACGCCTTCGTCGTTCAACGAGCGCTGCACCGACTTGAAGTAGTTCAACACTTCAGCGCGCTGCTTGAACAAGAAAAACGAGTAGTTCTGCGCGGCGATGACGTCGGCCTTCGTCGTCGTCTCGAGCACGTCTTTTTGCAGCAGCGTGATGCGCGAACGTGCTTCTTCAGTCAGCTCGGGCAGGTAGTGATCGCGGCCGTACTGCAGGGGCTCAGGATCGAGGTCCACGCCGACAGCGGTGCAGTCTTTGTCGCGACCGACCCATTCGCAGCAGACGGCGAAGGCAGCGCAGAAGTCTTCACGCAACGTCACGGGCCAGCGGCCGAAGGCGTCTTTGAAGAAGCGCCGGAACATCGACACCTCGTGCTCGGGGTCCTGCACGCTCAGGCGGTACAGCGCGTACTTGTCGGCGGTGGACGCCATGGTGGCCGGGGTCTTTTTCTTGCTGCTCGCTTGCTTCTTTGGTGTCGCCATGGCGCCTGCCATCGACGATGTCGACGCAGACAGCAAGTGGGCAGGCACACTTCCCAGGAGTTACGGCGGAGGCGGGCAGTTCCCCTGATTGTTGCCATCAAGCCCTGTGCAGGTCGTGGCGACGACACCAGAAGTGCTCGCGTCAGGGTCGAGCTCCAGCTTGCCAACCTGCAGCGTGCCGCCGTTCGCCGTGAGGGCCTGCCCGCCCACCACGAGGGTGTCGAGCGACAGCGGCCCAAGCAACTCGACCGTCGTGGCCAGGTTGCTTCCATTGTCGACGACGACGCGGTGGTTGTTGGGAGAGGCGCTGAACACAGTCCCCCCTGTGGCCCTGAGGACGGCGCCGGTTCCGTTGAGTTCAAGAGTGCCGGCACCACGCAGCTCGATGGTGCCCGAGGTGGTCAGCGACTGCGTGGCCAGCACCCCCGTCGCGTTGCCGAACACGATCGTGCCGTTGTTGTCGACCACCGTGGCGTCGACGCGACCGCCGGTACTCAGGTCGAGTGTTCCGCCAGCGTCGATGACGAGGTCGTTCACCTGGAGGGCTGCCGCATCGCCAACACTGACCGGACCAGTGATGGTGACATCAAGGTCGCTGAGTGCACCAGAGCTGGGGACGGTGGCACCGGTGAGTTCGATGGCGCCGCTGGTGACGCGTGCGTCCTCGAGGACGACCACCGCACCGAGCCGCACATTGCCATTGACGAAAAGGTCGGGGCGCTCATGAAGCTTGCCAAGGCCCGAGGCCACCAGGTCGCCAACCACGGTGATCGTGCTGCGCACGCCGGCGTTGTCGACGCCAGCAACGCTCACGTTCGTCAGGTCCTGCCCACCTGTGGTCAGCGTGAGCGTGTTGAAGGTGCCCAGCAGTCCAAGGATCAGTGTGCCGTTTTCGCCGACCGTGACGACGCCAGCTGCGACGTCGATGTCGTCGGCGAAGTGCGCCGAACCGTTGTCGATCGACAACTGCGCATCGGGCGACAGGATGAACGGTTCCTGGATGAACACGTTGCTGTTGCCATTGACGACAACGGCTCCATTGACGGTGATCGTGTTGTCGTCGCTCTCGGAGACGACGTCCAAATCGGCAAACAGGGTGACACCATCCACAGTGACACTCGCGTCTTGAATGCGGCCACGAAGCTCGCGTGAGACCGTGACGTTGCCGGGTCCAAGGATGGTGGCCCGTCCGTTGCTGTTGAGCACGCGCTCGACGGTGAGGCGGCCGTTGTTGAGGACGATGCTGCCGCGAGGGGCAACGATGTCGACGTCTGTGACGTTCAGGTCGCTCGCGACGTCGAGCGGCGCAAGGACGACGATGCTGTCGACATTGCTTTCGGGGGGGCGCGACGAGAGCCAACTGCCGGCCTGGCGGGGATCGTTGTTGACCTCACCTGTGTAGACGGCGTGGGCGATGTAGGCCGTTGGCAGCTCGTGGACCTGTTGGCCGTCGATGACAACGCGGATGGCCTCACGGGCGAGCAGGATGTCGATCGCCTTGACGCTGGTGTCGAGCCGCGCTGACAACACGCCACTGGCCGCGTCGAAATCAACAATGATCGGCAATGACGTCGGCTCCACCGTGATGTCAGCTGGCGAGCCGTCGGCACGCGTTGCGCTGATGACCATCTCTGCACTCGACGTACCGTCGGGGTGGATCAACAGCGGTTTGTAGTTGTCGACGTGAAACGCTTCGCCTTCGCCTTCGCCCTCGCCTTCGCCTTCGCCTTCGCCCTCGCCCTCGCCCTCACCCTCGCTCGCGATCGATGCACCACGCACCGCGGGACCCCAGGTGACCCCACCCGAGCTGGGCCGCGCCACCTGCTGCGCGAGTCGCGTGAGGGGCACGTTGTCGTCGTCGACGAACCAGACGTCGTACACACCAGCAGGGACATCGACGAACTGACCAACCGCCGCCGCCACGACTGGCACCGCATCCACAGGTGCTCCAACGTCGACGACGACGAAGCGCGCCGTTGGCAGGGCAGGTGTGACCTGTGCCGTGACCGCAGCTGCGGGAGCGGCAGCAACGCCCAACGCGACACCGTTGATGGGCTCTGCACCAACGACGAGGCTGGTGGCCGCACTGGCGCGACTGTTCGCCGCAAACGCAAACACTTCGACGGTGCCGGGCACCACATTGGTGAGCGTGAAGGCAATGGTGCCATCGCCGTCGTCGTCGCTGAGCGGCAGGAGCACCTCGGCGGTGTGGTCGACGTCGAAGCGCGTGACCACCACCTGCACGCCATCGAGGCCGCCACCGTCGAGGTCGGTGACCGTGCCACTGATGCCGACGGTGCCCAGCAGCTCGACGGCACCAAGGTCGACACCGGACAACCTGGCCCCGGTGTCGGTGATCGAAAACGACGTGACCGCACCACGCTCGACGCTGCCGTCGTTGTCGCTGTCACGCAGCAGCCGCAGCGCGTGGGTGCCGGCGGGCAGCCCGTCGACGAGGAAGGCGCCGCTGTCGTTCGCGCGCTGCAGCAACGGGCTGTTGGCGAGCACGACGTTGACGCTGTCGACGCCTGCACCAGCGACGGTGGCGGTGCCTCGCACGGTGCCAGGCTCAAGGCTGGCAGCCCGATCCAGCACGAGACAACCAGCACCGACAAGACCGACGAGACCGACGACGCCAACGACGAGGGACACGTTTCGCAACCGCATCCGCTTGGCATGCCACGACGCGCCGCGCGTGCCCACCGCTTTGACTTCGGCGGGGACGTCCCGCGTCGAGGGACGGGCCTCGGCGACAAACACCACAGGCGGTTTCTGCTATGCCGGTCGTGTGCGTCTTCTTTCTCACCTCGCCCGTGTCGCCTGTCTTGCGTGCGTCGCTGTCGCCGTTGCGTGCACGGCCACCACGTCGGGACCGTCCGCTGCTCCGCCAGCGACGTCCACAGCACCGCAGCCGACTCCTCGGGTGGCGCAACCTGTGGTCGGGCCACCGTCGTTTGCGACGCCACTGGCAGGCAAGCGCTTGCTGTTGCTGACGACGGCGAACGTGCAGGGCTACGTCGAGCCCTGCGGCTGCACGGGTGACCCACTCGGCGGCGTGGCGCGCCTGGCAGGCATCGTGAACGACGCACGCAGCGCCTACGGCGAACGGGTGTTGTTTCTCGACGGAGGCAACCTGTTGTTCGAGAAGCCCGATGACAACGCCGCCGTCGATCGTTGTCAGGCCGAAGCACGCACCGAGCTGTTGGTGTCGACGTACGCGCGCCTGGGGTTGGCAGCGACCGCGCGCGGACCCCTCGACGACGTGCGCGGTCCCGACTTCTACGACGCTGTTCTCGCGCGTCACCACGTCACATCGCTGCAGCACGCGCAGACCGCCGTGGTCACACGTGGCGACGTGAAGGTGCTCGTCGTTGGTGCAGGTGAGGCCGACACCGCGGCTGCGATCAACACCGCGGTGGCCACGGCATCGTCGTCGACACCGGTGGACCTGGTGGTGCTGTTGAGCCAACGCGATGTGCCGCAGACGCGGGCGTTGGTGCCGCAGTTGGTCGGTGTGGACATCGCTGTCGTTGGTCGTGCTGGTGAAACGCCATCGCCGCCTGAGCGGCTCGGTGCTGTGACTGTGGTGCAGCCGGGGTGGCAGTCGCAGCATGTCGGTGTCGTCGAGGTGGTGCTCGATGGTCGTGCGGTCGGTAGCCCTCTCGCGCTCGACGATCGCGCCGCGGTGGCCGATGGCCGAAAGAAGCTGCTCGATGTGCGCATCGCTGAGCTGAACAAGTTGCTGCCCACGTTGGCCGAAGGCTCGACGCGCACGTTTCAGCAGGAGCGGTTGGCGCGCTTTGTCGCCGAACGCGCGGCCCTCGACGTCGTCGACAGCACGCCGATGGCCGGGCCACACGTGAGCGTGCGCGCGTTGCCCTTGCGTCGCGGCTTGAGTGAAGAGCCCACAGCGTTTGCCGCGTTGAAAGCCTACGAGGCGGCGATCCCCACACTCGTGTCGTCGTGCGAAGCCGCGGCCACGTGCCCCGAGCCCGGGCCCGACGTGCGTCGCTACGTTGGCGCGCAGACGTGTCAGGCGTGTCATGCGGCGGCATGGGACTTCTGGCAGAAGGCCCTCGTCGAGGTGCAACGCACGGGCACTGACGGCAAGAAGCACATCGAGCGCATCGGTCATGTGAAGGCGTGGGACACGTTGGTGGTGGCCGGTCGCGACAAAGACCGCAGCTGCGTGGGCTGTCACAGCGCGGGCTTTGACGTCGAGGGTGGCGCCTGTACGACGACGAAACTGGTGGAGCTGCAACTCACCGCCGTGCAGTGCGAGAGCTGTCATGGCGCAGGCAGTGCCCATGTGCAGGCCGGCGGCGACAAGGCACTGATTGTGCGCGACGTGCCCGAAGCCACGTGCCGCACGTGTCATGTGCCACCGCACATCGAGAGCGCTGCGTCGTTCGTGTTCAACGAGCGGCTGCTGCACATCCTGGGTGAGGGGCACGGTGCTGCGCGTCGCGCATCGCTGGAGGGATCGAAATGACGACACCAAAAGCCACCGACGATCTGCGGCAGCCCCTGCTTGATGTGGGCATCGCGCGCGAGCGAATTCTGCAGGCGTGTTCGGCGTTGCCTGCCGAGCGGTGCGCGCTCACCGACCTCGCGTTGCGCGGCGATGTGCGGCGTTTGTCGTCGACGGTGCGCAGCCGACGCGCGCTACCCCCCGAGACCAACAGCGCGATGGACGGCTACGCCCTGGGCCCCGACAGCGTTGTTGGTGCGGCCACAGCACCCGTGCAGCGCCGCATCGTGGCCGCGAGTCTGGCGGGGCATGCGGCGGGTGTCGTCGTCGGTGCGGGCGAGGCGGTGGCGATCACCACGGGGGCTGCGATTCCGGCAGGCGCTGTTTCTGTGGTGATGCGCGAACAGTGCGACGAAGCCCGCCGCAGTGATGGCGTCGTCACGATCAACGTGTTGCCAAAGCCCGGCGAGAACATCCGCGTGCGCGGCGAAGACGTCGACGTTGATGGTGTTGTGGGCGCTGCTGGCGATGTCCTCACACCGGCGCGTTTGAACCTGTTGTGGTCGGCGGGGCATGTTGCCGTCGACGTGGTGCGTGTGCCGACGGTGGCAATCCTCGCCTCGGGCGATGAGCTGCGCGACGTGGGCAGCCCATACACCGACGCCAACGTGATCAACTCCAACGCGTGGGCGATTGCGGCAGCGTGCCGTCGTTTGGGCTGTGCTGTGCGCATGCTCGGCATTGCGGCCGACACGTTGGCCGACCACGTCGACAAGATGGCCGTCGACGACGTGGATGTACTGATCACCATCGGCGGGGTGTCGATGGGCAGCCACGACTTTGTTCGCCCAGCACTCGAAGCCCTCGGTGCGTCGTTGTCGGTGTGGAAGTTGGCGATGCGGCCGGGCAAGCCCCTGGCGTTTGCCACCCTGCCGCGCGCACGACGGCCGGTGCTGGTCTTTGGCCTGCCGGGCAACCCCGTGAGCAGCCTCGTGACCTTCGAGCTGTTTGTGCAGCCAGCACTGCGCGTGTTGGCGGGAGCGTCACGCAGCGAGGTGGACGTGCCGCGCGAACGCGGTGTGCTCGTCGACGCCACGCCGTTTCAGAAGAAGCGCGGCCTCGCGTTCTTCGCCCGCGCCACGCACCACCGCCGGGCCGACGGCGTCGTCGAGGTGCAGACGGTGGACCGTCAGGGATCGGGGCAGGTGTCGGGCCTGGCCAACGCGAGCGCGCTGGTGTGCTTCGGCGTCGACGACGAGGTGGTGGCCTCGGGCAGCTCCGTCGAGTTCATCGCTTTGGGATGATCACCACAAGACCTCACCCCCAGCCCCTCTCCATGAATGGAGAGGGGGAGCCAGAACTGCTTGGTGTACAAGGAGCTGCGTCGACAGATCGCCAAAAAGCAGCCAAAATGACCAGATTGAGTGTCCGTCAGGCATGCGCGGTGTTGGTCGCAGTGTTTGGCCAAGTCAGGAGTTTTCGATGCGCGTGGTTGCTGGCTTAAAGGATGCAGTGTTACGTCGGGTGCAGCTCCGCTCCTGATCATGCTGCCTGCATGACGGCGTGAAAGTCGAGGGCATCAGAAAACCTCCCAGACTGGAGCGTCGACCGCAGATGAAGAATGGCGCGTGCCCCGGTT
>JBIKRQ010000396.1:0-5818 GCA_044349155.1 Myxococcota bacterium
CGATACAAAAGAAAGCGCCCGCCGAAGCAAGCGCATCAAGCAAACAAGCAAACAAGCAGCAGAAGTCAGCGCGACAAAATCTCGCGACCAATGATCACCCGCTGAATCTGCGACGTGCCCTCGTAGATCTGCAGAATCTTGGCATCGCGCATGAGCTTCTCGACGGGATACTCGCGGTTGAAGCCATTGCCGCCGAACACCTGCACAGCGTCGGTCGCAATCTCCATCGCCGAGTCAGCAGCGAAGCGCTTGGCCATCGCCGCAAACATGGTGTTGCGACGACCAGCGTCGATCTCGGCAGCCGACTTGAGCACGAGGAGGCGACCGGCTTCGACCTTCGTCGCCATGTCGGCGAGCATGAAGCTCACACCCTGGTGCTGCGCAATCGCCTGACCAAAGGTCTTGCGCTCCTTCGCGTAGGCAACAGCGTGCTCCATCGCCGCACGACCAAGACCCACTGCTGACGCCGCGACGAGGGGACGCGTGTGGTCAAACGCCTTCATCGCGATCTTGAAGCCTTCGCCTTCTGCACCAAGCAGGCAGTCGGCAGGCACGACGACGTCTTCGAACGTGACCGCGCGCGTATCGCTCGCACGCTGGCCCATGTTGTTTTCCTTCTTGCCGATCACGATGCCGGGGGTCTTGGCGTCGACGATGAAGCCGGTCATGCCCTTGTGGCCCGCGGTCGGATCGGTCTTTGCGACGACGAAGAACCAGTCGGCATGGCCCGCACCGGTGATCCACATCTTCGTGCCGTTGAGCACGTAGGCATCGCCCTTCTTCACGGCGGTGGTCTTCATGCCAGCGACGTCGGAGCCTGCACCCGGCTCGGTCACGGCGTAGCTGCACATGAGCGGCGCTTCGGTGAAGCGGCTCAGCCACTTCTTCTTCTGCTCCTCGGTGCCAGCGACGATCACGGGCACCTGAGCGAGCGTGTTGGCGGTCATCGCGGTGGCGATCCCGGTACAGCCCCAGCCGAGTTCCTCGTCGATGAGCACGCCTTCCATGGCACCAAGGCCAAGGCCGCCGCAGCTCTCGGGAATGTGGATGTTGACGAGGCCGAGCTCCCACGCCTGCTTCAGGATGTCGGCGGGCCATTCGCCGGTCTCGTCGTGGTGGGGCGCTTTGGGGCGAACCACGTCGCGCGCGAATTCGAAGGCCAGCTTCTGAAGTTGTTTCTGCTCAGTGGACAGCTCGAACATGGTGCACCTCGGTGAGACCTGTCGTTTCAACCTGGCAACCGCCGTCGTCAAGCGGCACGGCGACTGGCGACAGCCTCAGGGCAGCTCCGCAGACACGGTCTCCAGCACGCTGCGGAGACCAGCCTTGAACGATGGAGCCCCGATCGCGTGGATCACGTTCAACGTCACCACGAAGTTGCCCTGACACAGCTGGGCGCCGTCATCGCCGACCCAGCAGGCATCGCCGAGGTCGAGCGCTTCAACGTCTGCGCGTTCAGGGGCAGCGACGCAGAAGGAGCTGCTGGTGTCGAGCCGCACGTGCACCGCCGGGAGGTTGATGTCGGCGTCACCCATGTAGCGGCACTCGTTCACGTCGGAGGTGGTGTCGAGGCGCACGATGGGCTGGCCGAGGACGGATGCGGCTTGTTCCTCGGTGATGACGTCACAGGAGTCTGCAGGTCCCTCCCCTTCTCCCTCGCCGCTCGAGTCCCCGTCGGTGGCTGCCCCACCGCAGGCCATCGAGCCCACCGAGACGAAGCACAGAAGGCCAGGCAACACGAAGCGCGGGAGCAGCATGCGGAATCCTTTGGGTGGTGCGTGTGGCTCGAAGTTTCCAGCTCACCGGATTTCGCGCAAGGCGCGCCGAAGCCCCCAACCACGAGACTGACGACCTCGACGACGACGAGGGACGCCGCGTGGCGGGAGCGACGTTAGTTCGGAACCAGCAGCGCCGGGGTGGTGTCGCTATGCTTCACCTTCGCCTCAGGAGTGCTTCTCATGTCTGTGACTGGCTTGCCGTCGTCGTCGGTCTCTGCGGGCAGTGGCCTGGTGTCGGGGCGCGAGCTCACCGCGCGCGAGCAGGTATCGTTCGCCCGTGAGCACCGCCGCGCGCTGTTCGCCTCGGTGCTCTTCGTCGCTGCGGTCGCTGTTGGCGTCGGCGGCTTCGCGAAAATGGCGAGTACGCCCCGCACCGCCCTGCGCACGTGGCACTACGCCAGCGGCCAGGTCCACATCGCGGCCCACTACACTGGAGCGCTCAAAAACGGCCCCTACGAAGAATACAACCAGGACGGCTCGCCCAAAGCCACCGGCGCCTTCGTCAACGACCACGAAGACGGCCCCTGGCGCTACCACTATTCCGGCGGCGCGCTCGAATCTGAGGGCACCATGCGCGGCGGTTTTCGCGACGGGCCGTGGCTGTTCCTCAACGCCGATGGCACCCGCCGCGCCGTCGAGTCCTACCAGCAGGGCATGTACGACGGGCACTGGGTCACCTGGCTGCCCACAGGTCAAATCGCCACCGATGCCACATGGGTCGACGGCCGCCTCGAAGGCGTGCGCCGCCGCTGGTACCCCTCGGGCGAGCTCGCCGAGTTCGACGAATACAAAAATGGCGTCCGCAACGGTCGCCGATTGAAATACAGCGAACTCGACGGCACCTGCTTGCGGGACGAAACGTGGGCCGCCGGCAACCTCGTTGAGGCCCGCAACTGCTTCGATCAGGTCGTGCCAGTGCCGCCGCTGACTGCCGGGTGAGCTGCCGCACCCGCCCCGAAAAGCACGTCTTTTCAGGGCGTTCGCCTGTCGCCTCACCTATGTAGTCACCTACAGGCACTGCGGATTTCAGTCTTTTCAGTTGTTCCTGAAGCTTCAGTACGGCAAGTTGCGGGTGAACCCGGCCAGCACCCGGGTGCGGAGACTCCCGCATGAGCCACGATGCCAGCCCGGCCCGCTCACACACCGCCGCCACCTCGCGGCTTGCTGGCTTCTACAAGCTCCCCGTCGACGAGCGGCACCGTCAGTTGCTGGCTGCGGTTCCCGGCCTTGCCCCCGATGCACTGCGCACGCTGGGCCCCGATGGCGGCCTCGTCGTCGACGTCGCCGATCGGATGATCGAAAACGTCATCGGCATTTTGGGCCTGCCGCTCGGCCTCGCGCTCAACTTCGTCGTCGACGGCGTGCCCGTCATTGTGCCGATGGCCGTCGAAGAGCCTTCGATCGTCGCCGCCTGCAGCCACATCGCCCGCCTCGCTGCCGACGGTGGCGGCTTTGTCACCAGTGCCGATGCCCCCATCACCGTCGGGCAGGTGCAGCTGCTCGACGTGCGCGACCTCGACCACGCCGTCGCCGCCATCGCCGCGGCCAACGCCGAGCTCACCGCCGCTGCCAACGCCTTGTGCCCCGGCCTCGTCGAGCGCGGCGGTGGCTGCGTGGGTATTTCCACCCGGGTGCTGCCCCGCCTGGCGAAAGACGACGTGCACGGCGACCTCGACGACGGCGGCCCCATGCTCGTCGTTCATGTCGCCCTCGACACGCGCGAAGCGATGGGTGCAAACGCGGTCAACACCGTCGTCGAGGGCCTGTCGGCTCGGCTCGAGGCCCTCAGCGGTGGCCGCGCGCTGCTGCGCATCCTCACGAACCTCGCCGACGACCGCAAAGCCCGCGCCACCATGCGCATCCCGTTTGCGTCCCTGGCCCACGACGTCGAGCAGGGCCGCACCGTCGCGGTCGGCATCGTCGAGGCGTGGCGCTTCGCGGCCCGCGACCCCTGGCGCGCGTGCACGCACAACAAGGGCATCATGAACGGCATCGACGCCGTCGCCGTCGCCACCGGCAACGACTGGCGCGCGATCGAAGCAGGGGCTCACGCATATGCGGCGCGCAACGGGCGCTACACCAGCCTCACGCGCTTCTTCGTCGACGACGCGGCCCGCTGCCTCGTCGGCACCATCGAGTTGCCCCTGGCCGTGGGCGTCGTCGGCGGCGCCACGCGCGTGCACCCCACCGTGCAAACCGCACGGGCGGTGATGGGCAGCGTGTCGTCGTCGGCCGCGCGCCTTGCGGGTGTGATGGCGGCGGTGGGCCTCGCGCAAAACACCGGTGCGCTCAAAGCGATGGTCACCGACGGCATTCAGCACGGTCACATGCGCCTGCATGCCCGCCAGATTGCGTTGGCCGCGGGTGCCGAGCCTGGAGAAGTAGCCGCCGTCGCCGACGTGATCGTCGCCGAGCACAACGTCAAAGAAAGCCGCGCCCGCGAGGTCCTCGCCGCACTGCGCGCAGGAGCAACGGCATGAACAACGCTGTCGACGTCGTCTTTGGTGCGGCCTCGGGCAAGGTCATCTTGTTCGGCGAGCACGCCGTCGTGTTTGGCCAGCCCGCGATTGCCTCCACCATCGACCGCGGCATCCGCGTCGCCGTTTCTCGTCGAGAAGGCGCTGTCGACGGCCCGGTGCTGCGTTCCACCAACGCGATGCTGCCGGTGCGCAGCCGCCCCGACCCCGACGGCGAAGGCCCCGAGCGCCTGCGGCAGGCGTTGGCGGTGTTGCGCGAATTGTGCGGCGATCGCGTGCGCGAGCTGTCGTTCTCCGTCGACGGCGCCATCCCGGCTGGTGCTGGCCTTGGCAGCTCGGCAGCGTTGGCCGTGGCCCTCGTGCGCGGCATTCACCGCTTCTACGGCGAAGAGATTTCCGACGCCGACCTCGTCGCCCGCGCCTTCGCCGTCGAGCGCGTGTTTCATGGCAATCCGTCGGGCGTGGATCACACCACGATCGTCACGGGTGGCGTGGTCGCGTACGAAAAACCCGTGGGCAACGACGTCGGTGTGGCCACGCCGTTGGTGTTGCCGCGCAAGGTGCAGCTCGTTGTGGGCGTGGCCGGCCCGCACGCGGGAACAGCCAACGCCGTTGGTGCGTTGCGCGAGCGTGCACGTCGTCACCCCGACCACTACGGCCGCCTCTACGACGGCATCGGCGCTCTGGCCCGCGCCGGTCGCACCCACCTCGAGCGGGGCGAACTGGCCGCAGTGGGCGAACTCATGGACCTGAATCAGGGCTACCTCAACGCGCTCGGCGTGAGCACGCCGGCCATCGAGGCCATGTGCGCCATCGCCCGCGAGCGCGGCGCGTTGGGCGCGAAGCTGTCGGGTGCTGGTGGCGGCGGTGCCGTGATCGCCCTCGTCGACGACAGCGAGGCCAACCACGCCGTTGTCCGCGCCTGGGCCGCCGCCGGCTACGCCGCCTTTGCCACCGATCTGCCGCAATCGACATCAGACAAGCAGGAGTCGACATGACCGCGCTTCGCCTCGTTCCCCCCGCTGCTGGCCGCGCTCAAGCGCTCCTGGGCGAGCTTCCCACGCTCACCCTCACCGCCGATGCCTCGGCACCCGATTCGTGCTGCACGGCCCGTTTGGTGCGTCATGGCGGGGTCTGGCTGGGGGTGGTGCTCGACCGCTCCGCCTTCGCCGACCGCGTGCGCATGGGTGCGGTGCCCCGCTTCTTCGTGGGCGATGCCTCCGTCGTCACCGTGTCGGGCGTGGCGCGCACGCGCGTGTTGGGTCGCGTGGGTGCCGTGGGTGCTGACGTCGGCAACGCCATCGCGGGTCTGCTTGGTCCGTGGTCCGCCGACGACAGCGTGGTGGTGGAAATCACCCCGGAAGCGCTGGTCGTGGTCGACGACGAAGACCACGTCGGCGTCGTCCCCCGCACCTGACGCGTGCATCGCGCGCAAACAAAAACGCCGGCACTGCTGCCGGCGCTTTTTCGTTGGTCACGCATCAACAGTGTCGACGTCAGCCGCGCTCGGCCGGCGTCTTGGCCACGATGGCGAGCGCGTGGATCGGCCCGGTCATTTCTTCG
>JBIKRQ010000397.1:0-5816 GCA_044349155.1 Myxococcota bacterium
AAGGCCGATGCGCTTTCTCGCGCAAGATCAAAGACTTGCAGGCGTGCTCGCCGCCGCCGTTTGTGATACCCGGCTCGGGTGAGCCTCTACCGTCGCTTCGGCAAACGCCTCCTCGACCTCGCCATCGCTGTGCCGGCCTGCGCGGTGGCTGCCCCGGTTGTTGCTGCCGCCGCGGTCGCGGTGCGCACCACGATGGGCGGGCCGGCGTTTTACGTCGCCCCGCGCCCCGGTTTGCACGGCAAGCCGTTCAACTTCATCAAGCTGCGTACGATGCGCCACGCCGTCGACGCTGCGGGTCGCCCCCTCCCCGACGCCGAACGCCTCACCACGCTCGGTAAAACGCTCCGTGCCACGTCGATCGACGAGCTCCCCCAACTCCTGCACGTGCTGCGCGGCGAGATGAGCCTGGTAGGGCCACGGCCGCTGCTCATGCAGTACCTCGAGCGCTACAGCCCCGAGCAGGCCCGCCGCCACGACGTCAAACCCGGCATCACCGGCCATGCGCAGGTCAGCGGCAGAAATGCGCTGTCGTGGGACGACAAGTTCCGCCTCGACGTCTGGTACGTCGACCACTGCTCCTTCGCCGTCGACGTCGGCATCCTCGTGAAAACCGCGCTCAAGGTGGTGGCCCGCTCCGACATCTCGGCCGGTGCCCATGCCACCATGCCCGAGTTCATGGGGCCGTCGTCGACATGAACGATTGCGGCGGCACCCAGCACACACCCAAACGGAGGACGCGATGAGTGGCATCACCGTGGTTGGCGCAGGCGGGCACGCCAAAGTTGTGCTCGCGTTGTGTCGCGCAGCAGGCGTGAAGGTCGACCGCGTCGTCGACGACGATCTCAGCCGCGACGGCTCCACGTTGCTCGGCATTCCGGTGTGTGCACCCGCGAAAGACCACCTGCCGCGTGGTGCGCGTGCGGTCATCGCCATCGGCAACAACGCCACCCGCGCGCGCGTCGCCGCCGAGTTCGACGACGTCGTGGGCGAGTGGGTCACCCTCATTCACCCGCGCGCCTTCGTCGATCCGTCGGTGCGCCTGGGTGTGGGCGTCGTCGTGTTCGCGGGGGCGGTGGTGCAGGTCGACAGCGTCGTCGGCGACCACGCGATCATCAACACCGGCGCCACCGTCGACCACGACGCACGTCTCGGTCCGTGCACGCACCTGGCTCCGGGCGTTCATCTCGCGGGCAACGTTGTCGTCGAGGAACAGGCATTTTTGGGCGTGGGCGTGTCGGTCATTCCCGGGCGCACCATTGGCGCGCGCACCACCGTGGGGGCGGGCGCTGCCGTCGTCAAAGACCTCCCCGCCGACGTCGTTGCCGTTGGCGTTCCAGCTCGTGCCAGGCCCGCCTGAAGTCCGTCTCAAACCCCACTGCTGTGTGAGAACGAACCATGCCGCGCATCTACCTTTCGTCGCCGCACATCGGCGCTGCTGAGCGGGCCTTCGTCACCGAGGCCTTCGACACCAACTGGGTCGCCCCGCTTGGGCCCCACGTCGACGCCTTCGAGCGCGAACTCGCGACACTCGTGCAGGTGCCCCACGCGGCGGCGTTGTCGTCGGGAACGGCGGCCATCCACCTCGGCCTGCGCTTGCTGGGTGTGCAGCGTGGTGACCATGTGTGGTGCAGCTCGCTCACGTTCTCGGCGAGCGCGAATCCCATCCTCTACGAGGGTGCGGTCCCCACGTTCATCGACGCCGAAGCATCAAGCTGGAACATCGACCCAGCGTTGTTGGCATCGGCCCTCGACGACGCCGCGAAGAACGGCACGTTGCCCAAAGTGCTGATCGTCGTCGACCTCTACGGCCAGTCCGCCGACTACGAGCCCATCCGCGCCGCGTGCGCGCGCCATGGCGTGAAGATTCTCGAGGACGCGGCCGAAGCCCTCGGCGCCACCTACCACGGCAAGCCCTGCGGCGGCTTTGGCGACGTCGGCATCTTCAGCTTCAACGGCAACAAGATCATCACCACGTCGGGCGGCGGCATGTTGGTCGCCAACGACAAAGCCCTCGTCGACAAATCGCGTTTCCTCGCCACCCAGGCACGCGATCCCGCACCGCACTACCAACACAGCGAAGTGGGCTTCAACTACCGCCTCAGCAACGTGTGTGCGGCGATTGGTCGAGGTCAGCTGCAGGTGTTGGGCGATCGCGTCGCGGCTCGTCGTCGTGTGTTTGCGCGCTACGCCGAAGCGTTCGCCGACCTGCCGGGTATCTCGTTCATGCCTGAAGCGTCGTACGGCACGAGCACGCGTTGGCTCACGTGTCTCCTCGTCGACAGCGCCTCTGGTGTCGACCGCGAAGCCATCCGGCTGGCGCTGTTGGCCAAAGACATCGAGGCGCGGCCGGTGTGGAAGCCCATGCACCTGCAGCCGGTGTTTGCGGGCTGTGGCGTCGTCGGCGGTGCTGTGTCCGAAGACCTCTTCGCGCGCGGCCTCTGCTTGCCATCGGGGTCGAACCTGACCGACGCCGAGATCGACGAGGTCATCGACATCGTGCGTGCCACGGTCCCTGCGCGCGGCTGATGAGCACCGAAGCGCACACCGTCGTCGACGATCCGCCAAAACAGGGCCTCGTGCTGCGCCTCGTGGTGCTGCACAGCCTGGTGATTCCGGCGTTGTTCACGGGCATCAGCACCGCGGCGGTCGTCGCGTTCGCCGTCACCTACGTCGCGCGCCTCTTCGGCGTCACGGCGGGCTACCACCGTTTGTTTTCGCACCACGCGTACCAAACCAGCCGCGCGTTCGCGTTCGTGCTCGCTGTGCTGGGCGCGTCGTCGGGCCAGCGTGGGCCGCTGTGGTGGGCGGGGGTTCACCGTCGTCATCACCGCACTGCCGATACGCGCGACGACGTGCACTCGCCCCGTCACAAAGGACTGTTGTTCGCGCACGTGGGGTGGATCCTCGACAAGAAGAACCTCGCCACGCCCATGCACGAGGTGAAGGACTGGTCGCAGTTCCCCGAACTCGTGTGGCTCGATCGCTTTCATCTGGCTGCACCAGCGTCGTTGATCGTGCTGCTCGCCGTCGTCGGTGCCGTGCTCGAGCACACAGCCCCCGAGCTGCACACATCCGCAGCGCAGTTGGTGGCGTGGGGCTTCGTGCTGTCGACGATCGTTGCCATCCACGTCACGAGTTGCGTGAACTCGCTGACGCACCGCTACGGCACGCACCCGTTCGTCACCAACGACGACAGCGGCAACATCTGGTGGCTCGCGCTGCCCACCCTCGGCGAGGCCTGGCACAACAACCACCACCACGCCCCAGGCTGCGTGCGGCAGGGCCTCTTGTGGTGGCAGGTCGACATCTCGTACCTGGTGCTGCGCGTTCTCGCCGTCGTCGGCGTCGTTTGGAACCTGCGCGAGCCGAGCGAGAAGCTGCTCGCCGAAGCCCGCGCGGCCACGCCGGCCCACGTTGCCGGATCACGGTGAACGCGCCAGACGGTTCGCGACACCGACCAGTGTCGACGTCAAACAGCGCACCCGCAGTGCAGTCGGAGCAGTGATGGCAGACGACGCAACCAGCGACACCGCCGCCGCCCACCGACCCTGGTGGAGCTTTCTGCTGCGTCGCCCGATGCAGTTCGTCCTCGACATCGCGGTCTTGTTGGCGGTGTTTGCCTTCTCCTACGCGTTGCGGTTCGAGTTCCGCGTGCCGCGCCTGTGGGTCGACCGCGCGCTGCTGCAGGCACCCCTGGTCGTGGGCTTGCAGGTGGTCGGCCTCGCCGTTGCGGGTGTCTACGCCTACATCTGGCGCTATGTGGGTCTTGCCGAATTGCGCGGGTTCGGACGCGGTTTGGGCCTCGCTGTGCTCCCCGTCATTGCGATTCGCCTGCTGGGGCACTCCGTGCTCGCGGCACCGTGGAGCGTGGTCATCATTGATGGCCTGCTGGCCGTCGGTGGTGTGGTCGGCCTGCGCGTGGCTCGCCGCGTCGTCTACGAAACCTTCGAGCGCACCTCGACCACACCTCGCCGCAAGAAGGCGGTGCTCCTCATCGGTGCTGGTCGTGCCGGCGTGTTGGCAGCGCGCGAAATCACAGGCCGCGGCGACGGCGACCTCGACATCAAGGGCTTCGTCGACGACGACGAACTCAAAACCGGCTCGGTCATCCACGGCGTCAAAGTGCTGGGCACCACGCGCGACCTGCCGAGGTTGGTGGCCGAACACAGCATCGACCATGTTGTCATCACCATCGCCCGCGCCACGCGTCCCGAGATGCGTCGCCTGCTCGAGGTGTGCGAGTCCGTGCCCGTCAAAGCCCGCGTCATCCCCGGCCTGTGGGAGCTGCTGCAGGGCAACGTCAACGTCAGCCGCATCCGCAACGTCGAGATCGAAGACCTGCTGGGCCGAGAGCCCGTGCAGCTCGATATGGAACTTGTCGGCCGCTTCCTCACCGAGCGCACCGTCGTCGTCACGGGCTCGGGCGGCTCGATCGGTTCGGAACTCGCGCGACAGATTGCGCGCTTTGGTCCTCGTCGGTTGCTGCTGCTCGAGCAGGCCGAAGGCGCCTTGTTCGAGATCGATCGCGAGCTGCAGGCCAAGCACCCCGGCACCGAAATCATCCCCGTCATCTGCGACGTCACCGACGCCGCGCGCCTCGACAGCATCTTCGCCCGCCACCGCCCCGACGTCGTGTTGCACGCGGCGGCGCACAAGCACGTGCCGATGATGGAGCGAAACCCAGGCGAGGCGATCAAGAACAACGTCGTCGGCACCCGCAGCGTCGCCGAGGCCGCGGGCCGTCATGGCGTGTCGGCCTTCGTGCTCATCTCGACCGACAAAGCGGTCAACCCCACGTCGGTGATGGGGGCCAGCAAGCGCGTCGCCGAGCTCGTGCTGCAATCGCTGCAACGTCGCTTCGCCGACACCCGCTTCGTCGCCGTGCGCTTCGGCAACGTGCTCGGGTCGGCGGGCAGCGTGATTCCCATTTTCAGGGAACAGATTCTCAAAGGTGGGCCCGTCACCGTCACGCACCCCGACATGATCCGCTTCTTCATGACCATCCCCGAGGCCTCGCAGCTCGTGCTGCAAGCGGGCGCGATGGGGCAGGGCGGCGAGATCTTCGTTCTCGACATGGGCGAGCCCGTGAAAATCCTCGACCTCGCCAAAGACATGATCCGCCTCTCGGGCCTGCGCCCAAACGACGACATTGAGATCGCGTTTTCCGGCGTGCGCCCCGGCGAGAAACTCTTCGAAGAGCTCGGCACCGCCAACGAAGCGGTCACCAAAACGCGGCACCCGAAAATCTTCATCGGCAACATCACGGGCGTTGATGCCGACGCCCTCGACGCGTCGGTGCAGCACCTGCTCAATCTTGCCGCCGTCGACGACGGAGCAGGCATCCGTACCGAGCTCCGCCGCCTGCTGCCCGAGGCGCTGATCGGTGCCGACGTGCCAGGCGTGACGGGCCCCAACCTCAGCAAGGCCCCCGCACCGTCGTCGTCGGTGCCAGCGTTCTCGTCGTGATGCTTGAGGCGTGCGAGTCAGGTCCCGTGATGGCCTGTTCCCACCTCGACTGGTAGGGTGCTCAGATGAGAGCAATCGCAGGACAGGTCGTCGACGGTCGCGTCGTGGTGCCGGGGACGGCGCTCACGAACGGTGCATCGGTCCTGGTGATTCTTGATGACGAAACCGGACCGGCGCTGACCGAGCAAGACGCCTCCGAACTCCTCATGGCCCAGGCTGCCGTTCGCCGCGGTGAGTTCGTGACAGCTGATGAACTTTTTGCGCATCTTCGTAGCAAGCGAACCTGATGCTCGAATTGATTGGCGGGGAAGTTTCCCCGCCCGCCCCTCGAGAGACTCGCCTCGGCGACA
>JBIKRQ010000398.1:0-5812 GCA_044349155.1 Myxococcota bacterium
GGCGCTTGGCCGTTTGCAGCACCTCGAGGGAGCGCTTGTAGACCGCACCGCTGCGGATCTTTGGCGTGAGGCGTTCGCAGGTTTCGACGTTGTGGTTGAACACGCCGGGATGACCACCAGCCAACAGCGCCTCGAGCACCGTCGAGATGCTGCTTTCGCTGCCGAGGAAATCGGGCGTGAGCACCTCGAGCGAACACGTGGGCAGTTGCTCGCGCACGGCGACGAGGCAGCGGGCGAACTGGCGAGCGCCACCGTCGTCGAGGTCGTCGCGGGCGACGCTGGTGATCAC
Organism: Myxococcota bacterium; assembly: GCA_044349155.1. Classification (GTDB taxonomy): domain Bacteria; phylum Myxococcota; class UBA727; order UBA727; family VGSZ01; genus VGSZ01. Next base: position 290 of record JBIKRQ010000398.1, read on the forward strand.
CACGTGCTTGAGGCCCATGAGCACGGCTGCTTCGGCCAGGCGCGCGGGCTCGTCGAGATCGACGGGGTTTGGGCGCAGCGAGGTTTTCACGTCGCAAAAGCGGCAGGCGCGCGTGCACTCGTTGCCGAGGATCATGAACGTGGCCGTGCCCGCCGACCAGCACTCGCCCATGTTCGGGCACGCCGCCGAGGAGCACACCGTGTGCAGCCGGCGCTCGGCGAGCAGGGCACGCAGCTCTGACGTTTTGCCAGCACCAGGAGCCTGCACGCGCAACCACGGCGGCTTGGGCGCCTTCGCGGTCTGCGAAACGATGGGATCGGGAACGTCGACGCCAATGATGGGAAGCCCAGCCATGGCCCGGGCATAGGGGTCGCCGGAGGGCGAGGCAAGCGTTGATCTGGGCGCTTCCTGTGACCGCTGCTGCGGACACTCCGCAAGATTGCACCGTCTTTTCGGATGGTTAGGGGCGTGTCGCGCAGCGGGACGCGGCGGGGCGCGCCGAAGACTTGCACCCTCGGCAAACAGGCCGCACTCTGCAGAGTCTGGTTCGTGACGTCGTCGTTGGAGGGCTGTTGGCCACCGAAGCACCGCGCGAGATTGGCCCCTACCGCCTCGAGGAGAAGCTCGGGGCCGGTGGCATGGGCGTGGTCTACAAGGCCGTCGACACCACGCTGGAGCGCATCGTCGCCATCAAGATGATGCACGCGCGGGAGCTGCTCGGCGACGACGTGAACCTGCCCGAAATCCAGGCGCGCTTTCTGCGCGAAGCCAAGGCCGCCGCACGCATCAAGAGCCGGCACGTGGCCCAGGTGCTGCAGCTGGGCACCACCGACGACGGTGAGGCCTACATCGTCATGGAGTACCTGCAGGGCAAAGCACTCTCGCGGGTGATCACCAAAGGCGGGCAGATGCCTGCGGCGCGTGTGGTGCACATCGCGAAGCAGCTGTGTCGCGGCATGCAGAGTGCGCACGACCTTGGCGTGGTGCACCGCGATCTCAAGCCCGCCAACGTCATGCTCGTCGAAGAAGACGGCGACAAAGACTTCGTCAAAATCCTCGACTTCGGTGTCGCCAAACTCACCAACGACACCGGTGCTCAGGGGCTGACGCAAACGGGCGCGTTGCTGGGCACGTTGCCGTTCATGGCGCCCGAACAAATCAGCGGCCAGAACATCGACGCGCGCACCGACATCTACGCGCTGGGCATCATCCTGTACCGGATGTTCACGGGGCTGAGCGTGTGGGACGCCGACAGCCTCAGCGACATCGTGCGCCACCAGTTGTCGTCGACGCCGCCGTCGATGTTTGAGCGCGTCACCAACGCCACCTTCACGCCAGCACTCGACAGCGCCGTGTTGCGTTGCCTCGCCAAAGATCCCGCCGCGCGTTGGCAGTCGATGCGCGACGTGGCCGACGCCCTCGAGGCGGGCCTCGGCGACACGAGCGCCACCACACTGCGACCTCCTTCGTCGTCGTCGGCACCCTCGTCGCCCGGCATGAACGATCCCCCATCGTCGTCGCGTGCGGCGCGTGGGTCGAACAATCCGGGCACCTTGCCCACGGGCAACGGCAACAGCCTCGCGGCGATTGTGACGGGCCAGCTCAACCAGCCGCGCGACGGCGACGTCTTCAGCGACGGCAACACCATGAACGCCTTCGCCGAGGCGGCCACCGCCACGCGCGCGCCTGCAGCAGTGACGAGGTCGCTGCCCGGTGTGCCAGCACCGTCGTCGTCGAACACGTCGAACCCAGCGCCCACGCCGAGCCGCAGGCTGGCAGCAGCACCGGCGAGCAACGGCTCGGGTGTGAAGATCGCCGTGGCGGCGGCGGTTGCCATCGCGGTGGTGGTGGGTGCAGCGGTCGTCTTTGCGCTCGTGAGTGCGAAAACGACTCCGGCTCCCGCGACCGCAACAACGCCGACAACGCCGTCGATGCCGACGCCGACGCCACCGCCTCCGCCTCCGCCTCCGCCTCCGCCGGGAACAGCAGTCCCCGTCGAAGTCATTGAAGAGCCGATCGCGGCACCGACGCCACCGTCGAGCACGCCACCGCCGACAGCAACGACAGCACCGCCACCGCCTGCGAAGCCCAAAGTCAGCAAGCCAAAGACCGAGCCCGTCGACGACGCTGGCGACGACAAAGCTGGCTTCGTGCGCGTGCGTACCAAGCAGGAGCAGTGATGTTCGCGTGGGTCGTCGTGACGGTTCTTGCTGCGGCCGCTGCGCCTGCTGCCCCGTCGGCTCCGTCGGCTCCGTCGGCTCCGTCGGCTCCGTCGGAGGCGGTCGCCCTCGAAGAACGCGCCTTTGCCGCGATCGACAGCGAGCAGTGGTGTTTGGCGATGCGCCTGTTTGAGCGGGCCCACGACGTGGCCCCGGCGGTTGGTCTCGTGCAAAACGCGGCGCGCGCTGCCGAATTCGGCAACGACCTCGCGAGTGCTGTGCGCCTGCAGGCCGCCATCGCCGCCGACCCTGGGGCCTCCAAGGCAGCCCGCACCGCGGCGAGCAAAAAGATCGCCGAGCTGCAAAAGCGGCTCACGTCGTCGGGGCCGGTGTGCGCCACCCTCGAGGTGCTGGCACCTGCACCGCCACCTGCAGCAGTGGTCGAAACACCCACAGTCACCGAGCGTGACCCACCACCACCCACATCGACGGGTGCTGCCACCGGTCCGCTGGGCGTGGTCGTGACGGGCGTGGGGGCCGCCGTGTTCGCGGCAGGCGCGGCCACGACGGTGGTGGGGCTGTTGCCGTGGTTCGCCCACGCCGATGCGGCGGGCCGCGTGAACGCCGCCGAGCTCAGCAAAGCCGACGCGACCAGTGCCCAGCAGGATCAAGCCCAGGCGCGTGCGGCCTGGGAGGGCTACGGCCAGTTGGCGACGACGGTGGGCGGTGTGGTTGCAGGCGTTGGTCTTGCTGCGGTGGTCGCGGGCGTGGTGGTGCTGGCAACGGCACCACCCGACGACGCCACACACGAAGAGGAGTCACGATGAACCATCGCTGTTGGCTGGTGCTGCCGGTGTTGTGCGTGCTCGCGTTCGTGTACGCCTGCGCCTTGCCCGACGACGCGCGCTACGGCCGCGCCTGCAACGACGACAACGCCTGCGACGGCTACGTCTGCGACGGCGAGCGCCGCGTGTGTGTGCCCGCGGCCGGCTTCTTCGGTGAAGAAGGCGAAGGCGAAGGAGAGGGCGAGGGCGAGGGCGAGGGCGAAGGAGAGGGCGAAGGCGAACCCTGCACCGTCGACGACGATTGCTTCGACGACCAACGCTTCTGCACGGGCGAGGTGCGCTGCATCGAGCAGCGTTGCGTGAACAGTGCTGCGCCTTGCGCCGGTGACACCCCGTTGTGCGACGAGGACACCGACACCTGCGCTGCCTGTCTGGCCGCGAGCGATTGCCGCGACGACGGCGTGTTCTGCAACGGCGTTGAAACCTGCGTGGATCGCGTGTGCGTCTCGACGGGCACGCCCTGCAGCAACGGACTGACCTGCAGTGAAGACCGCGATGTGTGCAGTGGCTGCAGCAGCAACGCCCAGTGCGACGATGGCCTGGCGTGCACCACGGGCGACGCCTGCGATGTCGCCAGCGGCGACTGCGTTGCCGGCGTGTCGACGTGCAGTGGCAGCACGCCGGTGTGCGATGCGGCGGGTGGCCAGTGCATTTGCGGCGGCAACACCGACTGCCAAAACACCACGTTTTGCGACGGCGAAGAACGCTGCCTCGACGGTGCCTGCGCTGCGCCCGACGCGGCGGCGTGCGTGGGCGAGCGCTGCCTGGAAGACAGCGACGTGTGCGTGGCGTGCCTCGTTGATGCCGACTGCAACGACGGCAACGCCTGCACCAGCGACGTGTGTGGCGCCAACAACGCCTGCGCCCACGAAGCCAGCGTGACCTGCGAAAACGGCTGCGACACGGGCACGGGCACGTGCTTCGATTGCGACGCTGCCGCCGACTGCGACGACGACAACGCCTGCACCACCGACACCTGCACCAACGCGGGGGCGTGCAGCAACGCGCGCACCGACGGCTGCGCCAACGGCTGCGATGCAGCGACCGGGGCCTGTCTGGCCTGCGACGCCGCCGCCGACTGCGACGACGACGACGCCTGCACGGCAGACACCTGCAGCAACGGCGCGTGTGGTCACGTGGCGCGCGGCGACTGCCCCTTTGGCTGCAACACCACGACGGGTGAGTGCCGCGAATGCAGCAGCGCTGGCGACTGCAACGACGACAACCTGTGCACCAACGACACCTGCAGCAATGGCACGTGCGTCAACGCTGCGCGCACCGACTGCGCCAACGGCTGCGTGCCATCGATCGGCTGTGCGGAGTGTACGCGCGGCAGTGACTGCGACGACGGCAACGCCTGCACCATCGACAGCTGCACCAACAGCGCCTGCACGAGTGCCGTGCGTGCCTGCGAAAACGGCTGCAACACGACGACGGGCACGTGCTTCGAGTGCGACAGCGCCGCCGACTGCGACGACAACGACGCCTGCACCACCGACACCTGCACCAACAACGTGTGCGGTCACGCCGTGGCGGTCACGTGCGACAACGGCTGCAACCCGGCGACGGGCACGTGCTTCGCTTGCGACGCCGACAGCGACTGCGCCGACGACAACCTCTTCTGCAACGGCACCGCCGCCTGCATCGATCACCAGTGCGTGCAAAGCGGCGACCCCTGCGGCGGGGGCTGCTGCGAGCGCTTTGACGGCTGCATTGGCGTCGACGTTGATTGCTGCGGCGCAGGCGATTGCAATGGTGGCCGTTGCCTTGGCGGCGTCTGCGAAGACGATTGCGGCGGCATTTGCCCCTGACGTGCATCCGCGAGGCACCTCGCCTGTCCGGATGGTTGAACGTCGACAGGATCTGCGTGACAACCCCTCATCTCCTGGGGTGAATGCATGAAGCGCCTGGTCCTGCCGACGTTGTTGTTGTCTTCGATCGTCACACTGCTCGGTACCGCGTGCGAGTCGCCAGCTGGCGACGAGGGCGAAGGTGAGGGCGAAGGAGAGGGTGAAGGCGAAGGAGAAGGCGAGGGCGAAGGAGAAGGCGAGGGCGAAGGGGAAGGCGAGGGCGAAGGCGAAGGCGAGGGCGAAGGACCAACGGTCATCGTAACCGGCCGCGTCGTCGAGGCGGCGACGTTGAACACCACCGGTGTTGCAGGTGCTGTGATCACCACCGCCGCTGGCAATGCTGTCGCCGACGACAACGGCGCCTTCAGCGTGCAGGCCCCCGCTGGCACGCGCGTGGCCATCGATGTGCGCGGGCCCGAGGGCTCGACCTACTCCACCACCCAGGTCCTCGTCGATGTCGAAGAAGCCGCGACGACCTCGGTGGTGGCGCAGTTGCTGCCGGGCTGCACGGTCACCGTCGACGGTGCGACTGGTGTCGTGGCCCCCGTTTCGTGCGGTGCTGTTGATGCGGTCGCTGGTGTGCAGTTGCCGCCGGGCGGTGTGGTCGACGACGGCGGCAATGTCGTGAGCAACGTGCGCGTTGAACTCGTGCCGCTGCCGCTCATGCTG
>JBIKRQ010000399.1:0-5805 GCA_044349155.1 Myxococcota bacterium
CATGTTCTACGTGATCGGCGCGGACGGTAGCGTGGTCGACGTGGATACGCTGCGACCCACGAAACCGGGCGCGGTCGAACTCACCAACGCGAACGTTGTTGCCTGTATCGCCGACATCATTCGACGCCATCGCTATCCGCCGCCGAAGGGCGGCGGCCTCGTCAATGTGACCTACCCGTTCGTGTTCTCGTTGAGCACGCCCGCTGCCGAGCACGCGCTGTAGCAGCTACAGCGCCCAGTAGGCTTCTTCGTCGAGGCCCGCTTCACGCTCCGGCAACGCACGACTCAAGCGCGGCGACGACTGCACCAACACCTCGAAGCTCACGCGGTTGGCGTAGCGGCACACCTGGCTCATCGACGAGTACGTCAGGAACTCGCACACGTGCTTCGACGAGTTCGGCACGCTGCGTCGGTGGTAGTTGTTCGCGGCCATGTCGTGCAGCAACGCCGACAACGCCGCGTCGCCCGCGCCATTGGTGCTCGTGATGCGCTCAGGTCCACCGTGGTACGGCGCGATGTGCGCGAAGACCTTCACGGGGTTCTTGCACTTGCTGCGCAGCATGGGCCGGCTGAACTCGTAGCGGTTGAACTCGGCAATCGCCCCGGGCAGCAGCGGGTAGCGGGTTTCGCGCTTCACCTCGTCGTCGGTGTAGCCCGCCAGATACAAGCCCGTCGCCCCCGCCGTGCACAACACCAGGTCGGCCCACTGCAAGGCAAGGTCGCACGCTTCGAGTGGATCGCTCGAGCCCGTGAGTGCGGCACCTTCTTCTTCGTTCATCGCCACGATGTCGACGTGCTCGCGGATGAACGCCTGCCAAAACGCCGGCCGCTCGGCGATCACAAACGCCGTACCAAGACCAAGCACCACGGGGACATGGCGCGCCTTCGCGAGTTCGATCGCGCGCATGGTGGCGTCGGGCATCGGGTCGCCGGGCTTGCCGCGCAACAGATACGCGGTGAGCACCAGGCATGTGGCGTCGTCGAAGACGTGCTCGGGGATGCTCTCTGGGCGCAGCGCGTTCATCTTGCCTTCGCTGATCGCAAACGTGCGCTCACCGTCGGGCGTGACCAACGCGAAGCAACGGCCGATGGGGCCATCGACGGGCTGCAGGTGGTCGAGGTTGACGCGGCTCGAGGTGTTCGACAGGTAGCGGTACCCCGACGTGCCCACGCGGATCGACTCGCTCATCACGCCCAACAGAATCGACGCGTCGTCTGCGAGCAGCGAGTAGTTGTGCAGCGTGTTGCCGACCGTGCCACCGGCGAACTCGTACGAGATGAGGCGTGTGTCGAGCAGCTCGTCGTAGAGCTTCGCGGCCAACGCGTTGTCGATCACCGTCGACAGCCCTTTGTGCAGGCCGTAGCGCGCGAGCAATTCGTCGGGGACGCGGGCGTCGATGTCGACGAGGGTTTGGTCGATGCCCACCACGTGCGTCTTGAGGCTGCGATCGCGAACAGCCCCATGCTGCAGCAGCGGATCGCGTGCATGAACGGGGAAGTAGTGCTTGTGCTTGCGGCGGCCGGGAAAGCGCACGAGGAGCTCCTGCGGTGACGGCTGGCCGGTAGCGCGCCACGTCGACGCGGCCAAGGTGCGACGACGACGAAGCTGCTGTACGCTGGGTGTACGGGGTATGTGATGAAAGCTGCGGTCATGTGGGTCTGTGTGTGTGCCGGCTTCGTGCTGGCGGCGTGTCCGGAAGCCGAAAGCGCCTGCGAAGGCGAGGGCGAAGACGCCGACGACGACTGCACGAGCAGCCGCGATTGCCCGGGTTCGCGCTGTGTCGACGGCGCGTGCCTGCCGGTGGGCTGTGTCGACAGCGCCGACTGCGACGCCGGGCTCGTGTGCAGCACGCTGGAGTGTCCAGCGGTGTGCACAGCCCCTGCCGCGGCGGGCGACGTCTGCCACGCTTGGTCCGATGTCTCGACATGCCCGGGCCTGTCGCCCGATACGACGCGTGCATGTGCCGACGGCCTCGTGTGCGAAGCGCCGCCCGCCGAGCCCAACCTCGGTGGCGAAACCCACTGCGTCGTCGCGCCGTAGGCTGCTAGAGCCTCCGCATGCGTCGTCGAGTGCTTCTGGCCTGTGCTGCTGCTTCGTTGTTGTCGGCCTGCGATGGCTGCAGCACGCGCACCGTGACGACGACCACCGAGCCTGCCACGGGCTCGATCACCACCGTCGATGCACCGGCCACGGCGGTGGATGGCGACCCCGTCGTGGGCGCGCGCCGCGGCATGGGCTGGTACCCCAACATCGAAGCCGACGACGACAACCGTCTGCACATGGCCTGGGTCGACGCCGATGCGGGCGACGTGCGCTACGCGGTCACCGCTCCGGCGGGCAGCGCGCTCGCCGAGCCACCAGCGATCGTCGACGGCATTGGCGCGGTCGGCGGCTTTTTGCGGCTGGCGCTTGGACCAGGCGGCGTGCCGCTTTTGACGTACTCGCGACAAGACACGGGCATCTTTCGCTTTGCGTGGCGGCCGCTTGATCGCGAACGCGCCGGAATTGCGGGCGCTGTCGTCGACGCCGCACCGTTTCCCGAGCTGCCGATGGAGACCACCAGCGGTGGCCCCGTGCAGTTGCTGAATGGCTTTGTCGGCGAAGAGGTGGGCTACGGCGAGCAGGTGGGCCGTGGTTCGTCGTTGGCCGCCGATGCCCAGGGCCGCGTCGCGATTGCCTACTACAGCGCCGACGATCGCCTCCGGCTCGCGCATCGTCCATCCGACGTGGCGGCCTTCTCCGTCGACAGCGTGGGCGTGCTCGAGAAACGCGACCTCGACGGCTGGGCCCGCGGCTCCACGCGCGTGGTGTCTGACACCGCGATCCTCGCTGACGGCACCGTCGTCATCGCCTACGCCCACGACGTCGCCACCGATGCCCGCTTGCGCATCGCCGTGTTGCCCGCCGATGGCAGCCGCCCACGCACCATCGAAGACACGCGCGGCCCCACGGTCACCCTCGATGGCCTCACGAGCCGCCTGATCCCGCGCGACAACGGCACCATCGACGTCGTCGCCCACGACAAAACCGCCGGTGCCGTGGTGCTGCGCTCCGTCGACCTGACAACAGTGACGTGGCTGCCGCAACGGACGCGCTTGATCGACGTCGACGGCGTGGCCGTCACCGTGCCCCGAGACGACGGCGGCTGGTACAGCATCGCCCGCGTGCGCGACGAAGGCTTGTTCCTCTACGTCGTCGAGCCCGGCCCCAAAGACGACGCCGGTGCGGTCACCGTGGGCGAAACCCGTCGTGTGCGGCTTGAAGGAAAAACCATGCAGGTCGACACGTGGATCGACGTCGTCACGCGCCGCGATGGTCGACCGGCAGCGGTGTGGTTTTCCACCGCCGACGAAAGCATCAAGCTCTACGCGCCGTGACGGTTGGCCCACAGCGCCGACACGCCGCTGCTCTGCTCGGTCATGAAGTCGATGTGCTTCAGGTCTGAGGGCAAGAAGTCGTTGGCGTGGGTGTCTTTGCTGCCGTCGGCGGGCAGCAGCGTGCCCTGCCCGTTGGTGACGTACGTCTTTGACACCACGACACCACCGGTGATGAAGGCATTGGTGGAGCGCTCGGTGATCGGTTCTTCGACGCGGTACACCTCGATGGTGGCGCCGCGTCGCTCCAACACAAGTTCGCGCACGGCGGTGTCTTTGAGCCGGTCCGAGAACGTCGGCAGCTCTTGCGTGAGCCGGTGGGCCACGGCGTAGCGACCACCATCCTTCATCACGCGCAGCAGGTCGGGCGAGCCACGCAGCAGGTCGAGCGCTTCAGACATCGACGTGCACGCCCCAAGCTGCTTCGCGAGCGCGCGCAACGGAATCGCGCCTTGCAGCCCCGTCAAAGTCGGCAGGTTCGCCGCCGCTTCCATCGTGAGCTTTGTCTCACCAGCGCGCGCCGCCACACGGGCCCCGATGAGCGTGTACAGCGGCGATGCAACCGGACTGCGTCGCGCCGCGTTCGCGACTTCTGTGGTCTCGAGCACGCCGTTGTTGCGGCCACCGCGAAACAGGAAACCGCCGCCATCGGCCTTTTTCAGCGCATCGAACCCGTCGAGCACGCCGTGGCGCACGTCGTCGACGGTAAAGCTGCTGGCACCGCCCGTGGCGGCCTTGACCAACTCTTGTTGCTCTGGCGGGACATCGTTCAGGGTGATGCGCCTGGAGCCGTGCTGCTGCTCCAGCGAGGCCAACAGTGCATTCGTTTGCTGCGCCGCCTGACTGATCTTCACACGCACCTCCACAGGCCCGTGGCGACCATGCGACGCCACCCGTGCAGCCACAACGACACAGTTACACGGTGTGACACCTGACCACTCAAAGCGCGTCGGTGGGGCGCAAGCGCTCGAAGCGGGCACGGTCGACGGCACGGCGGCTGGCGTCGTCGAGCGAGATGGTGCCGTCTTTCACCAGCTGCTCGAGGTGGTCGTCCATCGTCTGCATGCCCATCGCGCGGTTGCTCTGCATCAACGTCGTCAGCATGGGCACGTTGCCGTCTCGGATGATGTTGGGCAGGGCCGAGTTCTTCAGCAGAATCTCGTTCACCGGCACGCGCCCTTTGCCATCGATGGTGGGCACCAGAATTTGCGCCACCACGGCGGCCAAACCTTCGCTCAACATCAAGCGCACGTGGCCCTGCTCGTCGGGCGCGAACACGTCGATGAGCCGATCGATGCTCTTGCTCGCGTTGTTCGTGTGCAACGTCGACAGCACGAGGCAGCCCATCTCGACCGCCAACAACGCCAACGCGATGGTCTCTTTGTCGCGCAGTTCACCAACGAGGATGACGTCGGCGTCTTGGCGCAGGGCCGCGCGTACGGCTTCAGCGAACGTGCTCGCGTGGGTGCCAATTTCGCGCGGCGAAAACATCGACTGCTTGGGACGATGCACAAACTCGATCGGGTCTTCGATCGTGACGATGTGGCGCGCGCTGTTGGTGTTGATGGCATCAACGAGGGCCGCCAGCGTCGTCGATTTGCCCGCACCGGTGGGCCCGGTGATGAGCACCAACCCCGACTTCAACTGCGCCAACCGCTGCACCGCCGGCGGCACGCCGATCTCCGACAACGGACGCACGCGTTCGGGAATCAACCGAAACACCGCACCCGGTCCGTTTTCCTGCATGAAGCAGTTCACGCGAAAGCGGCCCGCACCGTCGAGGGCGTAGGCGAAGTCGACATCGCGCTCGCTGCGAAACGTGCGCCAGTGGTGCACGTCGGTGACCTCTTGCAGCATCTCGAACAGGTCCTCGCGCGCGAGGGGCTCGAGGCCTTCCACCGGCTGCAATTGCCCACGCACACGAATGTGTGGCGGCAGCCCCGCCGCAAGGTGCACGTCGCTGCCATCGGCTTCGCGCAGGTAGCGCAACAACGCATCAAGCTTGGGCATGGCTCACGGCACCGTGGGAGGAGGAGGAGCAAAACCAGCGCCGCCGATCGCGCGCGGGTCTTCGGCGTGACGACGTGCTTCTTCGACGGTGACCAGGCCGCGCACCACCAGGTCTTGCAGCGAGGCATCGAGGGTTTGCATGCCGAGTGCTGCACCGGTCTGCATCGTCGTCTTCAACTGGTGCGTGCGGTTTTCGCGTATCAGATTGGCCACCGCTGGCGTCGACATGAGCACTTCGGTGGCGGCAACAACGCCCATGCCATCGGCGCGGGGCAGCAGGCGTTGGCTCACGATCGCGCGCAACGATTCACTCAACATCGCGCGCACGTTGCCTTGTTGGGCAGGCGGAAATTCGCCGATCACGCGGTTGATGGTGCGCACCGCCGAGTGCGTGTTCAACGTCGCCAGAACGAGGTGACC
>JBIKRQ010000068.1:0-21325 GCA_044349155.1 Myxococcota bacterium
CCGCGACGGTCTGGCCGTAGAGGCTCTTGGTGACGCCGTTGAATTCGACGTCGAGGTCGACGCTCTTGGTCACGCCGCGGATCGTCAGGTCGCCCGTGACGACGTAGTCATCGCCCTTCTTGGCGATCGACGTCGACGTGAAGGTGATCTTCGGGTGGTTGGCGACGTCGAAGAAGTCGTTGGTGCGCAGGTGGTTGTCGCGGTCGGCATTGCCGGTGTCGATGCTGGCGACGTCGATCTCGCCCACGACCGACGACTTCGCGAAGTCGTTCTGATCGATGTTGAGCGTGCCCGAGAACGTCTTGAACTGACCGCGCGCCGTGGCGATCACCATGTGCTTCACGGAAAAGCCGACGTGGGTGTGAACGGTATCGAGGTTCCAGGTCATCGCGAGGTCCTTGGTTGGGCGACCGCTGTGGTCGCTGTGTGCCTGCAGAAGGTGCCCACCGACCGCGGATCTCACTAGACGTCGACGGGCGAACACATTGTTGTCAATCTGCGAACAATGGACCTGAACCGCATCGCCCTGTTTGTGAAGGTTGTGGAGACCGGTGGCTTCACCGCGGCGGCGGGCGAGCTTGGGCTGCCGAAGTCGTCGGTGAGCCGGAGCGTGTCGTTGCTCGAGGACGAACTCGGTGTGCGGCGCTCACGCTCACGCACACCGACGGCAGCGAACACGCGATCGACGTCGTGGGCACCGTGGTGATCGACGACATGACGCTGTGCCGACGCGCCGTACAAGCAGGGGCAGGCCTTGGTCTGTTGCCCGTGCACACGACGGCAGATGCCTTGCGCGATGGCCAGCTGCAGGTGGTGCTGCCCGAGTACCAAAACGGCGCGGCGTCGATCTCGGTGCTGATGGCGAGCGCCAAAAACGTTCCGGCGCGCGTGGCGCTGGTGCGCGACTTTCTCGTCGACGGCCTCGCGAAACACCTGACCGCTTCGACCGCTGCTTTCACCGCACAACCAGCGCGACGCAAGCGCGCGTAGTGCCGTCACATGCGCTTGACGCGAAAGCCCTTGTTCTTGATGCGCTGCACTTTCAAGCCAGCAAGGGCCTGCTCGACGACGTCACGACGAACCGCGACGTAGCTGCGGCGTGCGTGGATGTCGATCTTGCCAATGGCAACACCTTCAAGGCCCACAGCACCGGTGAGCGCGCCGAGGATGTCGCCGGGGCGCAGCTTGTCGTCTTTGCCCCCGTCGAGCACGAGGGTGACCATGGGTGGCTGCGGCGCTGGCGTCGACGACAACGCGGGCAACGTGGCCATCGTGACGCTGAGCTGCTGACGCGCGGCGATCGCATCAACGCGTGAACGCTCGCGGTCGTGCCACATGTGCAGCGCGAGCCCCTTGCCACCCGCACGGCCCGTTCGGCCAATGCGATGCACGTGCACGTCGGGGTCGTTGGGCAGTTCCCAGCTGACGACGGCGCCAAGGCTCTTGATGTCGATGCCGCGCGCGGCGACGTCGGTGGCCACCAGCACCAGCGCGCTGCCGTTGGCGAAGCGCAGCAGCACCTCGTCGCGCTCCCACTGCTCGAGCTCACCATGCAGCGCGAGGGCTGACCAGCCGCGGGTATTGAGCTGCTCGGTGACGTCGCGAACATCGTTGCGCGTGTGGCAAAACACGATCGTGGACGCTGGCTGATGGTGCTGCAGCAACGCCACGAGAGCGTCGAGCCGCTGGGCGGGCGGCACCTCGAAGAACTGCTGCTCGATGTCGGGGCCCGCGTCGTCGCTGTCGACGGTGATCGTGGTGGGCGCGCGCAGCATCTCGCGGCCAAGCTCGCGAATCTCGTCGGGGAACGTGGCCGAAAACAGCGACGTCTGGCGCGTGCGCGGGATGGTGGCGACCACTTCGTTGATCGCGTCGAAGAAGCCCATGTCGAGCATGCGGTCTGCTTCGTCGAGCACCAGGGTGCGCACGGTGGAGAGGTCGAGGCTGCCGCGCGCGAGGTGATCGTTCAGGCGGCCCGGTGTGCCCACAACGACGTGAGGCGGCCGCTCGAGCGACGGCAACTGCGTGCGCACCGGAACCCCGCCGCACAGCGTGACGACGCGCAGGTTGGCGATAAAGCGCGCCAGACGCCGAAATTCCTTCGCGACCTGATCGGCGAGTTCGCGCGTGGGGCACAGCACCAGCACCTGCACTTCGCTGCGCTCGACGTCGAGGCGGGCGAGGGCTGCCGCAGCAAACGCGAGGGTCTTGCCGCTGCCGGTACGCGCCTGGGCAATCACGTCTTTGCCGGCGAGCAACAACGGCAGGGTTTGCGCCTGCACGGGCGTCATGTCGGCAAAGCCCAACACCTCGACGGCACGGGCAATCGACGACGGCAACGACACAGCAGCAAACGAAGTCATGCCGCTGCCATAGCAGGCTGCAGGTGCTCCACGGACGAAAACGACGACGGACCAGCGTTCGCCGGTCCGTCGTCGTGCATCAGACAGTGTGCAGACAGATGTCCGTTGCGCGGTCAGTGCGTACTCAGTGCGTGATGTCGACCTTCAACGGCTCGACCCAGACCTTGTGCTCGTCGGTGTAATACAGGTACGCCGTCGACGCGGGCGCTGTGTAGCTGCCAGGAACAGTGGCAATCAGGTCGAGGGGCACCTCGAGCGACGCCGACGGGGCCAGCGCACGGAAGTACACAATCACCTCGCGGGCGCGCGTTTCGAAGAACGCGATCTTGCCGTCTTCGCGCAGCTTCTTGAGCTGCCAATCCTGCGACACCAGACCACCTGGCAGACCAATGCGCGCGATCGTCATCGGTTGCCCCGTCGTCGTCTTGTTGGTGATCGTCGCCGTCACGCGCACGGGCTCGCCCATCTTCACGCTGGTTTTGTCGGCCACCACCTTCAAGTCGACCACCGCTTCCTTCGACGTCGCCGGCTGCAACGAACGCGAACGAACGACGACGGTGTAGGGCAGCGCGTCTTTGCCATCGACGAGCAGCTTGATGTCGTTGCTGCCGCTCTTGAGCAATGTGCCGAGGCCGTCGACGACGATCGGGTCTTTGTGGCCCGCTTCGTAGTTCACGCTTTTGAGCACCTTGCCGTTGACCTGCACGATCACCGAGCCCGGGCCCTGCGTCTTCTTCGTGGCCTCGATGTAGGCGAGGAAGGCCTTGAGCGAGAGCACCGTGGCTTGCGTTGCACCCCACTGCCCGTAGGCACCGCGGTTCTTCATCATCCACTCGACGGCGTTGCGCGTTTCGGTTGGGTACTGCGACGACGACTTCAGCAAGGCGAGCACGGAGAGTGCGGTGGTCTCGAGGTGCAGGTTCTCGCCACCCGAGCGCGTGATCGAGTGATCGGCCTTGAGCCATGCACCAGACGCGTCCTGCAATGACGCCAACTTCTTCGCCGCGGCTTCGGCTTCGGCCTTCTTGCCCGCGTTGAACAACGTGCTGGTCGCGAGGGCCAACTGGTACGCGTCGCTCGTCGACGTGGCGCGCGCTGCTTCGGCCGCGATCTCGGTGCCGATGCCGTCGGTGTGCGCTTCAGACAACGCCCACGTGATGTACGCGTTGGTGACGTCGGGCGATGCACCACCGAACGAGTCGAGGGCGCGATCGTTGCGTTGGTAGCCGCCTTTGCCATCGCGGCGCTTCTTCAACCACTCGCCGGTGCGCGTGATCATCGCGTCGTCGACACGGCCGTAGACACCCTTCATGTCCATGAACTCGAGCAGGCCGTAGGCGCTGAGCGCTTCATGGCCTGGCGCGCCGCCGAACCACTCGTAGCCCTTCTCGGGGGTCTCGAAGCCGACGAGCTTTTTGTAGCCGCTGTCCATCAACTTCTGCGCGCGCTCGACGAGGTCGGGAGCCGCGATGTTGTTGCGCTCCAAATACGTCACAATCATGACATTTGGGTAGTTCGTCGACGACGTCTGCTCAAAGCAGCCCGAGGGCTCGCGCAACATACCGTCAAGCCCAGCAAGCAACGTGGCGGTGGGCGAGGGGTAGAAGCGGACCTCGCCATCGAGGCTGCCAGCAAGGGCACTGCCGGTATCAACACTGTGCGTGACCTTGTCCTTCACGGTACCCGCGAAGGCCTGCTCGATCGGAAATCCGCGCGGGACGACGACGAGGTCGCGCACGAATTCGTCTTTGAGGCCGTCGCCTGCTGCCGAGAACGACACCTTCGATGTGCCCTGCTGGCCGGTGACATCGAGGACGTAGAAGTTGGCGTCGCGTGCATTCTTCGCGAGCGACTTCGTGCCACCAACCGCACCCTGCAGTGTGACGAGATCGCCGAACGAGGCCTTCACGTCGACGTCGAGAGCCGTGTCGCGCTCGTTGGTGAGCGTGAGCGGCATCTCGATGCGATCGCCTGAGCTCACTTCGAGCGGCAACTTCACCGACATCGAAAACGGCAGCTTGCTGTCGAAGACGAACTCGTCGCGGCCGGCAACGCCTGCACCAACGCCTTCGCTGAAGACGCGGAACGACGTCACGGCGTCGGACAAGAAGAAGGTGACCACGCCCGTGCCGTCGGCGCCGGTCTTGAACTGTGGCGTCCATTGGATGGTTTGACGGAAGTCGGTGCGCACCGCTGGCGTCGCCGTGCCGCCGTACGCAGGAGCAGGAAACACGCGCACGGGGGCGATCGGTGCTGCCATGCGGCGATCGAATTCGTCGTCGACAGCGGCGCGTTTCTTTTTCGCACCGGCCCACTCTTTGTCGGCCATCTCCTCGCGCTGCGCACGCGGTGCCTCGGCGAACGCGGCGTCGGCCTTCATCTCTTCACGGGCCTCGGCAACGACCGCAGGCGCCGGCGCCGGCGCAGGCTCAGCGGGCGGTGCGGGAGGTGGTGGCGGCGGAGGCCCCGCGGCGACCATGCCCATCGGTGCCGCTGGAGGTGCCGGCTTCTTCTCGGGCATTGGCGCCGGCGCGGGGGGCGGCGGCATGCCGTCGAGTGCCTCCGCGGGCATCGCGTTCATCTCGACAGCGAGGTCGTTCATCGCGCCAGCGACCCCACCTTTGCGCATGCGCTGCATCGCCAACTCTGGCGGGTTGAGCAGCTGCTGCCACTCGAAGCGCCGCCAGCCACGCGTGCCCATCAGCAGTTCCATGGCGACCGCACTCTTGTCGTCGGCGAGGTCGAAGAACATGTTGGGCTCTTCGACGGTGCCGGGCAGCTCGGGCTCGAGATACAGCTTCGACAGCATGTGCCCGGTCTTGTCGTCGGCGAGTGCCACCACCGTGTCGTCGACGACGGAGAGCGCCAGTTCGGCGGGCACTGGTTTGCCGTCAGGTCCGCTGGTGGTGACCTGGAGTGCGACCTGATCGCGCGGCGCGTGGCGCTCCTTCAGCGTTTTGACGTCGACGTTCAGGCGCGCTCGGCGGTTCGTGAACACGAGACGCTCGGCCACCGGCTCCTGCTTCGCGTTGAACAGCGTGACGCGCGCGGCACCGATCGCCTTCGCCAGCGCTGCGCTGCCCTTGAGTTCAACGACGGACATCTTGCCCGCAGCGACGTCGACCGCGGCCTTGTCGATCAGGTTGTCGCGCAGCGTGGCCACGACCGCGACGGTCTGGGCGGTGGTGCACGTGACACCCGCCGCGATGAAGCCGCGCTGGCCGTCGACGTCGTCAAACGTGCGCAACACGCAGCCGTCGGCGGTGGCTGCGGGCAACATCGTTGCGTCGATGATGCCTTCGGGTTTCGTGATCTTCGCGGTGTACGTGCGCCCTGCTGCGGGGATGAACGCGAAGCGACCGAGGCCTTCTTTGTAGCTCTCGAAGTGGGCCATCACCTGGCCGCGATCGTCGACGACGTCGCCAGCAACGTCGGCGGGTTTGCCCAGTGCTGTGCGCGCTTCGAAGTACACGCGGCTTTCAACGCCACTGACCAGCGCGCCGCCTTCGGGGAAGAACGACAGCTGCATCCGCTTCATCACGATCGGCACGGCCTTGCTCACCGACTCGGTGGTGCCGCCGTCGTCGACGAGGATCGTGAGCAGGCCATCACCCACGGCAATGCTTGCGGGCAGTGGCACTTTCACCAGCGCGTTGCCGGCTGCATCCGTCGTCGTCGTCACGCGCGGAAGTTCGGTGCCATCAAGGCGCAACAGAGCGGTGATCGGGTGGTTGGTGAGCGGCTCGCCGGTGGGCCGACGCAGCTCAACGGTGGCGCTGACGACGTCGTTGGCGCCGTAGGCCTTGCGCACAAACTCCAGCTTCTTCTTGATGCGTGGCGCTTCGTAGCGGCTCACAATCACAGGGCGCGACACGGTGACACCGTCGGGCGCATGCCAGCGGACCTGGTATTCGCCGCCGACCACGTCTTCGGGCAGCTCGAGGTCGTTGGCACCCTGCCCGGCCTGCAACTGCACACGCTTCTCGATGACCGCAGCGCCCTTCGGCGACACGAGTTCAAGGGTGCCCACGCCGTCGGTGGCAGCGGCCAGGTCGCGCGCCTTGAGGTCCCACACACGCAACCAGATGGTCTCGCCCGGCGTGTACAGCGGCTTGTCGAGTTGGATGTAGATGCGCTGCTGCTGCGAACCAGCGAACGCGGTGTCGATCTTCGTCGAGAGTTCGTCGAGACCGGCCATCGAAGCGCGCGGGCTCGCGGCCGGGGCGGCCTCAGCAGGCGCTGGTGGCAACGGCGCTTTGCGGCCGCCGGCGATGTCGACGGGCGTCGGCTTCGGTGGGGGCGGTGGCGGCACCGTCGACGGGGGCGAAGAGCAACCAGCTGTAACCGCCAGCAGCAGAGCGAGAGCACGTTTCATCAGCAGACCTCGGGACAGGGTCTACTCCGAAACGTGCCGACACCTGCGGCGGTCTACGACCCCGACACACCACGCCGCACATGCGAGCAACAGTTTGAAAAGACGGGGGAATCCGCGTCGCCGATCTGGCTCAGCCGACGGACGTGCCGGGGAGGCCGCGCAACGGCTCGTGCAACGCACGCTCGTGGGCACGCGGCGACAGCAACGACACCCGCACAAAGCTGAACACCGCCTTCGTCGCGAGCCAGACCTTTTGCGCCGTCGTCGTCGACACGCGCCCCGCGAGCGCATCGCCGCCACGACGCAACAGCATGGTGCCGATCGCCCGGTACACACGGCTGGCGACGACGATCGCGAACCGCGAACGCCACGGAATCGCACGCATGCCGAGGTCGGCGGAGGCGTAGTAGCGGTCGGCCAGGGCCAACAGCGACGTCACCACCGCAGAAACAGCCTGACGGTTGCCGCGGCCCGCCATCACATCGTCGACGAAAGTGTCGACGTTGACGCCCTGCGCACGCAGGCGCTCGAGGGGGACGTAGATGCGGTCTTTGTGGGCATCCTCGAGGACGTCGCGGCAGATGTTGGTGATCTGCATGCCCACGCCGAGGTCGACAGCGAACGGCAACGCCGCGGCATCCTTCACGCCGAGCACCGCGCACATCATGCCGCCCACGGTACCCGCCACGAGGTAGCCGTAGCGCACGAGCGCTGCGTCGTCGGCGAGACGCACGTGACCGACAGCGTCTTCGGCCACCCCTTGCACCAGGCACTCCGCAAAGCGCAGGTCGAGCTGGAGGCGCCTGGCGACGACGACAAAGGCCGCCACTTCTCGACGTGCCGGTGCTTCGCCGCGAAGCTCGGCACCAAGCGCTGCAGCACGCTGCTGGGCCGTGTGCAGGTCGGGCGCTTCGTCGATCTCGTCGTCGACGACGCGACAAAACGCGTAGACCACCGCGGCGTCGTTCAAAGCTCCCGCAGGCAGAAACATGCCCGCGAAGCGGAAGCTGCGGGCGTGCTTCGCGAGCACCTCGCGTGCGTGGGCCACAATGGCGTCGTCGTTGTCGACAACGTTCAGGGGCCCGCTGACGACGAGGGCAGCGCTCATGCTGCGCGCCGCCGCGTGGGCGCTTCGGGCAAAGCCTTGGGCGAAGTGGGCCGCTCAATCACGCGCTCGAGCACCTTCGACGACGACAACACACCGGGCATGCCCGCACCGGGATGGGTGCCAGCGCCGACGAAGTACAAGCCGCCGACGTCGGGAGAGGCGTTGTGGTAGCGGAACCACGCCGACTGCGTGAGCACGGGCTCGGGACCAAACGCAGCGCCATCGGCGGTGCGGAAGTCGTTCAGGAAGTGCGTCGGGTCGATGTGCCGCACCGACGTCAACGACGAGGACAAGCCAGGCGCCAAACGGTCGAGGCTCTTGACGATCTTGTCGAGGTAGCGCGGTGCTTCCTCTTTCCAGTTCGTCGTGCCCTTCAAGTTCGGCACAGGCGACAGCACGTACCAGGCGTCGTTGCCGGCAGGCGCGAGCGATGGGTCGGTGGCCGTCGGGCGATGCAGGTAGAGCGAGAAGTCGTCGGCGAGGACCTTCTTCTTGAAGATGTCGTCGAGCAGGCCCTTGTAGCGGGGCCCAAGCACGATGGTGTGGTGCTTGATGTCCTCGAACTTTTTCGTGGTGCCGAAGTAGGCAACGAACAAGCTCATGCTGCCGCTGACGCGGTTGAGGCGCGCGTCGCTGTGCTTCGGGCGGTGCTGCGGCGCAATCATGTTGCGGTACACCATCGACGGGTCGGCGTTGCTGACGACGACGTCACACGCGAGGCGCTCGCCGCTTTCGAGCACCACAGCCTTTGCTTTGCCGCCCTCGATTTCGATCGTGCGCACAGGCGCGTTGAGCTTGATCTCAACACCAAGTTCGCCGAGCAGTTTCACCAGTGCGTTCACGATCGCCGTGGTGCCGCCCTTGGCGAACCACACGCCCCACTTGCGCTCGACCCAGTGGATCATCGAGTAGATCGACGTCGTGGTGAACGGATTGCCGCCCACCAGAAGCGGCTGAAACGTGAACACCTGGCGCAGGCGCTCGTCCTTCAGGTACTTCGACGTCAGCCCGTACACGGTGCGGTAGCTCTCGAGCTTCACCATCGCCGGTGCCACCTTGAGCATGTCGGTGAACTTGCCGAACGGCACGTCGGCGAGGCCCTCGTAGCCCACCTCAAAGATGCGCTTCATGTGGGCCACCATGCGACGGTAGCCGTCGACGTCTTTGCGGTTGAACTGCTCGATTTGCGAAACGATGCGGTCTTCTTCGCCGACGTAGTCGAAGTGACCACCCTCGGGAAACTCGACGCGGTAGTACGGATCGACCGGCAACAACTCGTAGTAGTCGCGCGGGTCGCGGCCCACGAGCGTGAAGAGCTCGTCGAACAAGTACGGCGCTGTCACCACCGTCGGACCGCCATCGAACGTGAAGCCGTTGTCTTTGAAGACGCGGGCACGGCCGCCGGGCTGATCAAGCGCTTCGACGACGACGACGTCGTATCCCATCGCGCGCAGACGAATCGCCGCCGACAAACCGCCGAACCCTGAGCCGATCACCACGGCGCGCTGCGATGAAGCCGACGTGGCCAAAGATGTGTTGCTCATGCGTTCACCTGGTTGGTGGCTGACGTGTCTGTTGTCGAGACCATCGAGCCAACGGTGGCGTCGAGGTCGCTGTCGAGGTGCGTGAAGAGATCCTGAATGGGCTTGAGCACGAGGCCAATGACCTCGACCACGAGGGCTTGCAGCTCAGGCATGGTCGCCAATGCCGGCGTGTTGTGCGCGCGCGTCGCGAGCATCGCGATCCGTCGCAACACCGCCGCGAGCGCCCCACCGTGCTCGAACCGCGCGATCACCGCCGCGACGTCATCGGCACTGGTCTCGTCGCGTGACGCGTCGAGGATGGCCAACAACCAGGTGCGATCGGCGGGGTGCAAACGCAGATGCTCGACGACGAGGGCTGAGATTTTCCCCTCACGCACATCAGCGCCGCGCGCCTCGCGCCCCTTGTCGCCAAACAGGTCGAGCACGTCGTCTTGCAGCTGAAACAGCGTGCCAAGGATGAAGAAGGGCTCGGCGACAGCAATCGCGGCATCGACGTCAGCACCGGCCAACAACGCAGCCCCTTCAACGGGCAACGCAAACAGCTCGCCGGTCTTGCCTTCGATGCAGCGGAAGTACGCCTCGACAGGATCGCGCTCGTCGATCGTGCGGCGCAGCAGCAGGTCGGCGGCCTGACCGCGCACCGTGGCAGCAGCGCGGCGCGCCAGTGCGGTGAGCAAACGAAAACGCACGGCCTCCGAGGCCTGTGTCGTCGACGCGACGATCGACGGCAGCATCAACATCAGGTCGCCGCAGTTGATCGCTTGTGCGGCACCGTGGACCGCCCACGTCGTTGGCCGACCGCGGCGTGTGCGATCGCCGTCTTGCAGGTCGTCGTGCACCAGCGTGGCGTTGTGCAAGAGCTCGACAGCACTCGCCCATGGCACCGCCGTCGTCGTCGACACGCCCATCGCCTGTGCCGCAGCCAACGCAAGACGCGCGCGAATGCGTTTGCCGCCCGTGTCGAGGTGCTCACACACCACGCCGCCGATGAATTCCGGCTGGTCGCCGATGCTCTGCTCGCGCATCAAGGCCTCGACGTCGTCGAGAACAATGGCGGCCAAGCGGTGGGGAGCCGAACGAACGGCCGGGGGCCACTGCAGCTTCATGGACTGCCTCCTGCGGACGCCAACTTCTGGCCCGCCATCGAAAACACAACAGCAAAAGAATCCTGCAAACGCGCGCCACTCGCGAGGCGAAGGCGCACATGCGACGGCACCTGCCGAAAGAGCTGCCACATCGTCCGCTGCGCATCGGCAACGCTGCCGGTGCCGTCGAAGAAGCCGCGCCACAGGTCCGCTGGCAGGGCAAAGAACGCAGCGAAGAACGCGTTGGCGTCGACGGCGTCAAACGAGCACAGCGCCGACATGCCGAAGCGTTGCAACGTGCGCAGATGTTGAGTGCTTCGCGGCCACTGCTTGTTCGTCACATCTGCGGCGATCTGCGTGGCGACTTGCCCTGCGCGAAGCCCATCGACGATCGTCGTCGCCAACGGCCCCGCCGCTTCGAACGCGCGCGCGATCGAGTACCCCGATACCGGCATGACAAGGCCTGCTGCCGCACCGAAGGCCGCGACCTCTTGGCCTGCACGTGGCAGCCCTCCGCCCATCGGGAAACACACGCGCTCGACGTCGACGACCTCGTCGATCACCGTGCCGCGTCGAGCCAGGCGCGCCCGCAGCCGTCGCTCCAGCAGCTCGAAGGGCACCGCCGATGTCGACGCGAGCGTGGTCTCTTCAAGCAGCAGCCGACCATCGTGACCGGCCAATGCGTACAAAAATGATGGAGGCCCGCCGTCGTCGACGCCAGCACTTCGCCAGTCCATGAACAGCGCCGTGCCCGGAGGTACTGCCGCATCGCGCCCACGAACGACGAGGCCAAACGCCGACTGCAGCGCCGTCGTTGCTTGCGTGCGCCGCACGAGTGCAGGGGTGTGCCCGGAGGCGTCGACGACAAACGACGCGTTCAACACGTCGCCACCAGCAAGCAGGACACCGCGGCCATGCGGCGCGATCCCTGCGACTGAAGCCCTACGCACCGTCGCTGTCGCCTGTGCAGCAGCGCTCAACGCATGGGCATCGAGTCGGGCGTATGGGCGCTGGACGTCGACGCTGCCATGGTCGGTGACGACGAGGGTGCGCTCGAAGTGCTCAGCAATGAACGCCGACGGCACTTGATCGGCGAAGGCACACAGGGTGTTCGACGATGCCTGCAGGCCGCGCGGATCAACCACCAGCGTCGACACACCATGCCTGGCGAGTTCAATCGCCGCGATCGCACCGGCGGGTCCGCCACCAATGATGGCGACAGGGGCTGGTTGGTCGAGCGGCGAAAGCATCACGGCGGTTCGATGCCGCGTGCCCTGGACCGGTCACGACCTTGTCCAGGTTCTGCCCATGTCCTACATCTTCGCGCGGACACAAACGTCGTAACCCCTTGATTTTACTCATGGCGATTTGCCGCAAACGCGTGGCAAAACCTGTACACGAGCAGATCAGCGCCCCGAAATGGTCAGGCCGAAGCTGACTTCGCCACCGTCCAGCAACGCGTAGGTGACCCAACTGCCCGTCACCTTCTTCACGTAGTTGCGGGTTTCGTCGACGGGGATGCGCTCCACCCAGATGTCGACGGGCCAGGTCTCGCCCGGCGCCGGCATCCACTTCGCCACCGAACCGGGGCCAGCGTTGTAGGCGGCGATCGCCATGAACGGATGACGCATGCCGCGCAGTCGACGCCCCAGGTGGCTCGCGCCCAACCGCGCGTTGAAGGCGGGATCAACAAGTTCCTCCGTCGTCGGTGGCGCGTGTTTCATGCTGCGCGCTTCGTCGGCGGCGGTCGGTGGCATCAACTGACACAAGCCGGCGGCTCCAGCCCATGACACGACGTTGGCGTCGAAGGCGCTCTCCTCGCGGGCGAGCCCCATCAACAACGGCGGTGGCACCTTGAACGCGGTCGCCGCAGCGGTGAGTTCGCTCGCCCACGCACGGGGCCAGGCCAACGACCACTGCTGTGCCGAGGCCGTCGACGACGGTGCGCCGGTCAGCTGTGCAAACCCCCGATCGCGCAGGCTGCGGTGGGCGAGATCGGCGCGGCCCACCTGGGCGAACACGTCAGCGATCGCCATGGCGGCCTCGATGTCGCCACGCCCGGTGCTCACGCCCGCCAACAACGTCGCGGCCTCGTCGTCATAGCCCTGCGTGGCCGCGAGCATCGCCTGCTTCCACAGCCCATCAGCCTGCAGCGCCGCCGGCACGGCCACGTCGACGATCAAGGTCCGTGGCAACGACACGGGTGCGCCGCCAACAACGAGCGACGCCATGCGTCCGTAAAACGATGCCGGCCGTTCCGTCGCCAACGCGGTGAGCAGGACGCGCCCTTCGCGCTGGTCTGCGGCAGCGGTCCACGACGTCAGCTCGGGTGCGAAGGCAAGACGAGCGTGCCAGTAGCGCGCGCGATCGCGCTCAACGGGCGGACCATTTCGACGAAGCAGACTCTCGCTGGCATCAGCCAACAACGCGCTTGCGGCCGACGTGTTGTGCTCACCCGCCAGCAGCATCGCCAGACGAAAGCGCGCCTCATCGGCCATGTCGCCGTCGACGTGATCGCCAATGATCTGCCGCAACACTGCTTGCTCTTCTGCGCCGTTGCCGCGGGCGTGCAGCACCTCGGCCAACCACAGCAACACATCGTCGACGAGGGGATCGGTGCTCCAGCGGGACACGAAGGCGCGTGCCACCTTCTCGGCCGACGCGCCCTTCTGGATCGTCGCGACCTTGGCCTCGAGATACTGCGCCTTCTTCGCCACCTCGCCACAGCGCTCCGCGGTCGCCAACTGCAGCGCCCGCCGCGACGCCTGGTAGTGCCGCAACTTGCGTTCGGCCTTGCCCACGAGCAGCGCTGCTTCGCACGATGTGTCGACCAGGTCGCCAACGAGTTGCACAACCTCGGCGTTCTTCTGCAGGCGCTCGAGGGTGCTCGCGCGACGAACGCGCGCGTTCACAGAACGTCCCGCTTCACCCACCGCAGCGAGTGCTTCAAGGGCAGCAGGCTGCTCGGGCAACTCGTCGAGCAGACGCTGGCGCGCGCGCTCGGACGTTGGCCCACCAGCACGTTGGAGCAGCACAAACAACCTCGCCATTCGTGTGCGGGCCTCGGCACCAAAGGCGACCACGGGCAGCTCAATCGCCGGTGCGAGGACCGTCGCCACTGCCGACGACGTCGAGGCTTCCAGCGTGTCCATCAGCGCATCGTCGTTGACGACCAGCATGGCGACGGCGAGCGACGGCGTAGCGGCAAGTGCCGCCACCGGATCGCGTGCGCAGCGGGCGCGGGCGACGACGTGGGCCGCACCGTCGACGGTGACGGTGGCCGCGCGACAAGCCTCAGCGGTGTCGCCACGCAAGCGAGCCGCGCGCCCATAGAGACCCGGCACCACCTCAACAGCGACGGGTTCAGCAGCCAACGCCTGCAACGCGGCCGGGGCATCATGGGCGACAAGGGCGGCACGCGCAGCAGCGTGCTGGGGCAAGGGAGCAGCCTGCACGGCACCTGACACGACGACAGCGAGCATCCAGATCCAGATCATGCGCGCACCATAGACCGCCCGTCGCTCGTGTCCGTTTCTTCAACACCCGCCACAACCGAGGTGTTCCGTGCTGCGTCCCCTGCCCCGCCTGCTTGCTGCTGTTGTCGCCGTGTCGTGTGCATCGTGTGCGAGCAGCGAGCCGCAAACTGCAGCCCTCTCGTCGCCGTCGCCCGCGGAGGCTCCACCGCCACCGCCTGCCCCGCCTGGGATGCCTGCGCAGGTCGTCGCTGCGTCACCCTCAACGGCAAGCGCGTCAAAAGACGAGGCCATTCGCGATGCGAAGACGAAGGCGAAGGCGGAGGAGCGTGCACCAGCGATGCTTGGCAAGCGTGGTGATGTGAGCGGCATCGTCGCCGACGACGCACCACCAATGCCCGACCTCGCAGGCGGAACGTTTGTCCACGCCGGAACAAACCCGTTTGTGGTCACCGCCACCGATCCGCTGTCGACGTTTGCCGCCGACGTCGACACCGGCTCGTTCACGTTCGCCCGCCGCTCGCTGCAGCACGGCGCCCTGCCACCCGATGCCGCGGTGCGCGTCGAGGAGTGGGTGAATGCGATGCACTACTCGTACGCGCCACCGTCGTCGTCATCGTCGGTGCCATTCGCCGTTCATGTCGATGGCGCGGCGTCGCCGATCAGCCGCGGCAAGCACATCGTGCGCGTGGCGCTGCAGGGCAAGACCATCAGCAACGCCGAGCGCGGCCCAACCCACCTCGTCTTTCTCGTCGACGTGTCGGGGTCGATGCAGGCTGCTGACAAGCTGCCCCTCGCCCGCCGCGCCATGCACATGATGGTCGATGCCCTCCGCGCCGATGACTCGCTCGCGATCGTCACCTACGCCGGCAGCACCGGTGTGGTGTTGCCGACGACGTCAGTCAGCAACAAGCGCAGCATCCACGAAGCGATCGATCGCCTGAGTTCGGGCGGTGGCACCAACATGGACAGCGGCATGCAGCTCGCCTACCGCGAGGCGCAGAAGCAGCTTGGCGGCGGCCGGAGCGCCCGCGTTGTCGTGCTGTCTGACGGCGACGCCAACATCGGCCGCACCTCGCACGACGACATGCTCAAGGCGATCAAGGGCTACGTGTCTGAGGGCGTGATGATGTCGACGGTGGGCTTCGGCACTGGCAACTACAACGATCACCTGATGGAGCACCTCGCCGACGCGGGCAACGGCAACTACACGTACATCGCCGACGACAAGACCGCCGAACGCTTCTTCGTCGACGAGCTCAACGGCACCATCGAAACCATCGCGCAGGACGTGAAGATCCAGGTGGCTTGGAACAAAGACATCGTCAGCCGCTACCGCCTGCTCGGCTACGAGAACCGCGACGTCGCCGACGCCGACTTCCGCAACGACAAGAAGGACGCCGGCGAGATCGGCTCCGGCCACGCCGTCACGGCCCTGTACGAACTCGAACTGGTCGCCCCGTCGTCGACGCCGTACGCCAACCTCGGCACCGTCTCGGTGCGCGCAAAGAAGCCCCGCGGCACCCGCGCCGAAGAGATCAGCGTCCCGATCACCGCATCGGTCCTGCACGAGCAGGCCAACGACCTCGACGACGATGCCCAAACCGCCGTCGCCGTCGCCCTTGCGGCCGAGGTGCTGCGCCACTCGCCCCACGCCGACGGCCGCACCCTGGCTGAAGCCGCCGCACTCCTTCGCGGGGCCGCCACCGGCCGGTACGCCAGCGAGCGCCTGGAGCTCGCGGCCGAGTTCGAAGCAGCAATCCCGCGCCTCGCCCGCCGCTGAAGCCTGCCGTCGCATTGCAACGGGCCAGCTCTCCCGTTGCGCGGACGCGTGCGCGTGTTGTCCATGGTTTGCGCGCCACAAACTATGGCGAAAGCACCACACTGGAACCGTGTCCAGAAAGTGAAAGAGAATCAGCCGCTTGCCCATCAGGCCCCAAGCGGGCTAACGACCGACTGGTGCCGCGGGCAAGCGGGCGAGAGGGTGGTGGTTCAATGACGAAAAGCAAACTCATCGAAGAGGTTGCGCGGCAGATGCCCGGCATGTCCAAGCGCGACGTCGAGATCGTCGTCGAGACCATCTTCAAGGCCATGACCGACGCCCTCGTCCGTCGCGACCGCATTGAAATCCGTGGCTTCGGCTCGTTCATCGCCAAGAAGCGCCGCGCCCGCGAAGGCCGAAATCCGCGCAAGCCCGACGTCAAGGTCAGCGTCCCGCAGAAGCACGTGCCGTTCTTCACCTGCGGCAAAGAGCTCCGCGAGCGCGTCAACGAGCTCACGGCGTCGACGCCCGCCTGATTGATTGGCGGGGAAGTTTCCCCGCCCGCCCCTAAGAGACTCGCCTCGGCGACAAAACCGCAAAGCCGGTTTTCTCTTCGAGGCTCAATTGATCGGCGGGGAAGTTTCCCCGCCCGCCCCTCAGGAGACTCGCCTCATCGACAAACCCCAAAGCGGGTTTCTCTCCGAGGCTCAATTCGCCGCTCGGCTTCTGCCACGGAAGCGAACAGCGATGTCCTTCACGAGACTGGCGCCACCCCAACGTTCACCTCGGGAAAAGCCCAACGGCTTCTCCGAGGGTTCAACTGCCTGACTGCGGAGCCGCTTCTCATGGATCGCATGTATGCGCCGTGGCGCCTTGCCTATGTGAAGGGCAACGCCAAGAACGACGTCGTCGAGTCTCCCTCGGGCTGCATCTTTTGCGACTACGTGCTGCCGCCCGGCGCTCCCGTTCCTGCGGGTTCCGACGAGCCCAACCGGTACGCCTACGACCTGCGCCGGTTCGTCGTCACCGTCCGCGAGCGCGCCTTCGTCATCCTCAACAAGTTCCCCTACAGCAACGGCCACGTGATGGTCGTGCCACGGGCCCACGTCGAGCACCTCGACGAACTCGAACCCGAAACGTTCACGGCCACGCAAGACCTGCTGCGCGAAACCATCGCCGCCGTCCGCGAGGTCTACCGGCCCGACGGCTTGAACGTGGGCATGAACGTGGGTGCAGCAGCGGGCGCCGGCATTGCGGCACATTGCCACTGGCACGTTTTGCCGCGGTGGAAGGGCGACGTGAACTTCCTTCCCGTGTTTGGTGACGTGAAGGTGTTGAACGAAGCACTCGACGACACCTGGCAGCGCCTCGCCGCCCGCTTGCGGCTGCCGCACGAGAACGCCTGACACCTCCACACGCTTCGTCGCTTGGCGAAGCGTCGTAGGGGGGCGGTCCGCCGCGATCCTGCACAGATCACCGCTAGAACCGCGCTCGTCGACAGCGCTGCTAACGCTATGCGCCAGCGAAACCCGCAAATCTTTGATTTTGCGCCGTTTCTTGACATCGCTCGGCCACTTGACACTCGAACATTGATCTCCTAAGCCGCAGGCCAGCTTTACCAAAACCCGTGCCACAACCCGGCCGGCCGCTTTTCGCCCCAGACAGGGACGAGACGATCGGAGGGGTTGGTGTCACTGGTGATTCTCGTCGTCGAGGACGTGCTTACATGCCCACCGCGATCCAGCAGAACTTTTCGCTCCGCAAGAACTTCGCGAAGATTCGGAGCCTCGTCCCGGTTCCGAACCTGATCGACATCCAGCGCCGGAGCTACGAGAAGTTCCTCCAGCTGACGACGGACCCGAAGCGCCGTGAGAACCTCGGCCTCCAGGCCGTGTTCAACTCCGTCTTCCCGATCCGCGACTACAACGAAGTCGCCAGCCTCGAGTTCGAGAGCTACTCGCTGCAGAAGCCCAAGTACGACGTCGACGAGTGCCGCAGCCGTGGCATGACGTTCGCCGCTCCGATGGTCGTCACCATCCGCCTCGTCGTGTGGGACAAGGACGAAGTCTCGGGCACGCAGTCGATCCGTGACGTGAAGGAAACCGAAGTCTTCTTCGGCGAAATTCCGCTCATGACCGAGCACGGCACGTTCATCATCAACGGCACCGAGCGCGTCGTCGTCAGCCAGCTGCACCGCTCGCCTGGCGCGTTCTTCGACAGCGACAAGGGCCGCACGCACGCCAGCGGCAAGCTGCTCTACAACGCGCGCATCATCCCGTACCGCGGCTCGTGGCTCGACTTCGAGTTCGACCACAAAGACATCCTCTACTGCCGCATCGATCGTCGCCGGAAGTTCCCCGCCACGGTGCTGCTCAAGGCCCTCGGCTACTCGGCCGAAGAGCTCCTTGCGTACTACTTCAAGAGCGAAACGCTCTTGCTCGAAGGCAAGGGCAAGTTCGCCAAGGTCATCGACTACGCGTTGCTTGAAGGTCAGCGTGCCACGCGCGACATCAAGGACCCGGAGTCGAAGGAAGTCATCGTCAAGAAGAACCGCAAGTTCACCAAGGGTGCCCTGAAGCGCATGAAAGAGGCGGGGATGGACACCCTCGGCCTCGCTGATGACGAGGTCGCTGGCCTCATCTGTGCCGAAGACATCGTGAACATGGACACCGGCGAAGTCTTCGCCGAAGCCAACGAAGCCTTCACGATCGAGAAGCTCGAAGACCTCCGCAAGGCTGGCTACAAAGAGGTCAAGGTCCTCTTCATCGACGGCCTGAACGTCGGTCCGTTCCTCCGCGACACCCTCGTCATCGACAAGGTCAACTCGCGCGAAGAGGCCATCCTCGAGATCTACCGCCGCCTGCGCCCAGGCGATCCGCCGACCCTCGAGACCGCCGAGAACCTGTTTCAGAACCTGTTCTTCAACGCCGAGCGCTACGACCTCTCTGAGGTTGGCCGCTTGAAGCTGAACCACAAGTTCAACATCGAAGAGCCCCTCAGCAACCGCGTGCTCACCAAGCGCGACATCCTCGAAGTGGTCAAGTACCTCATCGAGCTGCGCAACGGCCGCGGCGCGGTCGACGACATCGACCACCTCGGCAACCGCCGCGTCCGCGCCGTGGGCGAGCTCCTCGAGAACCAGTTCCGTGTGGGCCTGGTGCGCATGGAGCGCGCGATCAAAGAGCGCATGAGCGTTCAGGAGATCGAGGCGCAGACCCCGCAAGAACTCGTGAACCACAAGCCCGTCGCGGCGGTGGTCAAGGAGTTCTTCGGCAGCTCGCAGCTGTCGCAGTTCATGGACCAGACCAACCCGCTGTCGGAAGTGACGCACAAGCGTCGCCTCTCGGCCCTCGGGCCAGGCGGTCTCACGCGTGAGCGCGCGGGCTTCGAAGTCCGCGACGTGCACACCACGCACTACGGTCGTATCTGCCCCGTCGAGACGCCTGAAGGTCCGAACATCGGTCTTATCTCGTCGCTGTCGACGTTCGCCCAGGTGAACGAGTACGGCTTCGTGGAAACGCCATACCGCAAGGTCAGCGATGGCCGCGCAACCGACGACGTCGAGTACTTCACGGCGCTGCAGGAAGAGTCCCACGTCATCGCGCAGGCGAACTCGCCGATCGATGCCAAGGGCAACTTCACCGAGTCGTTCGTGCAGTGCCGCCACGCCGGCGAGACGACGATGCAGAAGCCCGAAGAGATCACGCTGATGGACGTTTCGCCGTCGCAGCTGGTTTCGGTCGCCGCCGGTTTGATCCCGTTCCTCGAGAACGACGACGCCAACCGCGCGCTGATGGGTGCCAACATGCAGCGTCAGGCGGTGCCGTTGCTCCGTTCCGACGCGCCCCTCGTGGGCACCGGCATGGAGCTCAACATCGCTCGTGACTCGGGTGTCTGCACCATCGCCAAGCGCGCCGGTGTCATCGACTACGTCGACGCCACCCGTGTCGTTGTGCGTGTGCACCAGGCTTCGGTGGACGACGCTGGTAGCCAGGTCGACATCTACAAGCTCAACAAGTGGATGCGCTCCAACCAGTCGACCTGCTTTACGCAGAAGCCGATCGTGCAGGTTGGTGATGTCGTCGAGCCGGGCGATGTCGTCGCCGACGGTCCGTCGACGGAGTGTGGTGACCTGGCCCTCGGCCGCAACGTCACCGTCGCCTTCATGCCGTGGCAGGGCTACAACTTCGAAGACTCGATCCTGATCAGCGAGCGCATCCTGAAGGAAGACCTCTTCACCTCGATCCACATCGAGGAGTACGAGGCCGTTGCTCGCGACACCAAGCTCGGGCCCGAGGAAATCACGCGCGACATCCCCAACGCGGGCGAAGAAGCGCTGAAGGACCTCGACGAAGCGGGCATCATCCGCGTCGGCGCCGATGTGAAGGCTGGCGACATCCTCGTCGGCAAGATCACGCCGAAGGGTGAGACCCAGCTCAGCCCCGAAGAGAAGCTCCTGCGAGCCATCTTCGGCGAGAAGGCTGGCGACGTGCGCGACACCTCGCTGCGCATGCCTCCTGGTACCTACGGCACGGTCATCGACGCGAAGGTCTTTACCCGCAAGGGCATCGACAAGGACACCCGCGCCCAGTCGATCGAAGACGAAGACGAAGCCAAGCTGCTGAAGGACCAGAACGACGAAGTCCGCATCATCCGCAACTCGGCCCTCGAGCGCGTGCGTTCGTTGCTGCGTGAGCAGGTGACGACGAACAAGCTCGTCGACGACAAGGGTAAGGTGCTGCTCAAGAAGGGCGACACCCTCGACAACGCCCTGCTCGATGCGATCGACTGGAAGTACTACGGCACGATCCCGATCTCCGACGAAGCACTCCTCGAGCGCGTTCGCCGCATCATCAAGACGATGACGGACCAGACCGAGATGGTTCGCACCGCCTTCGGTGAGAAGATCGAGCGCCTCAAGAAGGGCGACGACGGCCTCGCGCCGGGCGTGATTAAGATGGTGAAGGTCTACATCGCGGTGAAGCGGAAGCTGCAGCCCGGTGACAAGATGGCCGGTCGCCACGGCAACAAGGGTGTGGTCTCGCGTGTGCTTCCGCAGGAAGACATGCCGTACCTCGCCGACGGTACGCCGGTCGACATCGTGCTCAACCCGCTGGGCGTGCCGTCGCGCATGAACGTCGGGCAGATCCTTGAGACCCACCTCGGTTGGGCCAGCAAGGGCATCGGCGAGCGCGTCAACCAGATGCTTGAAGAGGGCGAAGGCGCTGCGGCGATCAAGGGCATCCTTGACCGCGCGCTGCACGAGGGCACCCACAAGGAGCTCGTCAAGAAGCTCGACGACAAGGACCTCGGCCGCCTGGTGAAGAAGTTGAAGAAGGGTGTCCACATGGCCACCCCGGTCTTCGACGGCGCCAAGGAAGCCGAAATCCGCGACCTGCTCGAACTCGGCAACCGCGATCGCAGCGGTCAGTCGATCCTGTTCGACGGCCGCACCGGCGAGCCCTTCGACCACGACGTCACCGTGGGCATCTTGTACATGCTCAAGCTGCACCATCTCGTCGATGACAAGATCCACGCCCGCAGCATCGGCCCCTACTCGCTCGTCACCCAGCAGCCGCTCGGTGGTAAGGCGCAGTTCGGCGGTCAGCGCCTCG
>JBIKRQ010000069.1:0-21272 GCA_044349155.1 Myxococcota bacterium
GGTGGGCGACGGAACCTCACCCCCCACCCCCCTCTCCATGGATGGAGAGGGGGAGCCGAGCGGGAGCAGCGTGTTGGCGAGGGCGGTGAGCTGCGCGTGGGTGTCGGCGGTGCGGGCTGCGAGCTCGCCGGGCAAGCGCACCTCGGGCAGGCCGTCGGCGACCGGCAGGTACACGTGATGCCGCTGCCACACGTAGCTGACGAGGGCGGGCCACTTGATGCCCACCACCGTCAGGCACACCGCCGCCAACAGCAGCGTGGCGCCGAACGGGTGGCGCGCCGACAGCCTCGAGACCGCGATCGGTGCAGGTGCCGGCGGTGCGGGTTGTGGCTCGGGGTGCCGCTCGAGAGAAACGCTGGTGAGCGGCACGCGGGCGGCGGGCGGCGTGGGCGCAGCAACGTCCGCGCCGGTGACGCGAGAAGGCTTCACCGTCGACTTCTTTCGCGCCGTGGGGCGAGCGGTGGGGTCAGTAGCGGGCATAGATGAAGTCGGGGATGCCGGATGGCCCAAGCTCGATGCACACCCACACGCCAAGCGTGAGGAGCGCAAACTGCAGGGGCCACGCGAGGTGAAAGACAACGGTGGGGGTGCGCAGGCGTGAAGCAGCCACCTGCGCGACAAAGAAGCCGACGAGCAGCAGCAGGCCGCCGATCACGTCGAGCGTGAAGGGTTTCGAGAGGTCGCCGATGGCCTTGAGATAGGCGAGGGCCGAAGCCAGGTCGGGGGCGCGAAAGAAGATCCACGCGAAGGTGACGAACGCAAACGTCGCCGGGATGCCCAACGCGCGCGGCAGGTGCAGGTGCTTTGGCCACAGCCCCGCCGCGATCGACGCGAGCCCGTGCAGCGCTCCCCAGACGATGTAGTTGAGGCCCGCGCCGTGCCAGGCCCCCGACAGCACCATCGCCGCCAGCAGGTTGAACTGCGTGCGCGGACGGCCACGTCGGCTGCCCCCGAGCGGGATGTAGATGAAGTCGCGAATCCACGTCGACAGCGAGATGTGCCAGCGGTGCCAGAACTCGCGCGGACCATCAGCGAGGTACGGCAAGGCAAAGTTGTCGGCGAGGCGAAACCCCAGCAGGCGGGCAATGCCAGTGACGAGGTCGGTGAGCCCGCTGAAGTCGACGTAAATCTGCACCGCGTAGGCGCACGCCCCCAGCACGAGCTCAATACCGTTGTACGCGTCGGGGGCGGCGAACAGCGGGTCGACCCACGTCGACGCCAGCCACGACGCCACCACCAGCTTCTTGAACAAGCCGCGCACCACGAGGCCCAGTGCCGGCAGCGGCTGCTCAAACGTGCGGGGGGCGCGCAGCTGCGGCAGCAACTGCTCGGGACGACAGATGGGGCCAGCGACGATGGTGGGGAAAAACGCGAGGTACAGCGTGGTCTCGACGAAACCGGGTCGCTCGCAGCCGGGGGTCTGGCGGAAGCAACCGACGAGCAACGCAATCGCCTGAAACGTGAAGAACGACACGCCCACCGGCACCAGCAGTTCCAGCGACAGCAGCCGATCGACCACACCGCCCTGGCCCGCCAACCACGGCGACACCGCATCGCGCAGCGGGAGATAGTATTTCAGCGCCGCGAGATAGCCGACCAACAACACAATCCCGAGGGTAAGCCAGCGGCGTTTCCACACCCCAGCAGCGGCGCCGATCAAGCGGGTAAAGCCAAACACCGCCAGCGAAAAAACGCCAAGGGTCAGCGGCAGGCGCAGGTCGAGGCCGCCGTAGAAGGCGTACGAGAACACCAGCAGCAACACGTTCTGCACGCTGACGCGCTGACCCAACGCCCAGTAGACGGGAAACAACACCAAAAAAGCGCAGGCGAATTCGGGGCTGAGGTACATGGATTTCGCGTCTTGTCGAGCAGCGCTGAAGGGTACTGATGTGCCAGGCGGCAACGTTCAGAGGGTGTCTTTGATCGGCGGCGGAGCGGCGGGTCTGATCTGTCTGATCTGCGCGAGCGCTTAGCAGACTTCACGGCCCACGGCATCGCGATCGCCGTGACAGATCTACGCGCATGGCCCAAACAGGAAGGGTGTCGCGTGCTGCCTCTGCCACTGCTGCGGTGTTGACGTCGTCGCTCGTGTCGAGCGGGGACGCGGGCGAGCGCGTGAGCGACACAGTGCGGGCACCTGCACCAACATTCACCGACATCTACGCCGCCCAGGTGCGCTGGGTGTGGCGCGCGTTGTGGCGGCTGGGCGTGCCCGACCGCGACCTCGAAGACGTGGCCCACGACGTGTTCGTGGTCGTGCACAGAAAGCTCGCCGATTACGACCCGCAACGTCCGCTGCGGCCCTGGTTGTTTGGCATCTGCTTTCGCACCGCCCTCGATCGTCGCCGCAAGCACGCCGTCACGCGCGAAGAGCCCACCGCGGCCGCCGCCAAAGGGGCCGACGACGCCGTCGATGTCGAAGCGATCGACGGGTTCGCGCTCGTGCACCGGCAGCAGCAGCAGGCCCTCGTGCAAGCGGCGTTGTCGACGTTACCGCTCGAGCAACGGGCTGTGCTCGTGTTGCACGAGCTCGAAGGCGTCGCGGTCGCCGATTGCGTCGGCGTGCTCGAAGCGCCGCTGAACACGCTGTACTCGCGGCTGCGCCTGGCGCGGCTGGCGTTTGCCCGCGCGGTGGCGCGTTTGGGCGGGAGTCACCCATGACCCTCAACGACCCGCTCTCCACCGACGACGTCGACGACGACCTGCCGCCCCACCTGCGCGCACTGCTCGCCGATCACACCACGGGGCCCGCGTTGTCGGCGTCGGCCGAGCGCCGGTTGTTGGCGCGTGTCGTGATGACCGTGGGCGCTGCCGCCGTGATCGGTGCAGGCACAGCCGCGAGCACGGCCGCCGCGTCGTCGAGCATCGCCTCGACCGGTGGGGCCACCGCGGCAACAGCAACAGCAACAGCAACAGCAACGGCAACAGCAACAGCAACAGCCGCGACGACGGTGGGATCGTTCACGTCGGCAGTGGTGTTCAAAGTGGCAGTGGGGGTGATGGGGGTGATGGGGGTGATGGGGGTGGGGGCATCGGTGGGTGTTGTGGGGACAGCACTCACCGCGCACGACGAGCCGACGGTGGTGACGACGACAACAGCGACGAACACGACGAGCACAGCACCCGCAGTGTCTGCTGCGCCGGTCGTGCCACTCGCGCCGTCACCACCCGCGGCCGATGCCACAGCGCTCGATGCCACAGCGCTCGATGCCACAGCGCTCGATGCCACAGCGCTCGATGCCACAGCGCTCGATGCCACAGCGGTCGTTACCGAAGCACCAGCTGTCGTCGTCGTCGACGAACCCGTGCACAGCGCTCGTCGGCCGCGCGATGCAGCGGTCGCTGTTGCTGCAGTTCAAGCCGAACCCGCGCACGTCGAGGGTGATGCCCACGTCGAGCTCGACGAGGTCGCAGCGCTGGCCGTCGTGCGCGACACGTTGGCAGCGGGCCACGCGCAACGCGCCTTGAGCATGCTCGATGGCCTCGACCGCGATGCGGCGTCGACGCGGTTTGCCGAGGAGCGGCTGGCGTTGCGCGTGATCGCCCTGGCGCGCGCGGGCTTGCCCGAGGCCGCAGCGTCGTTGTCGACGACGTTCTTTGCGCGCTTCCCCGACAGCTTGTTGACCGCACGGGTGCAAGCGGCGGTCGCACCACCGGCGCGCACGCCCTGAGTTCCAGGCGGCTCTGCGTCTCGTCACGTGCAGCGCTGTTGACGGCGAGGCGTACCACCGGAACAACCGCCCATGGGTTTTCAAACACGTTTGCAGCTCGTGAACCTCGACGCGGCCGAAGCAGCACTCGCCGACATGGCGATGCCACGGCGCCCACCGGGCCAGGCACCGCTCGACGACGTGTTGGCGCAGGCCTTCTCGCAGCGCACGAAGGCCCCGGCGGTTGCTGCACGCGCCATCGTTGCGCGACTCCTTGAGAACGCCGCGCGCGCGTTGCCCGACCTGGTGCTGCGCAACATCGCCGTCACCCACGTGCCGCTGCACATGCCCGACGACGTGCAGGCGGCGCTGTCGGGCCTCGAGTACGGCTCGATGCGCTCGGTGCTGGCGCCGTACGTGCCGAAGACGGTCGCGGCAGCTGTGTCGACGCGGCTCGACAACGACGACAACGCCAGCTGTGGCGCGTGGTTCTCGCCGGCACAAGCAGCCGAAGCCGCCGACACACTCCATCGCGCGCTCGCGGCCGGTGCGCCCACTCCCCTTGCCGCGCTGCTCGGGCTGTTTCGCGCGGCGCAACGGGCAGGTCTGGCGGTGTGTGAATGCATGCTGCCGGCGGGTGACCGGGGCGCGTTGTCGTCGTCAGCCTGGCTGCACTGGCCCGGTGTGCCCGTGTTGCTGCAGCACCCCCTGATGGCCGGCGATTGGCACCAGCTGCTCGACGGCGTGTCTGGCGTGTCGAGTCTCTCGCCCGGTGATTTCGATGACCTCGTGCTGGCACTTGTGCAGTCCCCCGTCGTCGGCGAGGCGCGCACGGTGGCCCACATGGTGCTGATTGCGGCTGCTGCACGTGTCCAGAGCACCCCGGGTTTCTGCGCTGCCGTCGAGCGCGCACTTGATGACGTCGACGCGAACAGTGCCAGCAACACCGTGCAACGCGCGCTGCTGCACGTGCAGCTTCGACGCCACACCGCTGTCAGCGCGCGCCCCGGTCCGGCCCCCGACGTGCTGCTCCGCGTTGCTGCGCTCGCAACGGAAGAGCACGCCATCGCGCTCGTCACCCACGCCGTGCAGTACGGACTGCTCGATGCGGCGTGGCTGCTGCATCTGCTGACGCGACTGTCGGCAACGCTGTCGCGCAAGACACGC
The DNA here is from genome assembly GCA_044349155.1 of Myxococcota bacterium. Taxonomy (GTDB): domain Bacteria; phylum Myxococcota; class UBA727; order UBA727; family VGSZ01; genus VGSZ01. The sequence goes on from JBIKRQ010000069.1 coordinate 4,818, forward strand.
GCGCGGCTGGCGATGCTGCTGCAAGACGCGCCGCCATCGGTGCGCAACGTCCTCGACGAGGCCCCTGCCCCGACACGCGTGTTTGCGCTCTGAGTGCAACGCATCGGCGAATGCACTGGCGAATGCACTGACAGATCTCGCCACGCGCACCAAACACCAGACACACCACGATGTCGCGCCGCAGATGGCGGTGCACGTCGTCAGCACGGGGGAAGTTGTATGCGTCGTTTGTCGAGCGCGTCGTTGTTGTCGCTGTCGTTGGCGTTGTCGTCGTCGTGCACGGTCGAGTACGACCTGCAGGGTCCAGCACCAAACCGGCCGCGGGCGTTGGCGGTGGAGCGTCCGCTCGATGTGCTGTTCGTCGTCGACAACTCAGCGTCGATGGAGAACGAGCACGCCCAGTTGCTGCGCTCGGTGTTCAATGAAGCCTGCCCGATCACCGATGTCACCAATGTGCCCGAGCAGTACAGAAACCCTGACCGCCAAACCTTCGACGACCTCGCAGCGGTGTGCGGCTTGAGCCAGCTGTTGGCGGCGATGGACGGCGACTTTCATCTGGGTGTGATCACCACCGACGTCGGCCTGTACGACGAGCGGTTCTCGGCCGGACTGGACCACACCAACGTCCACGAGCCGACCACGATGCGCGGCTGCCTGCAGGGACCGGGCGTCATCACCAGCGACGACGACATCGCAAAAACGTTCTCCGCCGCCATCGCTGGTGTTGGCACCTACGGTTCGTCGATCGAGCGCGGCCTGGATGCGGTCGAGGTGTTCCTCGATCCCGACAGCCGCCGCGCGCCCGGCTGCGAAAACGACCTCGATGGCTTTCTGCGCAACAACGGTCGCCTCGTCGTTGTGTTTGTCGCCGACGAAGACGACTGCAGCCACCGCGATGGCGCCACTGGGTTCCCAAACGAACTCGAGAACGAACCCCAAGGCCCCGGTGAGTTTGTCAGTCTGTTTTTGGACTACGACACACGCAACTGCGTCAGCCGTGCCAATGAGCTCGCGACGGTGCAGAGCTACCACGACATGCTCGCGCGCCTCGTGTTGTCGGGTCGCACCAGCGACGTGCTCGTCAGCGTAATTGGTGGTGCGATCGAAACCGACGGCGGGATGGAGGCCTCCGCGTGCATCGCAACCGGCGACGGCAGCGTGAGCAGCATCTGCGCGCCGGTCTTCGGCACCGGCAACAGATGCACTTCAGAAGAGAACTGTTGCACGGCTGACAGCGCCGACCGCTACATCAAGCTCGCCCGGCAGATGAACGCGGACAGCCTGGTGGGCTCGATCTGCAGCACCAGCTTTCTCGACGTGGTGTTGCCGCTGTTTCGCCAAAGTGAGCTCGGTGGCGAAGAGGTGTTTTGACGGCGGCTACGCCTGCTGACGCAGGATCGATGCCCCGCTGGCCGCCAGCAAGCACAGCACCACCGGCACCGCCAACACGCCGTAGCCGAGGGTGGCCCACAGCGCCGAGGTCGCCACACCGCCGAGAAAGAACCCCGACAACAGCGCGGCGTGCACCTTGAGTTCACGCCGTCGGTCGTTGCCGCGCAACGCGAAGGCGAGGTTCACGCCGAGATCGGTGACCACGCCCGTGAGGTGCGAGGTGCGCAACACAGCCCCGCTCCACGTCGTCAGCATGCCGTTTTGCAGCCCCGCCGACATCGCCGCCAACGCCACCGCCGCCGTGTGGCCGCGGGCAAACAAGCCCCACGCCACCAGCAGCAACAAGGCCTCAAGCACGAGCGCCCAGCCGTAGCGCCGCCCACGTCGGACCTCGGGCGAACCAACGATCAAGCCCGAGCACAGCGCGCCTGCGAAGAACGCGGCGACGACACCAGCAGCGCGCAGCGCGTCGTCGACGTTGCCCTGTTGCAGCGCCAACGCGCCGCTGGTGACCGTGCCCGTCACGTGCGTGGTGGCCCCATGAAACACGCCCAACAGGCCCACCGCATTGACGCTGCCCGTGATGAACGTGAGCAGCACCGCTCCAACAACGATCCAACGCGGCGAAGCATCGTGCATGACGACGATGTACCAGCTCTGACCACCGGAAGCCGCGCACCGCCTACAGCGCGTGCAACACGAGCTGTGGAACCACACCGCACACGAGCACGATGCCCGTGAGCACCAGCAGCGCCGTCACGAGCGGCGAACACGGCTGCGCGGCCTTCACCACCTCGGGACGGGGCACGCCGCCAAACAGGCCCGTGTAGACCTTGTAAAACGCGATCGCGTTCATGCTCGACGCGAAGATGAACACGATGGTCAGCACGGGTTGGTGCTCGAACAGTTCATGAAACAGCAGGTCCTCAGCAACAAACGTGACGCCGCCGGGCAAGCCGACAAACAACCAGCCCATCACGAGCAGCACCGCCCCCGTCGTGGGCGCCAACAGCGCGAGGCCGTTGTCGGGGGCAAGCTCGGTGACGTTGAAACGACGACGCAGTTGTTCGATCGCCGACAACAACGCCAACGTGCCTGCACCACAGCCGATGGCCATCATCACGGCGGCCGCGTCACCGGCTTCAGCGCCCAACGCGCCCGCGAGCAACAACGACCCCTGCGACCACGCCACCGCCACCACCGAGCGCGACGCCGACGTGCGCACGAGCGCCAGCCCGGCTTGCAACACGGCACTCACCACGCACACCACGGTGAGCACTTCGATCGCCTGCTCCGAGTGGTGCAGTGCCGAGTGGCTGAGCGCGCGTATCGCGAGGGCCACGCCTGGCTGCGCCACAGCGAACACCATGAAGTCCGACGGCGGCAGACGACGGCGCAGCTGCTCCATCCACAGGTGGGCGGGGACCACACCTGCAACCACCGCCACCGACACCGCCAACAGCCACATGGGCGCATCGGGCAAGCCCAGCAGCACGCCCGCCGCGATGGTGGGCAGCACCAGCAGCCACGGCACACGACGCGACGCCACCATCGCCCAACCCACGATGCCCAACCACGCCATCGCGGTCACCACGCGATCGACGGGCAGCCACAGCACCAGCAGCGCCACAGCAGCCACCGCGCGCAACACGCGAGCACGAGCGTTGGGCACGAGCGACAACGGGTCGTTGTGATCGACGACAGCCACAGCGTTGCTCATCGCTCACCTCCCAACACGCGGTCTTCGAGCCGCTGCAACATCGCGAACAGCGCCAACACCGGCCGCACCGCCAGCAACTGCGCACCGTCGATGAAGAACTGCCGCGAGGCCGCGAGGTACAAGCGCTCATGCCACGACGTCGGCAGCAGGCGCGCGAGCAGTGGTGGTGTGCGGGAGCGCGCGCCAACGCCGTACATGGGGTTGTCCTGAAAATCTTGAATCAACGACGACGACCGCAAGAACTGCCACGTGCGCAACCCCGCGTGGGCCCACAAGTGCACGAGTGCCAACGTGGTGAAGCCGAGACTGATTTCCATGTAGAGCACGCCCACCTGCGCCATCGTGGCGTAGGCGAGGGCTGTCTTCGCGTCGTTGCGGGTGCGGCCCACCAGCGACGCCCACAGCGCCGTCAACGCGCCAATCGCGAACATCACCACGCGCACCTCGACGTGGGGCAGCCACAGTGGTGCCGTGCGCAGCAGCAGAAATGGTCCAAGGTGCACCGAGAGCGCGCCGTAGAAAATTCCGCTCGACGCTGCGGGTCCTTCCATCGCGCGGTGCAACCACGGCGACATCGGCAACTGTGCAGCCTTCGCCAGGCTCGCGATCAACAGCGACATCGCCACGCCCACCGCGGCGGGCGCTGCGGCATCGGCCGCGAACTCGGCGATGTGTGCGTTGGGAAAACCGACGTGGATGTAGACCGCCGCAGAGAGCAGAAAGACGTCGCCGATGCGGTAGTACACAAGCGCGCGCAGGCTGTTGTCGTTGGCGCGAGCGCTGCTGCGAAAAAACGCAATCAGCATCACCGAGCTCATGCCGACGAGTTCCCAGCCGAAGTAGAGCACGTCGATGCTGCCGGCGAGCGACAACACGCACAGTGCGGCCCCAAACAGCGTCACCAAAAACCAGAAACGCGCAGCACCCGGTTCGCGGTGAAACGACGGGATCGAGAAGCGCACGATCACCGGGTACACCACAGCGACGAGCATCGCGTACGTGAGCGACAGCCGATCGAGCAGCAACACCGGCACAAGTTCGTAGGTGCCAAGCTCGATGATGTGCGGCCCGGTGATTTCCACCGACGACAACGGCTGCGCCACAAACCACACGAGCAACGACGCCATGCCGCCAAACACGCCAACGGCGTGCAGGGTGGCCAGGCGGCTCAGCCACGTGTCGGAAAACGGGCGCATCACCAGCAACGACACACCAAGCACGGCCGGGATGGCCATGAGCCACGCCATCACCGCGACCACAAGCAGGGGTCCATTCATCGCGCCACCCCCGCCACCCGATCGAACGACGGCGAGAACAACAGCGACGTGAGCGCTGCTTGATCGACAACGGTCGGGGCCTTCGCCGCGATGGGCGACAGCGACACGGACGACGACAACGACGACGACGACGACGACGACACGTCACGCCACTCGGGCCAGGCGTCGCGCCACGGCACAAAGTCGCCGTTGGTCCAGCATTCCAGCGCACCGGTGTCGGGGTCGATGCGCACCAGACGCATCCACGCGCCGTAGCAGAGGCGACGCAGACGCGGCTGTTTCTCGACGAGCGAGGTCATGTGCTCGCGCGTGCATTCGATCATCACCACCATGCGCATCGGCTCGTGCAGCTCGACCATCTGGCGCGCGAGACCAATGCGCAGATCGCTCTTCGAACCCGTGATGACACCCAGCAACGACACGACGTTGAGCGGCAACTTGCTGCCCGCACCAAAGCCATCGGGGTCAACGCGCGAGAAGTAGTAGTCCATGCCGATGTTCACGGCGACGGGGACTGAACCCATCACCGCGGCCACGAGCACGCTGCCGTCGACGTCGGTGGTGGGGTCGTACGACACCAAAAACGCACGGCGATCCAGGTTCAACTTCTGTGTCAAACGACGACGACCAACGATGCAGGCGGCCACACGGTTGTGACCAAGCTCGGGCCGTGGCTGCGCGAGATCGTTGGCGCGCTCGAGCATGTGGGCACTCGCTTCGCGCAAGCCAGTGGGGGCGTTCACAAAGCGACGCGCACGCTCTGCACCATTGAGGCGTGCGGCTTCTTTCAAGCGCCGCTCGAGGTCGTCGATGTCGGCGCGGCGCTCGACGGGCAACGTGTCTCTGTCCACAACGTCGACGGTCTCGGCGGTGGTGTCGTGCAGCACCGCGACAAACAGCGTGTCGTCGGCAATGGCGAACCCGCGCGTCTTCAACTCCGCACGCACCTCTTTGCGGTTGGCCATCTGCACAAACGCGCGCGCGTTGGGGCGACCAGAGTTGCCCGAGCACGCACCGCAGCCGTAGGCCTGCCGAAACGGGTTGTTCGTCGTCGTGCTTTGGTGGCCAACGACAGCCACCGTCTTTGCCAACGGCGTGCCCGCTGCTGCTTCTTCGCCGCGCAGGCCGGCGGTCTTCAACGTGCGCCACACGATGTCGGCCTGAGCACGGATGTCGTAGCCGCCTTCGGCATCCAGGGCGATGGTCGAGCGCGGTTGCGGAAACGCGAGGCGACGAAACCACTGGCGAAAGCGCGCGAGCTGGCCGGGGATCAGCGTTTGCACAACCAGGGGCACGAAGGTGGTGAGGCCAAGCCCCAGCGACACGACGAACCCGCGCAGCAGCGAACGCGACTGGTAAAACATCATCAACGACGCCGAATGCCCAAGCCGCTGCATCTGGCCCACCGCACGTCCTGCCTCATCCACGGGTCTTTCGTCGACGGTGCGGCTGGGTGTGACCACCGGTGGGCACTGGCGCGTTGGCTGGTTGGCACCGATGGCGCGGTAGCGCATGTCGACACCGAAGAAGCCCACGCTGCCCACGGTTTCGACATCGATCTCGGGCCGCTCCAGCGCACGCCGAAAGCTCTCGATGCGGTCATCCATGCACACCACCGCCTGCCGATCGCGGCGCGCATGCAGCGTCGCGGGGAGCAGTGACGACGACATCTGCGGCGATGTCTGCTGCTTCACCACATCGGCTGCTGCCGCTTCCACACGCGTCAGCAAAGCACCCGCGAACGAGCGCTCGTAGGCCTCGTGCCACAACTCCAGCCGCCCCAGGCCCACCGTGGGCCACGCAAACGGCTCGGGGTTTGGTGGGTCGAGCCCGACACGCTGCAGGTACAGCTCAAGCGCGTGAATGCTCACGAGCATCGCCGCGAGCCACTCCTTCAGTGGCAAACGTGGTGCAGCGACTGGAGCCAGCTCGGGCTCGCGCTCGAGCTTGTTGACCATGCCCGACCAGCCCTTGAGCACGAACAACGTCTGCACCACGTAGTCGGCTTCAGCGCCTGCGGGCACAAACGCCGCGAGCTCGTCGACGATGATGTGGTCGATGTCTTTGCCCGCGTGGCCGCGCACGCGCTGCACAAGCTCGGCCTGCCACACCATGTTGAAGCTCGGCACGTTGAGCACCGACGCTTCAAACCACGCCCAGAACCCGCGCTCGAGGTACGGGTTGGTCCAACCCGCCATGCGCTGGTCAAGAAACGACGACACCAGCGGCACCAGAAAGTCGAACAGCGGACGATCGCGCACCGAGTAGCGCACGAGATGGTCTGCGGCTGGCCCTGGCACCAACGCGCGCGGCGGCCGCGTATCGCCGATGGTTTTGTCGTCGAGGAAACGCTGCACGATGTCGCCGTCGACCTCATGCAGGCGCTCCTGCAGCACCGCGCGCAACACGCTTCGCTGCAGCCGACCGCGCTGCAGTTCCGAGCGGTAGAAGGTCTCGCGCTCGTAGGGGTTGGCGCGATAGAGGGCCGCGGCCTCACGCACCGCATCGGCAAACGGCAGGTGCTCGAACTCGAGCAGGATGTTGTTGTGAACAAACGCCCACAGCGGATTCTGGATCGGCAATTTTGGCAGCGCTTCGCGCAACCAGCCGTCCACCTGTTGTGCCGCCGTCAACGTCGTCGGTGTCGCCTGTGTCGCCTGTGTTGCCTGTGGCGTCGACGTGACCGATGCGGTGGTGGAGTTCATGCCTTCACCGCCGGGGTACGCATCTTGCGCCACACGCCTTCGAGGGCGTCTTTCTTCACGGTGCCACCGCTGGCCTCATAGCCAACGCGCCACGCATGAATCGCTTCGACGGCAGCATGGTCGATCGCTGCGAGGTTGAAGTGCATCTCGATGGCCTTCTTCGCCGGCAAGCGCGACAGCTCGAGGCTAAGGGCGGGCACCGACAAGAAGCTCAAGCTGCCCGACAACGTCACGAGCAGGCTGTCGTCGTCAGCACCGGGGCGCTGCTCGATGTTCACCGCGGCCATCTTGCGCAGCAGCACGATCAGCGCGAGCGCCAGGCCAATGCCGATGCCCCACAGCAGGTTGATGAACACGACACCAGCAAGGGTGGCGACGTAGATGAAGGCTTCGTTGAACGCCGCGATCTTCTTGAACTCCTTCATCTTCACGAGGTTCACACCCACCGAGATGAGCAGGGCCGCAAGGGCCGCCATCGGCAGCATCTTGAGGATGTCGCTGGCGAGCAGCACGAACAGCGCAATCCACACACCGTGCAGGATCGCCGTGATGCGCGACTTCGAACCAGCCGCGATGTTCGCCGAGCTGCGTACGATCACGCCGGTGATGGGCAGACCACCAAGCGCACCCGAGACCATGTTGCCGATGCCCTGCGCGAGCAGCTCGCGGTCGAGGTTGGCGCGCGGACCGCTGTGCAGCTGATCGGTGGCCACCGCACACAGCAACGACTCAGCACTCGCCACCAACGCCAACGACAACGCCGCGATGATGATGTCGCCCAGGTGCGCTTCGCCGATCGACGGAGCGGAAAACGAGCTGAACGAGTCCGCCGCGAGCGACACATGATCAACCGTGCCCGGCACGAGGAACGACACCGCCGTGCCGACGAGGATCGCCACCAGCGAGCCCGGCACCACCTTCACGCGCGCGGCGATGAAGCGGTTCCACACCATCAGCGTGCCGTAGGTGGCAGCGCCGATCACAAGGGCCGACACGTTGAGGTGGCTGAGCGCGTCGGGGATGGCCTGCAGGTTCTTGAGTGCTGAGCCCTGCGGCTTGCTGCCCAACACCACGAGGGTCTGCCCCAGCGCAATCAAGATGCCGATGCCCGCAAGCATCGCGTGCAACACCGCCGGCGAAATCGCGAGTGCTGCGCGCGCCACCTTGAGCACGCCCGCAATCACCTGCACGAGGCCCGCGATGACAGCGATCGCCCCCAGGGCCTTGATGCCGAACTGCTGCACGAACCCGAACACCATCACCGTCAGACCGGCCGCCGGCCCGCTCACCTGCAGGGGTGCGCCGCCCAACAAGCCGACGACGACACCGCCCACCACGGCGGCAATCAAGCCCGCCTGCACCGGCGCGCCAGAGGCGACCGCAATGCCCAACGACAGCGGCAGCGCGACGAGAAACACCACCAACGACGCCGACACCTGCGTGCCAAGAAACGCCGGCGTCCACTGGGACGGCGCGTGATCAGAAGAAGCAGTGGTCATGGATGAAACCTCAAACGATCAAAGGGGAAGCACAAAGAGGGGAAGCCGGCGTCAGAGCTGGAACTGCGCCTGCAACGTCACGGCGTGAGACATGGGCAGCGCCGAGGGCGTCGCCGCAGACGTCTGCTGGTCGGTCAGCTGGTATTTCGCCTGCAATTTCAGGTGGTTGCCGATGGGGTAGATGTTCGCACCCGCTTCGTACGCCGCCACCGAACCAGCCTTGTCGTCGGCCAGGTTGCGGTCGAGGGCACCCACGCGGCCCACCACTTCCACCAACGACGGCACCACGAACACGCCGGCCTGCACGAACGCGCCAGCAGCGCTCACGGCGTCATCGAGCCCCGGCGTGTTGCGCGTGCGCCAATAGCCTTCGGCCAACAACGACGCTGGCCCCCACACGGCGTACAGGTCGGGACCGATGACGAGGTCAACCTGGTCGGGCAGCGCCTGGCTCACGATCGACTTCGTGTCGGTGTCGACGATCGTGGTGTTGCGCTCACCGTCGCGCTGCCAGGCATTCACACCCAGCGAGAAGCGAAACGGTGCGTCGGGGTGCGAAAGGGCCTGCGTCTGGTCCCACGCCACAGCACCCAGCGGGCTCACGGCAGCGCGTGCCGTCCACATCCAGCCGTGATCGACACGGGCGTTCAAGCCGTTGCCGTTGAACACACCGCCAGCGACGTCGACGATGCCGTCAAACAACGAGCCATTGACCGCGACACCCACATCGCGGCCCGCACGGAACTCGTCGTTCACGATGCCGAAGTCGAGGAACTGCAGCTTCGGCACCGGCGTCGCAAACGCGCGGCCCTGGGGCACGATGAACTGACCCACCGTGACGCCGACAAACTTCGCCGGTGCAAACGTGAGCTGCAGGTCGAGGATGCCGACACGGCTGCCCGCCAGCTCGGGCTGCACAAACAGCTCAAGGCGCTGTGAAAACGCCGACACGCGCAGGTTCGGTCGCGCCATGCGCAACAGAAACGCCGCTTTGCCGCCGCTGTCCGTCGACGTCGCGGCGCCATCGAACTGGCCGATAAAGCCTGCGGTGGCCTTGAAGCTGCCGTCTTTCCGCTGCAGGCCAAAGCCTTCATCGAACCCAGCGAGGAGCTTCACCTCGTCGGCAGGTGGGGGCGCAACAACCACCGGTGCGACGGCTTCGACGGCCACGACTGGCGCAGGTGTTGGTGCTGTTGGCGGTGTTGCTGTTGCTGCGGCTGACGGCGCCGGCTCAGCACGTGCTGACGACGTCGATGCGGTTTGAGCGAAGGCAGGCGAAACACACAGAGCGAACCAGAGGAGCGTCGGCCACAGCCGCGCACGCAAAGACTTCTGCACAAGGCCACCAGTGCTCGTGATGAGCGTCGGTGTTGAAACCAGTCGTCGTTCGACCTGCACGCAGCAGTGGCCACCGACCCACACAGGTCAGCACGACCGCCAAACGACGAGCGACGGGTTCAGGTGTGCAGGGGGGGACCGCGTGAGCCAAGCGCGCGCGTGCGCCAGCGAACGGTCAGCAGACGGTAGTGATGGACGAACGGGGCCAGCGCCAGGCGCTCGCTGCCAACGTGGGCGAGCAGCCGGAGCACCACGGCAAACACGGCGACAAACGCCGCCAGGGCCGGTTCGATGCCAAAGGCCTCAACGTCGGTTTCGGCGACGCTGACGGGCACCTGGGCGACCGCGAAAGCAGCGTGGTCGGCCGAGACGTGGGCCGACAAGTCGTCGGTACGCAGTGGCGCCGAAAACGCGAACGAACCCACGAGGGCGACAAAGGCCACCCACGACGCCACCCAGGCCCACAGCAGCGCCGGCAGACGGGCCGAGGGCCTCGCTGCGGGATTCGCTGGAATGGTGTCGTGGTGCGTCATCGAGTTCGCAGTGTTGTGCGCTTGCGACCAGGGCGTGTCAAGGCGCGCCCGTTGCCAGATCTCAACGACGTCGTCACCAGCGGAAAACAAGCGCGGCCGCCCATCCAGGGCGGCCGCACACGCACCAACGGACCGTCGTTCAGACGGGCTTGATGGCCTTGAGCTTGTCGGCCAGGCCGTTGAGCTTCTGGCTGCCCTGCTCGTTGCGCTTGTAGTCCTCGTAGGCGGCGCGGGTTTCGCCCTCGACCACCGCACGCATCGACACGCTCACCTTGTTGAAGCGGCGGTCGAACTGGCGGACCTCGACTTCGATGACGTCGTTCATCTTGACCGCGTCTTGTGCGCGCTCGACGGCGTTGCCCTCTTTGTCGAGCAGGTCACGCCACGAGCAGTAGCAGGAGAGGCCCTTTTCGACCTCGAGCTGCGCGCCCTTGTCGTCGGCACGGACGACCTTGAGCTTGTGGCGGCTGCCCTCTTTGTACTTCGTGGCCCACGCGTCGAACGGGTTTTCCTGCGTGCGCTTGATCGAGCAGCCCACGCGCTGGCGGGCGACGTCGACGGCCATCACCACGGCTTCGACTTCCTGGCCGATGGTCAACAACTCCGACGGGTGCTTGGGGTGCTCGGTCCACGAGAGCTCACCGATGTGCACCAGGCCATCGACGGCGTCGTTGAGCTGCAAGAAGGCGCCGAAGTCGGTGAGCGACTTGACCTTTGCCTTCAGCACCGTGCCGATGGGGAACTGGGCCGCGACGGCCTCGAAGGGGTTCTTCTCGAGGGCCTTCGTCGACAGCGACATGCGGCGCGTTTCGGGGTCGAGGCCGAGGACCTTGACGTCGATCTCTTGCCCGATCGTGAGCTTCTGGCTCGGGTGCTTCACCTTCGCGTAGCTGAGCTCGCTGACGTGAATCAGCCCCTCGATGGACTCGCTCGGGTTGCTCGGCAGCGCGAGCTTCACGAACGCGCCGAAGTCAGCAAGGCCGACGACCACGCCCTTGACGACGCTGCCCTCGACGAAGGCGGCCTTCACTTCGGCCCACGGGTTCACCTTGAGCTGCTTGAGGCCGAGCTTGAGCTTCTGCTCTTTGACCTGCAGCACCTTGACGTCGAGGCGCTGGCCCACCTTGAAGAAGCTCTCGATGCGCGCGCCGCGACCGCCGTCCCAGGCGATGTCGTCGCGGTGGAGCAGACCATCAAGGCCACCCACGTCGAGGAACGCGCCGTAGGGCATGATGCTGCGCACGACGCCGTTGACGACGTCGCCTTCTTTGATGCTGGCGAGACGAGCTGCGGTTTCCTTGTCGCGCTCGGCGACGAGCATGGCGCGGCGGGAGACGACGATGTTGCCGCGCTCCATGTCGACTTCGCCGACGGCGAAGGTGCCCACGCTGCCCACGATTTTTTCGCCCTTTGAGGGCCCAAAGCGCGACAGCGACGCTTGGCTTGCGGGCATGAACGCGCGCACAGCACCGTCGGTGGCATCAAACGCATCGTCGGAGAACAGCGCGACGGTGTAGCCGCCCTTCACTTCGCGAACGACAGCGCCGGGCACGCCTGCATCGTTGTTCGCAGCGCCGGCCATCGCGGTGTAGCGGTCGAGGTCGCGGGCCTGCTTCAACGACGCCGACGGCAGCGTTTCGCCCACGGCCGGCGGATCGCCCAGGCGCACGCGCAGGGCGGTGCCCACCTTGGGCTCGGGCACTTCTTCGAGCTTGAGCAACGCCTTGAGCGGCTCGGCCCCCTGGGGGCGCACTTCGACGATGACCGCGACGAGGTTGACCTCGACGATCACGGCATCGTGCACGGCCTGCCACACAGCGGGGCCGGCAAGGGCCACCAGCTCGTCGACGTTGAAGCGGGGTGGGCCGAGGTCGAGGCGGCGGTGATCGCGGCGGTCGCCACCACGATCGCGACGGTCGGAACGGTCGCCATGATCGCGATCGCGACGGGGACCGCGCTCGCCACGGGGACCGCGCGCAGCACGACCCTCAGTCTTGCCATCGGCAGCGGTGGCTTCGGTCGCAACGGCGGTGGTCTCGGGCTCGGTCATCAACATCTCCTGCAACGACGGCGACGTGAGGCGCAGTCGTGGCGGCGTGTACAGCGGCTGCCCCGGCGACACAACTCGCGCGAGCACCCACAGCACCATCTATGTAGGCAGTTCTGCGAGCGGGCGATCAGGCGGCCGCATGCAAGCGGTCCAGCTCGTTCTTCAGCCGTTCCAGCGTCTTGTGCAGCAACGTCATTGCCTGCAGGTGACGCGTGGCCCCCTCAACACTGGCGTCGGCGAAGAAGCTGGTGGCCTGCTGCAAGCCCCACGTGAAGGGCTCGATGGCCCGGGCCAGCTCCAGCAGCTCGCGGGTGCGGGCGCGCACGCTCTCGTCGATGGACTCGGTGGTGCTGCCGTCGCGTTCGTCGGTGCCAAGCGCAGCTTCGAGCTGGCGCTGCATGTCGACCAGGCTTGCGCGCGTGCGGTCGACTTCGGCCGCGATCGGCCGCAACTGTTCCATTTCGCCCACGATTCTGGCTTGCTCGTGGGTGAGCTGCTCGGCCATTTGCCGCAGGCCCGCGGCATCGGCGACGGCGCGGTCGGCGCGGGCGGCTTCCAGCGCAGCGTGGCGTTCAGCGTCGGTCAAGCGTGTCTGCAGCGCCTCGACCGTGGCGGCGACCGCTTCAAGCTCAGCGACCTGCGTGCGCAGCTGGCCGACGGTGTCGGCGTGGTGGGCCTCGATTTCGGCGAGCTTCGCCTCCAGGGTGGTCACCTGCTGCTGCTCGGTGGCCCACGCGCGTTCGACCTCGGCCTTTTCGGCCACGAGCACGTCGAGCTCGGCGCGCACGCCAGCGTTCTCGCCGAGGCTGTGGTGGGCCTGCTCGAGCTCGCTGAGCACCTGCTGGCGCTCGCTTTCGATGGCCAGCGCGCGCTCACGCACCAGGCTGATCTCGGCGCGCAGGCCGGCGACCTCGTCGGTGGACAGGCGCAACTGCCCGTCGAGGTCGGCCAAAGCACGCTCGGCAATCTCGGCCGCCGAACGGTGCTGCTCGACGTCGGCGTGGGCTTCGATCAACTGGCGCTGCACGCCTTCGAGCTCGAGGGCGCGCTCTTGATCGCCCTGGCGCAGCGTCGACACCTCGGTGTCGAGGCGGTTGCGTTCGTGGGTCATCAGCTCGAGCTGGCCGCCCAGCTGCTGCACCTGCTGGCGCAATTCGTCGAGTTCGCCGCTGGTGTCGTCGAGAGCTTCGATCTCAGCGACGTCAGTGGCCGCAGCCACGTGGGCCTGCTGCAACGCCTGCCGCAGTGCACGCACCTCGTCGTCGAGGCGCATGCGCGCACTCTCGCCGTCGACGAGGCGCTGCCCAAGGTCACCCGCGCTCTGCTCGGCCTGCTGCAAGCGCGAACGCAACGTGGCGATCTCGGCCGTGCTGTGGGCGAGTTCGTTGGCCAGGCCCTCGAGGCGGGCGAGGGTTTGGGGGTTCGCCGCTGGCGCAAACATCGGTGCCGACGCAGCGGCAGCTGTCTGCATCGTGGGCGGCAGCGCCGACGACATGCCCGGCACGCCACCCGGCGACGCCACCTGCTGTGGCTGCGCGCCGAGGGCGGCGAAAAACGGCAGCGTGGTGTTCGGGCGAGCAGCCGGTGCGGGCGGCCACGACGCTGGCGGAGCCATGGCCTGGTTCATCACCGGCGCTGGCGGCGGCATCGAGAGCCCCATCGCGCCCGTCGATGGTGGCGGGGGCGGTGCTGCGGTGTGGCCGCTGTCGAGCAGATGCAGCATCGAGAAGTCTTGCGGCGGCGGTGCTGCAGGCAAGCCAAACGACGACGGCGGCTGCGACTCGCCGCCCGCACGCTTGAAGAGGTGGTCGGCAATGAGCACGCCATCGGCCCCCGCGCCAAACAGGCGCACCCGCGGCGACGACGACAACGTCTGCGCAGCGGTGGCATCGACCTCGCCAACGAGCACAACGGTGGCGGGATCGAAGTGGCGCAGCAGGCCGTCGATAAACGCCGGGCCGTTCATGTCGGGCAGCGCTGACGACACGACCACCATCGGCCACGGGCGCGCCTTCAGCTCGGCGACCGCACCGCTGGCACTGCCAACGTGGTGACAAGCGAGGCCGTACGGGACGAGGTCAACCTCGAGCCTCGCGGTATCGCCGACGAGCAGAACCTGATGATGACGTCCAGACATGCGGGCTGCAGGCTACACCCACGCCCCGCACGACGCAGGATTGTCGCCTTCTGCGTCAGATCTGCGGGCTTCGTCGGCGGGACGGCTCAGTACAGCTGGTCGGCGGCGTGCAGGAGCTGGTGCACTTCCTGACGGGCGTCGCTGTCGTCGGCGTAACGCTCCGGGTAGGCCGCACGCACACGCGCCACCATCGTGGCGACGTCGGCAAAGCCGCCCTGCAGGGCCGCGGCCCACACCTCGACGGTGCGCACGTCGCGCGGACGGTGGTCGACGCCAAGCTGCTGGCGCAGGTCAGCTTCACCACCACTGACGGCGTTCATGGCATCGGCGGCGCGGACCTCGCCGTTGGCCTTCACCTGCCACGCCCACGTGCCGCGATCTGACACGAGCCGCGGCGTGATCTCGACTTCGACGACGTCGCCGGCCTTCACGCGGATCGGCGGATCGATGGGGAAAATGCAGTTCGCCCACGACGGCGATGGCGCGTTGGGCCCCGACGCCAGGTGCACCGAGGGCGAGACCTGCGACGAGAACCAGCTCACGATCGCGTTGATCGTGGCGTCGCGCGAGGCGGTGACCAGGGCGGTCATGCTGTTGGGCAGGTCGGACTCGCCGATGGCGAAGCGGGCCGCGACCTCAACGCCCACGACGTCGTCGCCGTGGACCACGCCCATCGCCACGCGCGAGCCCACGCTTTTGCGCAGGGCTTTGAGCGTGACCGGCAATCCTTCAGCGAGGGTGCGCAGCTCGTGGTTGAGCGCCTCGATGGAAGCGATGCCGAAGTGCATGTCGAGGTGGCTGGGCACCATCACGGCCTTCGGCACACGGCGACGCACGGTTTTGAGCAGGCCCAGCATGCCTTCATCAACGCCGAAGCTGCCGATGGTTTCCGACACAATCACGTCGGGCTGCTCGGGGAAGCGCAGGTCGCGGGCATCGCCGCGCAGCACCGTGACGATGTGCGACACGCCGTTGTCGGCGGCGGCGACGTCGATGAGCTCGGCCAACGGTCCGCGCTCGACGGCGTACACGCGGCGCGCGCCAGCTTTCGCGGCCAAAATCGCCAACAGCCCCGTGCCCGAGCCGATGTCGGCGACGACGTCACCCGGCTTGACCACTTCGCGGATCGCGTCGGCGAAGGCCTGCACGCGCGTGTGGTCGAGCAGCATGTTGGCGTGGTTACCGACGTCGTCGAACCCGTAGACGGAAATGCTCATGTGAACGCTTCTTGCTCTGTGGACCACGGCACAACCCACGGCGGGCGGCTCTTTGGTGGACACCAGATGCCGGCACCATGACCGACAGGGGCCAAATGGCCAGCAGAATGCGCGCACGACGGTCTCGACGGGCGTTTCCCGTCTCGGCGACACCCGGTGGCTCCAACGAAAACGGCGACCCGCAGGCCGCCGTGACGTCGAACGATCAAGCGAATTCGGGCGCTCCGCGCCCGAATAGTATTGATTGTTCAAACACTTGGCGAAGCGCCAAGTGTTTGAAACTCAGCTCAGAGGCCGAGTTCCTTCTTGCGGTCAGCCGCGGTCGGTAGCGGCGTCTGCTTCGAGCCCACCGCTGGCAGACCAGCCTTTTCGGCGTTGATCGCCACCCACTTCTTCAGCGCTGGGTTCTTTTCGGCGTCGCGGTCTTCGTAGATCGCCTTGACCGGGCACTGTGGCTCGCAGGCGCCGCAGTCGATGCACGCATCGGGGTCGATGTAGAGCATCTCGTCGTCGCCACGGAACGCATCCACCGGGCAGACGGTGACGCAGTCGGTGAAGCGGCACTTCTGGCAGTTTTCGGTGACGAC
>JBIKRQ010000400.1:0-5753 GCA_044349155.1 Myxococcota bacterium
GTCGAATTCATATTGATATTCATGGGGTTGGCGGCACGCCAACTTCATGAATTCGACCGCTTGCGGTCGAATTCATATTGATATTCATGGGGTTGGCGGCACGCCAACTCCATGAATTGATCGGCGGGGAGTTTTCCCCGCCCGCCCCTCAAGAGGTTCGCCTCGGCGACAATCCGCAAAGCCGGTTTCTCTTCGAGGCCTACAACGCGCCACACGCGGCGAGCTCGCTGCAGGCGTGTTCGAGCACGCAGCGGTTCTCGCGGTAGCGCGCAGCGCCATCCTGTTGCACGAGGGTGACGCAGGCGCGTTCGCACTCGGCGTCGCCACTGTGGTCTTTCGCGCACTCGCCGCGTTTCCAGCACGACTCGTTGCAGGAGCAGCGGGCGGCATCGAGGCACGTGACGGCGTCGTCGAGGGCGAGGCAGTAGTCCATGCGCGACACCTTGCGCACGTCGCCATCGCATGAGGCCTGCACGCAGCTGGCGTTGTCGCGAAAGCCGCAGTCGTCTTCGAGCGCGCAGGTTTTGCTGCAGGCAATGCGGCGCGCGCCGTTGCGCATGACGACCAGGGAATCGCCGTCGAACGCGGCCTCGACGGCGGCGACGGCGTTGTTGCCCGCCCCGCGCGCCTTTGCTGGCGTCGGTGGTGCTGCTTTGGCCTCGGCGGAGGCGCCGCCCAGCGCCGCTCCAGGTGCTGTCGCGATGGCATCTTTGGCGGCGTCGCTTTCGAAGCGAGGCGCTGGCGGTGCTTGTGGTGCGGGCTCGGAGGCGGCGGGTGCCTCGCTCGCGCGACCACATTCACAGCCCGTGACGACGACGACACAGCAGGCAAGCAGCAGACGAAGCATCATGGGGCAGGCACCAAAAAGCCGATGAGGGCGGCGAGGTCGTCGTCGGAGAGGACCTCGGTCGAAAACGGCGGCATCGATCCACCGATCGCAAAGAAGTTCCCGTGGCGCACCTTTTCGATGATCACCGTCTCGAGGGAGAAGCCGGAACTGGCCGCGAAGTCGACGCTGTCGTCGGGGACGATCGACGCCAACGTGCTGATACGCCCGGCCCCTGTGCCCACGTCGCCATGGCACGCCTGGCAGGCGGCGGCGTACACCTCGGCACCGCGCGCGGGATCGCCGCGGCCCACGTCGACGACGTTCTCGACGACGGTGTAGGGCAGCGCTGCACTGTTTGCGGTTGGCGAGATCGAGCGCAGGTACTCGTAGATGGCGCGGCTGCGCGGTTCGTCGTCGACCAGCGGCTGGTCGCGCATGAAGAAGAACACGCAGTCGTCGACGGCATCTTTGAGCCGTGCGGTGCGCCCGCCCCACCACGTGGGCCGGCCCACCACGTCGACGAGGTCGTGCCCTGGCAACATGAGCGCGCCGGCGTCGTTGCTGCCGTCGTTGTGGCAGGTGGCACAGGAGAAGGCGTTGGCGTCGTCGCCGCTGAAGCGCGGATCGCGAAACAACAGCCCGCCCACCTCGACGGCCGACGTGGGTCCACACGCCGACAGCAGCAGCAGGCACGCACACAGCAGCCGGACGATCATGGCTTCACCTGCACCGCGATGTCGTCGGGGAAGAGGCCGAGGGCGACGTGAGCGAGTTCGTTGCCGTTTGCCGGATCGAGCACGATCAAGCTGCCCGCGTCGATCTTGTTGCCTTCGCACACCACGGCAAGGTGCGTGTCGTCGTCGAGCCACAGCACGGTGTGTGGCTTGATGCAGCGGTTGGCATCGACGGTCATGAAGCGCTCGATGCTGGCGCTGCCGCCACCGTTGTCGACGAGGACGACGATGCCGTCGGTGTCTTGCGTGGCGATGGCGAAACGGTTGCTCGCCTCGGCGTAGTCGCCAAACACCGCCAACCCGGGCAGGGCGATGGTGCCGCCCCGTTCTCTGCGCGCGACGTCGACGGCGATGAGTTCGCCCGAGCGGTAGCAGCTGATCCACGCGGTGCTGTCGTCGGGCGACAACGTCGTTGCATACGGGCTGCACACGGGGCCAGCGGCGGTCCCCGGCTCGTCGAGCAACGGCACGCGCACCACGACGTCGGTGACCGCACCCGCCAGCACTGCGGCCACGTCGACGATCGCCGCTTCGTCGGACAAGCACGACGAAATCAGCGTGGTGCTGTCGCTCGTGATCGCCACACCGTGGGGAGCTGGACACAGCGAGATGAATGGCCCGCGCTCGAGCGTGTTGGCGTCGAGAAAGCCCACCGTGGCGTCGAGGGTGGGGCCTGCAAACACGCCGGCACCCGCCGCGGTGTTGACTTTGACGAGGTCGAAGTGGCTGACCACCAATGTGTTGCCATCGGGCGTGAGCCGAATGTCGCCGGGGTTTTTGTCGACGCGCGTCACCGTGACCGTGCGCTGCGTGTCGAGGTCGATGCGCAACGCGCGACCATCGGCCGTGCCACCGCCATGCAGGCCATGCGGGCCCGAACCAGCACCGGGGACATAGTTGCTGATCCCCACGTACGCGTAGCGGCCCGCGGCGTCGACGCTGACGTGGTGCGGTCCTTCGCGCTCGAGCGGCACGAGCCCCACGGGGAAGCGCGCGACCTCAGCGTCGTCGTCACCCGCGAGCAACTTGCTCCACGACACCACACTCACCGTGTCGTCGAGGTTGTTGGTCACCACGATGCGGCGCTCACCCGACGCAGCGGCCGCGGGCTGCGGCGCGCCGTCGGCCCAGAGGTTGTCGACGTCGATGGCGTAGTCGAGGGCGGGCAATTGGCGCGCGTCGAAGCAGGCGCTTGCTGCACCCACCACGAACAGGACGAAGAGGCGCTTGCTCATTCCGCGGTAAAGGCGACCGACGCCGCCGAAAACGGCCCTTCGGTGATGCGGTTTTCGGTCACGAACGCGCTCAGCAGGCGAATGGTGCGGGCTCCGCTGTCGCCGTCGACGATCGACGCCCACGCCTCGTCGCTGAACGTCGCTGACAACTCGGTGGTGAGCACGCCGACCGGGCAGGTGCGGCCCGGCACGTCGACCTCGACGAAGTACACATCGCTCGTGACCGGCGCGAGGTGCGCATGCGCTGCAGGCAGCACCAGGTTCGAAAACGTCTGTGCCCACGTCGACGTGCGCGGTGCGTGCGCGCGAGGAAACTGCGGCAGGCGTGGCGGCGTTGTGAGGGCCGCAACCCGCAAGGGCGAGTCCCACGTGATGGTCAGTGGTGTTGCGGCGTCGACGACAGCGTTCGCGGCGGGCGCTGTGATGGTGGCAGCGTCGTTGCCCGTGGTGGCATCGGCACGCGCGCCGACCAACACGCTCCACACCTCGTCGGTGGCCTCGCCCGCGTACTCGGGCTCAACGGTGGTGCAGTCTTCGGTGCAGCCCGCACCAAACGACGCCTCGATGACAACGGCGAGAACAAAAAAGCTGCGACGCATGGTCGCAGCGTAGCGGGCGCATGAGGTGCGGCCAACGACGAGGGTCAGAAGGTGCCGCGGAAGCGGATCATCGTGCCTGGCGGCGCATTCTCGACGGTGGGCAGCTCGGGGAAAGCGCGCGCGTTGCCCCAGGTGGCGATGGTTTCGTCGCGCCAGTTGCGCACGACGTCGCGGTTGTGTCGAAACGCCCCAGCCACGGCACCGAACATCGAGCCCGAGTACCAGCCGAACTCGGCGAACGTGAGCACCGCCGCCACACCCCAATCGCCGTTGATCCACGCGTTGACCGCCGCGGCGATGAACAGCGCGTTCCACGCCAGTGCGGTGAACCCTGTGCCCCATTGCCCGAGGTACATGTGCCCACCGCCGGGCACGACCGACAACAACGCCGCCACGAGTGGGTCTTTGGTGTCGAGCTCGCCGCGCTTGTCGATGGCGGCAACGACGCCACGAGCGTCGGTTGCGTGCGGGCTGTCCGACACCGCGATGCTCTGAAACAGCTCGCGCGCTTTTTCGATCTCGCCGGCGTCGAAGTGGCCCCAGGCCAACAACAACCGTGACGTTTGCAGCAGCGGCTGTTCGGTTTGCTCGTCGTTGACGAGGAGGCGGAAGCGCGGCTTCGCGAGCTCGGGGCGGCCGTCTTCGAGGTAGGCGCGTGCTGCACCAAACAGGGCGGTGCGGCGAATGGCCGGCTCCGTCGTGCGCGTGGCCACACCGTCGAGTTGGCGGCCCGCAGCGTCCCACTGCTCACCGCGTGCGAGGGCTTCACCGATCGCCATTGCCGCGCGCGTGGCGTCGTCACCGCGGCCTTTGCTCACGAACAAGTAGCGACGGTACTCGCTGATCGCGCGGTAGTAGTCGCCATCGCCAAAGAGGTGGTCGGCGAAGTGCAGCGTGAGCTTGGCGTCGTCGGTGTCGGGGGCGGCAGCGACAGCTGCTGCGTCTGTCGTCGTTGCTGCAGCAGGCTCGATCACAACGGGGGCAGACGCCTGCGCGGCAAGGCACACGATCACAGCGGGGAGCAAGAACATCATGGGTGGTCCGCGACAGAGGTGGTTGTCGAGGCCGCAGACGCGGCAGTGATGACGGGGGCAGCGACGGGGACCGCGCCTTCAGGCGTGGGCGGCGGAAAGCCGGTGAAGCGACCAGCGACCCAGAACTCGTAGTTGTCGACGGGATCGTAGTGGCGCAGGCCGTCGCCGAACTCGATGTCGGGCAGGTTGCGCACCACCGACGACGTGCCCCCCTGCAGCAAGCGATCGAGCCCCAGCGAGATACCGATCAGGCCATGGCGACCGACAGCCTGTGACGCAAACCGCGAGCACGTCGGCAAATGCTGGCAGCGCGGACCGTCGGTGCGCGTGAGGAAGTTCGAGTAGAACAACGACGCCAAATACAGCGGGTTCGACGTGATGCCCGCCGTGCTGTTGGCTCCGGTGAGTGCGGTTTCGGGCACGTCGGGGTCGCGCCGCAGCTTCGGCCGGGGAGCGCCGCCGCCAGGGATGTGGTCGACGTCGCCAACCACTGGGTGAGCGCGCCGCGGCGTGCCACGCGTGCCCTGACGGTCAACAGCGCGGACGGTACCCGCGTCAAAAGGACCAAAGGCTGGTGCGTCGGACGCAGCGGCTGCCGTTGAGAGCAGCAGTGCGCAAGTGATTGAAAAAACGCGAGAAATCACTTTTCGGCCTTTGGCGGGGGCATGCCGGGCGTCGGGTGGTCGTCGTGTTCGCCCGCAATGCGCTTGCGGCGCTGCGCAGGATTCTCGAGCTCAAGGGAGCTGCGTTCGGCGGTCTTTGCCACGCGCTCGCGGCTGTCTTTGGCAAACGCGGCGAGGCGTGCGGCAACACCCGGCGTGGGGGCAGCACCCAACGCATCGACAACGCCGACGAGGTCGTCTTCGACGAGCTCGGGGCCCTTGCCTTCAAGCGCTGAAACGCCGGCGGCAGCCTGGGCGGCGACGTCGTCACGCGGGAAGGTGGCGTCGACGGCGCGGGCGGCGCGCTGCAGCGGATCTTTCAGCAGCACGTCGAGCTCGCGCCGCGCGAGGGTTTTCGCGTCCATGTTGAGCGCACGACGGGCGCGCAGCAGTTGTGCCTGAGCGGCAGTGGGCGTGACCGCGGCGCGCCACAGCGCCTTGCCGTCGACGGTGGCCGCTGGCGGGGTGCCCACCACAGCGCGCGCGGCCGCGATGGCTTCGGGATCGACGTCGAGGCCCGACAAGCGACGCACACCGCGATCGACGGCGGCGACATCGCGGGCCGCGGCACCGACGTCGAGCAACAAGCGCGCGGCGCGGCGTTCCATGGGCACCGTCGACGTGGGCGTACCCTGCGCGAGGGGCAGCAAGGCACCCTTC
>JBIKRQ010000070.1:0-21184 GCA_044349155.1 Myxococcota bacterium
CGACGTGGTCGAGGCCTTCCCGAATCTGGCGTTTGCCCACACGTTGCACGGCTCGGCGGCAAGCGAGGGCGTGGCGGTCCCACCCGACGATCCGCGGTATGCGGCGCAGTGGTTCTACGACGACATCGGCATGCCCGAGGCGTGGACGCAGTCGGTGGGTGATGCGGCCATCGTCGTCAGCGTCGTCGACAACGGCTGCGACCTGGTGCACCCCGACCTCGTGTCGCAGCTGCTGCCCGGCCACGACGTGATCAGCGACGACGAAGACCCCTCGTTCTTCCCCGACAGCAGCGGCAACGAGCACGGCACCGCCTGCGCGGGGCTGGTCGCGGCAAGCACCGACAACGGCCTCGACGTCGCCGGCACCTGCCCGCTGTGCAAGGTGCGCTGCACACGCATGTTGGGCGGCGACGGCGAAGCCATCCCGCTGGACGCCGACGTGCGCGCCTTCGAGCACGCCCTCAGTGACGACGTCGCCGTGGTGAGCAACTCGTGGGGCTTCACCGACGCCATCCCGGTGCCCACACTGTTGAAGCAGGCGATCCAGCAGGTGCAGCAGTTCGGGCGCGGCGGCAAAGGTGCGGTCGTCGTGTTCGCCTCGGGCAACGACAGCCGCGAAGTGGCCGACGACGAACTGCTCGCGGTGCCGGGCATCCTGGGCGTGGGTGCGGTGAACAACCTCGGCGAGCTGACGCAGTTTTCGAACCGCGGCCGCTCGGTCGACGTCGTCGCCCCTACAGGTACGACATCAACCGACATCAGCGGTGCTGACGGCGGCAGCGATGGCGACGTGACGTTTCAGTTCGGCGGCACGTCGTCGGCGGCACCCATCGTGTCGGGCATCGCGGGGTTGATCATCGCGGCCGCGCCCGACCTGACGGCCGACGAGGTGAACGCGCTGATCGAGCAGACAGCCCAGCAATCGCCCTTCGCGCGCCCCGGCGACGACGGCCACGACCTCGAATACGGCTTTGGCACCGTGCGCCCAGCAGAAGCCCTGGCCACCCTGGGCCTGCCCGCCGACGACGACGAAGCGCCTGCCCCGATCGACAACGTTGGCGCCGGCTGTGACTGCCGCAGCACGCAAAGCGACGGCCTGCTGCCGCTGCTCGGTCTGGCGCTGCTGTCACGGCGCAAAAAGCGCTGAGGCCGGAGAAAACACCGAAGAAACAAGCCTCTACGACGCGGCCGGACGCGCGCAGACGCACGCAGCACGCCAAAGCGGCCACGCCCGACGCTGGCCGGAGGGGTGCCTGGCCGATGCACTTTGAACCAGGAGGCGCCTGAGCGTTCGACGACGGAGCAGCCTCCGGCGCCGACGCTCAAAGTGCACGGGGTGCGACGCACAGACCCCGCCCGAGCGCGGGGGGTGTCGGGGGCGCCGCGCGAGCGCCCCTGACTCCCGCCGAAGGCGGTGCCCATACCAAGGAAGCACGGATCGACGATGACGCGGTCACCGCGGAGACGTGAAGCGCCTACATCAGCGACGCGGTTCCCACGACGGCGTGAAGCGGATCGACGATGACGACGTCAGCTCGCCGACGCGGTTGTGATGACGCACGACGACGCGGCACACCACGACGACGTGAAGCGGTAACGACAAGCAGCAAGACGACGACGGAAGCAGCGGATGATCCCCTTGACCGCAGCGGCAACGTCCTTACGGTCCCGCCACTCCGGTGCGCCCGGAGGTTGCTTGTTGGCCGCCGGGTTCGGCGACCACGCCACTGCGGCGGATGGGTCCAACGCAGCTGGAGCGATTGCGCGCTTGATGGGCGCGATTGCCGCTTTCTGGTCGACGACCCGCGCTGTAGAGAGCTCGCCATGGGACTTTTCGCCAAGATCTTCGGCACCAAGAACGACCGCGAGCTCAAGCCGCTTATCGCCCGCGCGCAGGCGATCGGCACGTGGGAAGACCGCATCAAGGGCATGCCAGACGACCGCATTGCGGCGCGCATCCTGGAACTCAAAAACGAAATCACGAAGAAGGTCGTCGCCGAGAAGGCGCCCAAGCTGAAGGCCGGCACCGACCTCACCCGCGACGAGATGAACGCCCTGCTCGACCCGTACCTCAACGAGGTCTTCGCGCTCACGCGTGAGGCGGGCAAGCGCGTCATGGGCATGCGCCACTACGACGTGCAGCTCATCGGCGGCATGGTCCTCAACGGCGCCAAGGTCGCCGAGATGAAGACCGGCGAAGGCAAAACCCTCGTCGCCACGGCCCCCGCGGTGCTCAACGCGCTCACCAGCGAGAGTGTCCACGTCGTCACCGTCAACGACTACCTCGCCACCCGCGACGCCGAGTGGATGGGTCGCGTGTACCGCTTCCTCGGTTTGAGCTGTGGCGTCGTCGTCCCGCAGCAGCCCGACCGCGCCAAGCGCGAGGCCTACCAGTCCGACATCACGTACGGGCAGAACAACGAGTTCGGCTTCGACTACCTGCGCGACAACATGAAGTTCTCGCTGAAGGACTACCAGCAGCGCGGCCACGGCTTCGCGATCGTCGACGAAGTGGACTCGATCCTCATCGACGAAGCGCGCACACCGCTGATCATCTCGGGCCAGTCCGACGAGAACGTCGAGGGCTACGCGCTCGCCAACAAGATCGTGCCGAACCTGCGCAAAGACGAGCACTACACGATCGACGAGAAGGGCCGTCAGGTCATCTTCACCGAAGCCGGCGTGCACAAGGGCGAGAGCCTCTACGGCATCGACAACCTGTACGACCCCGTGAACATCGAGAAGCTGCACCGCCTCACGCAGTCGCTGCGCGCGATCACGCTCTACAAGCGCGACGTCGACTACGTGATCGAAAAGGGCGAAGTCGTCATCGTCGACGAACACACCGGCCGCCTCATGTACGGCCGCCGTTGGTCCGATGGTTTGCATGGCGCGGTCGAGGCCAAAGAAGGCCTGCGCGTGCAGCCCGAAACGCGCACATTGGCGACGGTGTCGTTTCAGAACTACTTCCGCATGTACCGCAAGCTGTCGGGCATGACCGGTACGGCCGACACCGAGGCCGAAGAGTTCGCGAAGATCTACAACCTCGACGTCGTGCTCATCCCGACGAACAAGAAGATCCTGCGCGTCGACGACCAGGACCTCATCTACAAGACCGAGCGCGAGAAGTTCGAGGCCATCGCTGCCGACATCGAAGTCGCCAACGGCAAGGGTCAGCCCGTGCTGGTCGGCACCGTGTCGGTTGAGAAGTCCGAAGTGCTCGCGAACCTGTTGAAGAAAAAGGGCATCCGCCACCAGGTGCTCAACGCGAAGAAGCACAAAGACGAAGCCGGCATCGTTGCCCAGGCCGGTCAAAAGGGTGCGGTCACCATCGCCACGAACATGGCGGGTCGCGGCACCGACATCCTGCTCGGCGGCAACCCCGAGTACATGGCGCGCGCCGAGGTCACTGAGCGCATGGGGCACACGTCGGAACAGGTGGCGGAGTACGCCTTCCTCACCGGCCGTGCCGAGATGATCAACATAGAGAAGCTCGCCGAGCGCGACAGCAAAGACGGCCGCTTCACCGCCCCGTTTGAGGCGAAGCTGCAGGAGTGGACCGAGGCTGTGGCCTTCGCTGCCGAAAACGGCGAAGACATCAGCGGCAACAAGCCCGCCGACGTGCCCGAGAGCTACGAGGCCATCCGCGCCCTCGTGTTGGCCGACCGCAAGGCCTTCTACGACAAGTGCATCGCCTACTACGCCGAGTGCCTCGAGAAGCACGAGCGCGAGTGCAGCGTGGCCAAGGACGAGGTGAAGGCCATCGGTGGTCTGCGCATCGTGGGCACCGAGCGTCACGAATCGCGCCGCATCGACAACCAGCTGCGTGGTCGTGCCGGTCGTCAGGGCGACCCGGGCAGCTCGCGCTTCTACCTGTCGCTGCAAGACGACCTGATGCGCATCTTCATGGGCGACAAGATGGTGCGCGTCATGGAAGTGCTCGGCATGAAGGAAGGCGAGCCCATCGAGCACAGCATGGTGACGTCGTCGATTGCCGATGCGCAAAAGCGCGTTGAAGGCATGCACTTCGACAGCCGCAAGAACCTCATCGAGTACGACGATGTGATGAACCAGCAGCGCAAGGCCGTGTACGCCCTGCGCCGCACGATCCTTGATGGCAAGAACCTCAAGGACCTCGTCCTCGATCTCGTCGAAGCGGCGATCATCAACAGCACGCAGCTGAACTGCCCCGAAAAAGCTGCTCCCAACGAGTGGAAGGTCAAAGACATCGAGAAGGACATGCTCGATGTCCTCGGCGTCACCGTCGACCTGAGTGGTGTGCGCGACCGCGACGACATCATGAACAAGTGCTACGCGGCGGCCGAAGCCTTCTACGCCGAGAAGGAAAAGGCGCTGGGTGCTGACCTGCTCCGCCAGATCGAATCGTTCTTGTACCTGCAGGTCATCGACGAGGCCTGGAAGCAGCACCTCGCCACGATGGACCACCTGCGCGAGGGCATTCACCTGCGCAGCTACGGTCAGAAGGACCCGAAGCAGGAGTACAAGAAGGAGGGCTACAACCTCTTCATCGGCATGAAGGCCCGCGTGCGCGACGAAACCCTCGACAAGGTCTTCAAGGCCCAGGTCGTGCGTCGTGAAGAGGGCGAAGCCGAGCTCGAGCGCCTGCAGGCCGAGCGCGAAGCCCGGCGTGCCGCCAGCCGTCGCGCCAACAACCGCGCCAACACCCGTTCGGCGATTGCGCCCACGCCGGCAGCACCGGCGAAGGCAGCGGCTCCGGCGGCAGCTCCGGCGCGTGCGGCAGCTCCGGCGGTGGCCGCTGCGTCGTCGTCGGTGTCGTCGACGGCGGGTGGCAGCTACAGCATCTCGTCGAGCTCGAGCGTGGCTGGGTCGTTTCAGGGGTCGTTTACGTCGACCACCGCAGCGCCGACGGCCCCAGCACCGGCCACGCGCACGTCGACGGCTTCGAGCCTGCCGATGCCCGCAGCTCGCGCCACGCTGCAAGATGCGCTCGACAGTGCTGACGACGTCGACGATGGCAGCGGCGTGAACCGTGCCGAGCGTCGCCGCCTCGAAGCGCAGAAGCGCAAAGACGAGAAGCGCCGCTGAAGACGAACCAGCAGTGTGCATGCAAACGGGGCCAAACGGCCCCGTTTCTTTTTGTCGGCACGAGGGCGCGCGGCCGCCGACAAGTACCTGAAAGACCACGGCTTTTGGCCATGGGCGAGGAAAGCACTCAGCGTCGCTGCAACACCCGCACGCGACCATCCCAACCGGCACTGCACACGGCCTTGTCGTCGTCGCAGAAGGTGATGGCCGCACAGCGGTCGTCGTGGGCGGCCACGGTGGCGTCGTCAAAACCCACGGCACCCGCGCGCGTACACCACGCCACGCTCCCGTCGGCCGCGATGGCGAGGTCGCTCACGGCACCGTGCACGCGATGCACGAGTGCGCCGTCGAGCGCGACGATCTCGTCGTTGCGGCCCAGCAACACGCGGGCGCCATCGACACTCGCGGCAATGGCCGTCGCTCCGCTGACCTGCCCCAAACGCTGCGCACGCACCGCACCGCTGGCATGGCGGCCGAAGCGCAGGACGCGACCGTCGACGTCGACACCCACGGCACCGCCAACGATGGGTGCGAGTGCCACGATGTCGACCACACCATCAGGCATGTCGGCAGGGTCGAGTGCGACGACGTCGTCACCGACGAAGCGCTCGCCCTCGCGGTGCACGACGCGCAGCTCGCTCCAGGTCAAAAACGCGAGGGTGTCGTCGTCGACGAAGAAGACATGGCGCGCTCTTCGCTCGGGGACATCGTCGAACGGACCAGGCACACGCCCGAAGGTGTTGGCGGCGCGCTCAAAGAACATCACGCCGTCATCGCCAGCCGCACCGACGACGAGGGTGCCGCATGAAGCGATCGCTGCGGTTTTGACCACGCGACGCGGCCCCGTCGACAGCACTTGCCCATCGCCGCGTTGCAGATCGACGTCGACGACGCGGCCGGCGCCATCACCCACCAGCAGGCGGCGACCGTGGGCCAACAGCATCGATCGCCCATCGGCTCCCACCACGTCGGCGACGGGTGTGTGCAGCGTCCACTGCACCCGATCGGGCCCGCGCAACGCCGTCAGCGTCGTCGTCGTCTCGTCGATCGCCGCCGACAGAAACCGCGCGCCTCGTTCATTGCCCACGAGCCCCGCCGTGCCGATGGCAGGCCGCCACCAGGCAGCGCCTTCGCTCCCCGCGACCACCACCAGCTCGTCGCTGACGACGTCGATGCGCTGCACAGCACCCGCAGCGAGCTGACGACGACCAACGCGTGTGGCGCGCTCATCGTCGAGCGCGAAGCTCGTGACCTGACCGTGGGTGGTGCCCACCAGCAACGTGGTGTCGTCGAGCAAGGCCGCTGACGAGTGGCCCGCGAGCGCCGTGTGCTCAACAGCGACCGCGAATCGATCGCGTCCTGTCAGCCGAGCGATCGAGCCATCGGAGCAGACCACGACGTCGTCACCGCGCTGTCGGGGTGCCAGCCGCACCAGCCCCACCGCGGGCGGGCACGGTGTCGACACCACGGCAGACGCGTGCGCGCGCACGACGGCGGCGATGTCGAACGACTGCACCACAGCGTGCTCGTGGTGGCGATCGCAGAAGGCGCGGGCGTCACCGCCGGCCAACGTCGACGTCGTCATGGTCGCTGCGTCGATGGTCACGGCCGTCGCCAACTGCCCGGGTGCCGCCGTGGCCAACACCACGCGTCCGTCGCGAAGCAGGCACCCCCCAACAACGTGGTCGATGCTGGCGGCGCGTGTCGCAATGGCGTCGTTCGTGTTCACGTGCGCGCGTTGGTGGTGCACGCACAAGACGCGATCGTCGACGACGTCGGCGACGTTGCCTTCGCTACACAGCGTGCGTGCCGACAGCAGCGTGGTGCGCGTGCGACGAGCCGTCGCCGCGTTCACCCCACGCAGGCGCAGGCGATCGTCGTCGTCGACAGCGGCGACGCCCTCGAGCAACGCGGCTGCTGAGGTGAGATCGTCGATGGCAATCGCACGTTCGGCAGCATCGAGCAGACGCGCACCGCTGACCTCGGCGCCACGTCGAGCAGCAACAGCCACCGTGCCCGCAGCAACGGCGAGCAGCAGTGCCGAAACGGCAACGACCACTGTTGCTCGTGGGGAACGACGCACGGCGCGTGCAAGGCGTTCCGCAGGTCCGTCGACGTACGCAGCGACCGGCACGTCGTCGAGAAATGCCGCGAGATCGCGTGCGAAGGCAGCCGCGTCGGCGTAGCGGTGCTCAGGTTGCGGGGCCGTGGCGCGCACAGCGATCGCCCACAACGCCGGTGGACACGTCGATGGACGCGCCTCTGACGTCGAGCCCACCGCGATACGCAACAGTGTCCCCAGGCTCCATACGTCCGAGCATGGGCTGGCCGCCTCGCCGCGTTCGACTTCGGGGGCCGTGAACCCCGGTGTGCCCACCCGCGCCGCGAAGCGTTCGGCGTCAGCGACGTCGACGGCGAGGCCCCAATCAATCACGCTGACCGCGCCGTCGTCGTCGACGCGCACGTTTTGCGGCCCGAGATCGCGGTGCAGCACACCACGCGCGTGGGCATGCGCCACCGCCAACGCCACCTCGAGCAGCGCGCGCAACGCCGACCGATCTGGCGGTGGTCCACGTCGCGCCAACGCTGTGCGCCAGTCAACGCCGCGACGCACCTGCAGTACCGCCACCGGGACGCCATCGTCGTCGACGAAGTCGAGCACCGCCGGAATCGCTGGATGGTCCAGCCGTGCCGCCACCCGCGACTCGCGCAACAACTGCGCCGCCCCCACCTCGTGACGAGGTCGTTTCAGGGCCACGTCGCGCGCCAACAGCGGGTCGTAGCCGGCGTTGACCACGCCCATCGCGCCGCGGCCGAGTTCGCCACCAACGCGGTACCGCGATTCGCTGCCAGCACCGTCGACGTCGCCTTCGATGTCGGGGCCAACAACGCTGGGGGTGGCAACACTGCCGGCGTTGTCGTCGTCGCGATTCAAGCGAAGTCCTCGCAGCGATCGCCGGGGCTCAACACCAACTCCAGCTGCCCCGTGCGATGGGCGGTGATCAAATCACGACGCACCCCCACGTGCGCCAGCCGCTTGCGCAACCGCGTGAGCGCCACGTCGAGGCGATGACGAAGCACGTCGCGGGCAAGGTCGGCCTGCGGCCACAACGACTCCGCCAACACCTCCCAACGCACAGGACCGCCAAACGCCAACAACTCCGCCACGAGGCGTGCTGGCACACCGGCCAGCAACAACACGCGCTCGTCGCCGCACCAGACTTCCACGGAGTCAAACCGGCTCACGAGCCGCAAACGCTGCGTTGAAGACGGCAACGGCGACGTCTCGAGTGCTGCCAGTGTTTCGATGTCGACGTCGACGAAGTGCAGCTGCCATCCATCGCTCAGTTCGACGACATCGCTGCTCACCACTTCCACTGCGGGCTCTTCACCGCAGCGCACAAACCAACTCAGGCCATCAGAAAACACCAACGCGACAGCCCCGTGCTGCACCCCCGCAGCAAGGTGCGGTGCTGGTGTCGCGACGACCGACATCACCCCGGTGAGCACCTGCGGGAGCGCGCTGTGTTGGGCTGACGAACATCGCACCGCGGCGGCCAGCACGGTGCGCGGCAGGTCCGCCGTCAGCACGCGCAGGTCGACGCCGGCGGCCAGATTGACGACGACACCAGGCACCAGCTCCACGCGGGCGACATCGCGCTCGCCCACGCGCAAACGGCCGCGCAGGGGCAAGAGCACCAACTCGCGACCACGCAATGAGACCATCGCGTGGGCCTCGCTGACGCGTCCGTCGTCGAGCCGTACGTCGGCGGCGTAGCTGCGCCCGACGAGAGCACCGGGCCCGCAACTCACGTGGGCGCCACCAGGAAGGGCCAGAACAACGCGCGCAGTCATCGCAGGGCTCGCAGGGCGTGGGAGGTCATCGAGGCGGGAGGTACCTCAGTTTGTCGTGTGCCGCTTTCGGGCGGGATTCAAGCAGCCCCGGCCTGACAAGCGCCTGAATCTGAACGCATTTCGGCGAGACTGGCACACGGTCGTTGCTGTTTGTATATGAGCACGTACAGATATTCAAACATCTGAATATTGGAGCCACCATGCCGCACCGTTCTGTTGCCCGTTCCGAGTTGGCCGACCTGTTGGCCGTCCTCGCCCACCCGTTGCGCCTCGCCCTCGTGCTCGAGCTGCAATCTGGCGAGAAAGACGTGACGACGATGATGCGTGCGGTGCAGGCGCCACAGTCGGCGGTGTCGCAGGCGTTGGCCAAGCTCCGTGCTGCACGCCTGCTGCACGTGCGCCGCGACGGAAGGCACGTGTTCTATACGCTCGCCATGCCCGAACTGGCGACCTGGCTCGACGGCGGCTTCGCCATCCTCGAGAGTGAAACCGCCCACATGGCGACCGTGCACGACGCGATCGCGTTGGCACGCCGCAACCTCCACGGTGAACCTGCATGAACGCGGCTATGGCATTGACGGTGAACGAAGCGCTTGTCGCCACGGTGGCGGGCCTCGCGCGCCACTACCACCTCGACATCGACCACGACGAACTCACGCGCCGCCTCGACAACGACAGCGGCGACGACGCGCTCGAGCGCCTTCTGACGGGCGTGGGCCTGCGCAGCTCGCGCGTGACCATCCGGGTCGCTGAGCTGGTGGCCACCGCGTCACAGCTCGCCCCCGCGGTGTTGCTCGACGCCACCGGCACCATCGTTGGCACCATTGAGGGTCGTGGCGGTCCACCATGGCAGCGGGTGCTCCGTGTGCACCGGCTCGACGGACACATCGACACGCTCACCACTGAGGCGCTCGTTGCACGCCTTGGTTCCGCCGATGCCACCGTCGTCGTCGTCGAGGCACCGCTGGTGTTGGGTGCGTCACACGGCCACCACGTCTCGCCGTGGCAGCGCGTGTTGGCGTTGATCGAGCTTGAGCGTCGCGACGTCGCCGTCGTCGTCATCTTTGGCGTGTTGGTCGCCCTCCTGTCGTTGGCCACGCCGCTGGCCGTGCAGGCGCTCGTGAGCGGGATTGCCTCTTCAGCGTTGTTGCAGCCGCTGATCGTCGTCAGCGTCGTGCTGGGTGTTGCGATCCTCGCAGGCAGCATCTTGCGCGTGCTGCAGTTCACCGTCGTCGAGCTGTTGCAGCGCCGCATTTTTGTGCGCCTGGTGGCCGACCTTGCCTGGCGCCTGCCACGCCTCACCGTCGACGAGCGCAACAAGCACGACACCAGCAAGATCGTGAACCGCTTCTTCGACGTCGTGACCGCGCAAAAAACCATCGCGTCGTTGTTGCTCGAAGGCGCCACGCTCATCCTCGAAGTGGCGATCGGGTTGGTGATCCTCGCGGTGTACAGCCCACTTTTGCTTGTGATGTCGGCGAGCCTCGTCCTTGGCGTGCTGTTCATCCTGTTTGTGCTCGGCAAAGGCGGCATCGAAAGCAGCGTCGACGAAAGCTACGCCAAGCACGACGTCGCTGGCTGGCTCGAAGAACTCGTGCGCCACCCCACGGCGTTTCGTGGTGCGGCCTCGCGCGACTTCGGTTTGCTGCGCGCCGATGCGGCATCGCGGGCCTATCTGTCGGCGCGACGTCGTCAGTTTCGTGTGCTGCTGCGGCAGGCGATCGGCGGCTTCGCGCTGCAAATCCTGGCGTCGGTCACGCTGCTGGGGCTTGGTGGCTGGCTCGTCATCGACGGCACCCTCACCCTCGGGCAGCTCATGGCCGCCGAGCTCATCGTCACCGCGGTCACGTGGGGCCTCGTGAAGCTGCACAAGCAGTTGGAGTCGGCCTACGACCTGCTCGCCGCCGTCGACAAGCTTGGCCACCTCGTCGAGCTCGAAACTGAACGCGAAGATGGTGCGGTGCTTGCTGCTGGACCGTTGTCGGTGCAGGCCCGGGCCGCAGCGTTCGACGACCTCGATGACGTCGTGAATTTCGAGGTTGCCGCCGGTGCTTCGGTGGCGTTCGTCGACCCGCTGTTGCTGACTGGGTCGGTGCTGGCGCAAACGCTCTACGGCTTGCGCGAACCAACGGCCGGGCGCTTCGAAGTGGGCGGTGACGACGTGCGCGACCTCTCGCTCGTCGCGCTGCGCCAACGCATCCACTACGCGCGCCAGCCGGAATTGTTCGAAGGCACGCTCGCTGAAAACCTGCGCGTCGGCCGCGCGCGGCTCACGCCGCGTCACCTGGTCGATGCGTTGGCCCTCGTCGAGCTCGACGACGAATTGCTCGCGCGGGCCGATGGCGGCCTCTCAACACTGATCCTCTCGGGCAGCTTGAAGCTGTCGCCCACGGTGCAGCGGCGCTTGATGATTGCGCGCGCGGTGCTCGGCGATCCGTCGGTGATCGTCATCGACGGTGCCCTTGATGGCGTCGAAGCAGCACAGGCCAGGCGCATCGCCGCTCGTGTCGCTGCCTTGCCGTCCACGGTGGTGCTGGTCACGGCGGATCCGTCGGTGGCCAGCGTGTGTGCGCAGCAGTTGGTGTTGAGCACAGCAACAACAGCCCCCACAACGACGACGACGACGACGACCAAGACGAAGGTGAAGCCATGACCCGCCGCGCTTCTCATCATGAGCTCACCACGCGCGCCACCTTGCCCGTGATGGCGCAGGTGCGTTCATCGCTTGGCGTGTCGGCGTTGGCGTTTGCGTCGTTGGCGCTGCTGATCATCGTTGTTGTCGGCCTGGTGGTCACGCCCTGGCAGCAATCGATCTCTGGCCAGGGGCGCGTGATCGCGTTGTCGCCTGCCGAGCGGCACCAGCGCCTTGAATCACCGGTCGACGGCCGCATCAGCCGCGTGCTCGTCAAAGAAGGCCAGCGCGTCGAACAAGACGAGATCATCGTCGAGCTCGCCGACGTCGACCCGCGCTTTCTCGAACGCTTGCAAAGCGAGTCGGAGTTGGTGCACCTGCGCGAAGAGGCGTCGTCGAACCGGCGGCAGTCGATTGAAGACCGCATCGGTTCGCTCACGCGGGCTCGCGAACTCGGCTTGTCGGCAGCCGACGCGCGCATCGAGATGGCACGAGAGCGTGTCAGTCAAAGTGAGCAGGCCGTGATCGCCGCCGAAGGCGCCACGCGTGCCGCCGAGCAAAACCTGCCGCGCATCGTCGATCTCGCCGCTCAGGGTCTGCGTTCCACGCGCGACAAAGAGCTCGCCGAACTCGACGTCACCCGTGCGCGCGCCGAAGAACAACGCTCACGCGCCCTGTTGAAAGCCGCGACATCGGAGATCACCTCGCTGCAGGCCGATCGTCGTCGCGTGGAACAAGAAACCACCGCAGCGATCAACGACGCCCGCGCCGCCGAGAACAGTGCTCGTGCTGAGCAGGCCTCAGCCCGCGCCGACATTGTGCGCCTCGACACACGTATCGCGCGCCAGGAAACGCAGGCGGTGCGCGCACCACGAACGTCGTCGGCGTTTCGCGTGCTCGCGCAAGAAGGCCAGCTCGTGAAACAGGGCGAGCCCCTCGTGGAACTGGTGCCCGAAACCACCTCGCGCGCCGTGGAAATCTGGGTCGATGGCAACGACGCGCCCCTCGTGTCGGTGGGTCGTCACGTGCGTCTGCAGTTCGAGGGCTGGCCGGCGTTGCAGTTCGTCGGCTGGCCCGCCGTCGCGCGCGGTACCTTTGGCGGCATCGTCAGCCTCGTCGACGTGCACGACGATGGTACCGGCCGCTTCCGCGTTGTCGTCGGCCCCGATCCAAACGAGCCGTGGCCGCCCGGCGAGCTGCTGCGCCAGGGCGTGCGGGCCAATGGCTGGGTCGTGCTCGAGCAGGTGCCGCTCGGGTTTGAAGTGTGGCGTCGCTTGAACGCGTTTCCGCCGTCGTTGTCGCCGAAGAAGGACAAGAACGTCGTCAGCAGCGCTACTGGCGGAGGAAAGTCGTGAGTGCTGTCGGCCTGCTTCTGGCGCTGACCGTGTCGGCGCAAGTCTCGCCATTGTTGTGGAGTGAAGTGCAGCACAGCGTCGAGGTGTCGCATCCGTCGCTGGCGTCGGCTGCTGCCGACGTCGACGCGGCCACCGCTGACGTGCTTGCAGGCGAGGGGGTTTTTGACCCCGTCGTCAAGCTGAAGAGCGAAGGGTCGGCGAGCTACTACAACAACGCCATGGCCGACGCCGAAGTCTCGGCACTCACGCCGCTGTGGGGCACGCGTGTTGAGGGCGGCTACCGCGTCGGCGTGGGCGACTTCCCCGTCTACGACGGCAAGAAGAAAACCAGCGACTTCGGCGAAGCCCGCGTCGGCGTCACGGTGCCGCTGTTGCGCGATGGCAGCACCGACAGTCGACGCGCCACGCTCGAGAAGGCCACCGTCGAACAGCAGCGTCGTCAGCAAGCGCGTACGCTCACGCGCCTCGACCTCATGCGTGCCGCCGCGACGTCGTACTGGGAGTGGGTGGCAGCCGGCGCACGGCTCACGATCCACGAAGACCTGCTGGCCCTCGCCGAGACCCGCGATGACCAACTGCAGCGACGTGCAACCGCTGGCGACGTGCCGGCCTTCGAGGTCACCGACAATGCGCGCTTGATCGCCCAACGCAGAAACCGCGTCATCGCTGCGCGCCGTGCGCTCGAACGCGCCTCTCTCTCTCTCGCGATCTACACCCGCGACGACGACGGCCGCCCCGTGGTGCCAGGCCGCGAACGCCTGCCGCCGCTGCCTGCCACCGCAACCCTCGTCGACAACGGGCTCGCGCGCGATCCCGAAGCGGTGCGCAGCTCGGCGCTGGAGCATCGGCCCGAGGCGGTGTCGGCGCGGTTGTCGTTGTCGTTGCTCGACGTGGATCGCGCGCTCGCCGACAACCAGCTGCTTCCCGAACTCAGCTTGAACGCGGGCATCAGCCAGGACTTCGGCGGCACGCACGATCCGTTGTCGTCGTCGTCGTCGGTGTGGAACCCCGATCCAAAAACCCGCACCGTCCCCGAAGCCCGCGTCGGCCTCAGCCTGCAGTGGCCTACGTTTCAGCGTGCGGCACGTGGTCGACAGCAGGCCGTGTCGGCTGCCATCGGTCGCGCCCAGGCCGCTTTGCAGCTCATCGCCGACCGCCTCTCTCTCGAGGTCGACGACAGCCTGCAGGCCCTCACCGCCGCCGAACAGCGCGCGGCGATGACCGCCACCGAGGTCGATGCGGCGTCGCAGGTCTCGGTCGGCGAGCGCCAACGCTTCGACGCAGGCGACTCCACGCTGCTGCTCGTCAACCTGCGCGAAGTGGCCCACGCCGAAGCCCGCCTTGCTGCCATCGACGCAACCGTGGATGTGGCGCGCGCCGCCCTCGGCGTGCAGCTCGTGGCGGGCCTGCCCGACTGAGCTGCAACGGTGTGCGGTGCTGGAGTGTTCATGGGCAGCAAGGGCAAGCCGTACCGCACCTTCGTCGTCGACGGCTTCGAAGTCCTCGTCGGCAAAAGCAGTGCCGACAACGACGACCTCACCTTCGACGTCGCGGTCGATGCCGATGTCTGGTTGCATGTGGGTGGCGAATGCCCAGGCTCTCACGTCGTTGTGCGCGGCGTGGGCAGCGCCGAACTGCCGGCGAGCACCTTGTCGACTGCTGCTGCGATTGCGGCCTGGTACTCAAAAGCGCGCGGCGCACCGAACGTGAAAGTCGACTGGTGTCGTCGTCGCGATGTGTTCAAGCCGCGCGGCGCACCCGCCGGCATGGTCGAGCTGCGCCGGCACCAGACCATCAAGGTGGTGCCGGCCCTGCCCGCGGGCAGCGTCGACGGCGCGTGATCAGCTCGGGTCGACGACGCGGCCCACAAACAGCGGCGCGCCCAACGCCACGTCGCGGATCACGAACAAGAACGGGCGGTTCACATCGACGGTGGCGAAGTCCGGTGCGCTGGATTCGCCGTCGACGACAATCGCGGTGGCTGCGGCGGCCTCGACGCCGCCTTCGTCCACGCCAACAAACGCCTTGTGAAACGCGCCAGAGACGTAGAGGTCTTCGCCGGCATTGATGCCGTCGAGGTCACACACGGCCTGATCGAACGCGGTGCTCACGCCCAGCGCCTCCAGCGTGCGCTTCAGGTCGACGGTGCTGTCGATGGTGTAGCTCGGCAGACTCAGGTGAAGCGACGTCGGCGCCAGGGTGTCGAGGGCGCGCCAGTTCGCCACCGGGTCGGCGGGCACATCGGTCGTGTCGACGAACAACGTCAGCGCCAGCTGCCCCCCGCGCAACGGCAGGTCAACAATCACCGCATCGCTCGTCGTCGCGTAGCCGCCTTCGAGCTGACCGTTCAAGAACGACGCGGTCACATCGCCGTCGGGCGCATGGAAAACCGCGTCGGCCGTCGCTGCCTCCTCAAATGGCGTGGCCCACGGCGCTTTCAAGTACAGCGCGTTGACGAGCACGAGGCGTGTCACGTCGGAGATCGAGCCCGTCGGCAGCAGGTTCTGGATGCGTTCGCGGGTCACTTGTTCAACCCAACCGTTGATGTCTTCGCGCACGCCGTCAGGGTCGCTGCGAAACGGCACGCGCTGCACACCCGCGTCGTAGAACGCCGACGTGGTGTCCAAAAACGCTGGCTCGATGCCGAAGTCTTCCGCTGCAAACAGCTGGTTGACGAGGTCGAGTTCCACGGGATCGGCAGCCGCAAGCCCCAGTTGTGCATCGGGTTGCTGGGCAGGAATGTCGCGGTCGGCGAAGCCGAGGTTCCACGCGTTCAAGCGGTGGTGGAGTTGTGCCTGTGGCTCGAAGTGCAGCGCCGCCTCCAACTCGGTGAGGGTGTCGCCGCGCGCCCCCGCCGTGAGCATGCCGAAGGCCTCCTGCACGCTCACGGGCGAAATGGCCCAGTTGCCCGCCTGCTCCGAGGCCGCGGCAAGCTCTGTGGCGAGCAGCAGCGCGTTTTCTCCCGCTTCGGCCAGGTCGGCCGGCGAAACATTCGGGCTCGTGTTGTAGGGCACCAGGCTGCGTTCGGCGGTGCCAGGCAGAACAGGTTCGCCTTCGCCCTCGCCCTCGCCCTCGCCTTCGCCTTCGCCTTCGCCTTCGCCCTCGCCTTCGCCTTCGCCGGGATCGACGTCGCGCTCCACAATATCAATCTGCTGACAGCCCGAGGACGCCGCCAACACCGACGACAACAGCACCGCACTCGACACGAAACGCATGGGCTCCTCCTTCTGGGCGCACAACAGCGCCAAACATCTTCGTCAAGGTGAAAACAGCTCGTGCCCGCGGTCCGCAGGCGTGCGCGTCGGTCTGCTCAGGCAGTGCTGCGATTCGGCCGTCGATCGCAGCAGCGATGCCTTCATCGCATTGTCGAACTGCGCCGGCACCAGGCCATCCAGGTGCCGACGGCGCGTAGCGGTCCTCAGCCTGGGTCGACGACGCGGCCCACAAACAGCGGCGCGCCCAACGCGACGTCGCGGATCACGAACGTAAACGGGCGGTTCACATCGACGGTGTGAAACTCGCCGGGTGAGGACTCGTCGTTCACGACGATCGCCGTCGCCGCAGCAGCTTCCACGCCGCCTTCTTCGAGGGCGACAAACGATTTGTGAAAGGCCGCCGACACGTAGAGGTTTTCCTCGGCGTTGATGCCGTCGAGGTCGCACAC
This sequence comes from Myxococcota bacterium, assembly GCA_044349155.1. Taxonomy (GTDB): domain Bacteria; phylum Myxococcota; class UBA727; order UBA727; family VGSZ01; genus VGSZ01. The sequence goes on from JBIKRQ010000070.1 coordinate 16,574, forward strand.
TTCGGCGTCAAACAACGTCGTCACGCCGATGGCTTTCAGCGTTTCGCCCAGATCAACATCGGTGTCGATCGTGTAGCGGGGCAGGCTCAGTTGCACCAACGATGGCGTCAGCGTTTCGATCGCGCGCCAGTTGGTCAGCGGGTCGGCCGGCGTGTCGGTGGCGTCGACGAACAACGTCACGGCGAGCTGCCCACCGCGCAACGGCAGGTCAACAATCACGGCGTCTTCCGTCGTCGCGTAGCCGCCTTCGACGCTGCCGTTGAGGAAGGGCACCGTCACGTCGCCATCGGGCGCATGAAAGGTTGCGTCCGCCGTCGCGGTGGCCTCAAACGGCGTGGCCCACGGTGCCTTCAGGTACAGCGCATTCACCAGCACCAAACGCGTGTCGGTGGTGACCGAGTCGTCGGGCAGCAGGTCCTTGATACGGTCGCGGGTCACGTCTTGTACCCAGCCGTTGATGTCCTGGCGCACGCCGTCGGGATCGCTGCGAAACGGCACGCGCTGCACGCCCGCGTCGTAGCTGGCCGACGTGGTGTCCAAAAACGCCGAAGCAATCTCGAAGTCTTCGGCGGCAAACAGCTGGTTGACGAGGTCGAGTTCCACGGGGTCGGCGGCCGCAATGCCTTGTTCTGCATCGGCTTCTTGCGCGGCGATGTCGCGGTTGGCGAGGCCAAGGTTCCACGCGTTCAGGCGGTTGTGCAGCTCCGCCTGCGGCTCAAGATGCAGAGCGTCCTCAAGCTCGGTCAGGGTTGCGCCGTTGGCACCGGCCGACAGCATGCCGAAGGCTTCCTGCACGCTCACGGGCGAGATGGCCCAGTTGCCGTTTTGGTCCGAGGCCGCAGCAAGCTCTGTGGCGAGCAGCAGCGCGTTTTCGCCGGCTTCGGCCAGTGCGGCCTGCGAAACGTCCGGGCTCGTGTTGTAGGGCACCAGGCTGCGTTCTGCGGTGCCCGGCAGTTCGGGGTCGAGGTCGCGGTTTTGGCATGGGTCATTCGGAGCACACAGAAGCTCGCGATCACACGCCGCAGCAGCCAACACCGACGACAACAGCACAGCACTCGACACGAAACGCATGGGTCCACCTCTCGAGCGCACAGCCGCGCCCACATCTCCGTCAAAGCAGATGGCATGCCAGCGCTTGCGGTGCGTCCGAAGGCGCGTGGTGCGTCGGTCTGCTGCGGCGCTGCTGCGATCTCCACGTCGCACTGCTGGCCACGCGTTGCGTCAACCGCCATAACGGCGGCATGAGTCGCGCGCGCCTGCTGGATGCCCTGGATGAAGGTTCCCTCGTGTTCGACGGGGCCATGGGCACGCAGTTGTACACGCGCGGCGGCGCGCCCAACCGCAGCTTCGACGAGATGAGTGTTTCCAGTGCTGACCTCGTCGAGGCCGTGCACCGCGACTACCTCGCCGTCGGTGTCGACGTCATCCAGACCAACAGCTACGGCGCCAACCGCTTCGCCCTTGCCGGCCACGGCTTCTCCGATCGCGTCGGCGAAATCTGCACGGCGGCTGTGGGTGCCGCACGGCGGGCCATCGATCGCAGTGGCCGCGACGCCTTCATCGCCGGCAGTGTGGGCCCGTCGGGGCTGCGCTCGAAAGACCTGATGCGCGCGCGCACCCGTCGTCAGGTGTTCGACGCGTTTCGCGAGCAGGCCACCGCCCTCGTCGCTGCGGGAGCTGATGCGCTGTTGTTCGAAACCTTCGGCTACCTCGGCGAGCTCGAGATTGCGGTCGAGGCGGCCTACGGGCTTGATGTGCCGATCATTGCGCAGGCACGTTTTGGCAGCAGCGACACCGTCGACCACACCGACGACGGGGCCACCCCCGAAGAGGTCGTCGCGCGCATGGTCGAGCTGGGCGTCGATGTGGTGGGCGCCAACTGTGCGTTGGGCCCCGAGGCGCTGCTCGACGTCGTGGCGCGCATGGTGGCGATGCACAAAGACAAGCACGGGCCGCCGGTGATCATGCAGCCCAACGTGGGCCAGCCCCGCGTCGTCGACGGCCGCACGTTGTTCTCGTCGCCCGAGACCTACGGCGTGGTGGCCCGACGCGCCTACAAACTCGGCGTGTCGGCGATCGGTGGCTGCTGCGGCACGGGCCCTGAGCACCTGCGGCGCGTGGTGGCGGCGTCGCGCATGATGGGCGGCCGAAAGACGGCGGCCACGTCGACAACGGCAGTACCGGCCACGCCGCGCGTGCACACCACACCGGCGGTGCCGTTTGCCGAACGGTCGCGGCTGGCCACGCGCGTCGATGCGGGTGCGTTCGTCGTCTCCGTCGAGCTGTTGCCGCCCACGGGCCTCGATCCAACAAGCACGCTCAACAAGATCGACGTCCTGCAAAAGGGTGGCGTCGATGCGGTGAACATCCCCGATGGCCCGCGCGCCACCGTGCGCATGTCGAACCAGGCGTTGGCCCGTCTCGTCGTCGACCGCTTCGATCGCATCGAGCCGATTCTGCACGTCTGCGCGCGCGACCGGAATCTGTTGGCGTTGCAGGCCGACCTGATCGGCGCGCACGTGTCGGGCATTCGCAACACGGTGATCATCACGGGCGACCCGCCCAAAGTCGGCGACTACCCCGACGCCACCGCGGTCTTCGACCTCGACAGCATTGGCCTGCTCGGTGTGGCCAACGGCTTGAACCACGGTGTCGATCCCACGGGCAAACCTGTGCAGGGGCAGACGCGCTTTGTGTTGATGACGGGTGCCGAACCCGCCGCCCTCGACCTCGAGCGCGAGCTCGCGCGCCTGCAAGACAAGCGCGATGCCGGTGCTGAAATCGTCATGACCCAACCGGTCTTCGACCCGCAGACGTTGCTGGCGTTCCTCGAGCGCGTGCGCCCCATGGGGCTCAAGGTGATGGTGGGAATCCTGCCGCTGGCGTCGTCGCGCAACGCCGAGTTTCTGCACCAGCACGTGCCGGGCATGCGCATCCCCGACGACGTGCGCGCGCGCATGAAGGCGGCGGGCGAAGGCACTGCAGCAGCGGCAGAAGGCGTGGCGATTGCGGCCGAAGCACTGCGCGACATCCGCAAAGCCGCGGGCGCTCAGGTCACCGGCGCCTACATCATGCCGCCGTTTTCGCGCGTCGAACTGGCGCTACAAGTCCTCGAAAAGATGTAGGAAAACGCATGCGCGTCCTTGTGCTTGGTGCCTCGGGTGGCGTGGGTCAGCAGCTGGTGCGGCAGGCGGCCGAGCGTGGTCACGATGTCACCGCCCTCAGCCGTGTGGTCAGCACCAACACCTCCGGCCGTGTGCGCAGCGTCGTCGACGATGTGTTGCGGCCTGGTTGCTTTCACGACCACCTCGCCGGCCACGACGTGGTGCTGTCGTCGCTTGGTCTGCAGCGGCGTTCGCCCAATCCATGGAGCGCGCTGACGTCGCCGCCCGACTTCGCCTCGCGCACGGCGTCGTCGTTGATTGCCGCCATGCGTGAACGCGGGGTGACGCGCGTGATCGCGGTGAGTGCGGCGGGCGTGGGCAAGAGCGCCGCCACCATGAACGCGGCGATGAAGTTCCTCGTCGCCACGTCGAAGATTGGTGTCGCCTACCGCGACCTCGACGTCATGGAGCAGCTCTACCGCAGAAGCGGCCTCGACACCTGCTGCGTGCGGCCCACGCGGCTGACCGACGGTCCGCTCACGAAGCAGGCGAAGGTCAGCAGCGGCTTTGGCCTCAACGCATCGATCGCCCGGGCAGACGTCGCGTGGTGGATGCTGCAAGCGATCGAGCTCGACCCGTTTGATCACGTCGAGCCGATCATCACCACGACGACGTGAGCGTCCGCGCGTCAGTGCTTCTTCGACAGCGCAGCGAGGGCGCGGTCGGCGGCCCCTTTCGCCGCAATCAACGCGCTGACCTGTGGCTTCAACGCCGCGACCGCGTCGGCGACGGTGGCAGGCCTGGCAGCGACCAGTGCCGCGTTCACTTTCGCGAGCTCGCCTTGTGCGGCCGTGATCGCCTCGGTGCGGCGACCAGCGTCGCTCTTGGGCAGCTTCAGCGCCGCGATTTTCTCAATCGTTTTTGCCACACTTTCGCTCTTGTATTTGATCTCATTCAGCGGGGAAATGATCTCGCCAGCAATCTCGTTGGCCGCCTTCATCTGCGCCGCCTTTTTCGCCTCGTCGCCTTCCTTCGTGGCGGCGTCAAACGCGGTGCGCGCAGCGGCGATTTTCCCGTCGATGACGGTCGCGAAGCCTGGGTAAGCCGCCTTGAACTCCGTCGCCGCCTTCTGATGGTTCTCCCAATACTTCACTTCGTTGTTGGCGTTGGGCGAACAACCCAGCATCGACAGGCAGAACACAGCAAACAAGGATGCAGTCGTCTTTGCGGCGAAATGAACGGTCATTGTCGGTCCTCAGTCCAGAAGGAGCCTGAGTCGTACGTCACTGCCGTCGGCGGCGGATCTCACCGCGACCTCACGCCAGCACCACGAGCGCCACGCACGACGTGCGGCGGTCCCCTTGAGCAATCCAGCGGGGTAGGTCAGCACGTCGGACATGGTGAATCATCCCGGCCCTCCCACTGACGTCTCCACCGTGTTGCAGCAGCTGCAGCGCCCACCGCGCGTCGTCGTCACCGCGGGCATGCCCTACGCCAACGGCCCGCT
>JBIKRQ010000071.1:0-21177 GCA_044349155.1 Myxococcota bacterium
ATCCGGCTGAACCTGGGCAACGGCAACTGGGGCGCGTTCACCACCATCGACGACGTGCCCGTCAGCTTCGACGAGCTGCGCTTTACGCACCTCGAAGACATCGACAACGACGGCTGCGACGACATCGTCGTGGTCTCGGGCCACGAGGTGAAGATCGCGCGCAACCGCGGCGGCGTGCGCTTCGACGACGTGGAACTCATCGACGCCATCGACGGTGTGCAGCTGCCCACGCTCGAGGCCACCACCAGCCTGCTGTTCGCCGACATGAACGGCAACGGCAGCAACGACGTGGTGTGGTTCTCGGAGAACGGCGATGTCACCGTCCTCGACGTCACGCCGGTGCCGGCCCACCTGTTGTCGAGCATCGAGACCGCCACGGGTGCTGTTCGCGAGGTCACCTGGGGCACCGCTGCGGAGCACCGCCGACGCGACAACAACATCGGCTGGGACCTGCCGTTGCCGATGGCGTCGCTGGTGGTGGACCGCTTTGAAGACTACGCGCTCGCGAGCAGCACGGCCCTTGAAGCCCACATCGTCGTCGACCACCACTACACCCGCGGCTTCTACGACGCCGACGAGAAGGCCTTTCGCGGCTTCGCCGAAGTGACCGCCACCGAGGCCGCGGCAGAGGGCTCGGCCGGTGGCATCACCACATCCTTCTACGACGTGGGCGACGACGGCCGCCCCGCGTTTGCCGGCCGCTTGTTGCGTCAGACGCGCACCACGCTGCAGGGCGTGCCCATCCAGGAACAAGCAACGACGTGGGACCTGTGCGACGTGGCCGACGTCGACAACGCCGCGCTCGATGTCGATGTGGTGTTTGTGTGCCCCACCGAGCAGCGCACGATCGAGCAGGAAGGTGCAGACGACAGCACGTGGGTCACCACCCGCCAGCGCTCCGTGTACGACGGCTACGGCCGCGTGCTCGAGCAGCACGACGACGGCATCATCGCTGTGGGTGATGGTGGCTGTGCTCCGTGTGTCGACGTCGACCTGCCCGGCACGGGTGGCGCGTGTGGGGCGACGTGTCGCGGCGACGAATACGTGGAGCGTCGCACGTGGCTGTCGCCCGACGACAACGTGCAAGGTCGTTGGCTGTTGCAGCTGGTGCAAGAAGCCAGCAGCGACGACGACAACGGCGGCCGCTCCACGCGCACCAGATCGTTTTACGACGGCAACGCCTTTGTGGGGTTGGCGGCGGGGCTTGCGTCCAAAGGTGTGCTCACGCGCGAAGTGAGTGACGTGGGCGATGGCACCACCGTCGAGCAACTGCGCGTGCGGACCGATGAAAACGGCAATGTGGTCGAGGAGCTGACGCCGCTGGCCAGCATCGACGACGACAACAGCGACCGCACCCTCACCGAATGGGACGACGCCGGCCTGCACATCGTGAAGGAGACCGAGTTTGTCAGCCGCGGCCTCGGCGATGGCGAAGGCGTGCGCACGCTGGTGCGCGAGTACACGTGGGAGCCGCTGTTTGAGCTGCAGGAGTCGAGTTCGCTGCCGGGCTTTCTCGACGACGATCTCGCCGGGGTGACGCTGTCGCGCTACGACGAGCACGGTCGCTTGTCGGCGGTGGTGGGCCCTGGTGAAACGCTGGCCGCACCGGGTGTGGTGCACCGCTACGAGCTGGGCGCGCCGTACTCGAAGATCGCCACGTTTGTGCGCAGCGACAAGAACGCCGACGCCGACATCGAGTCGATCGTGTGTGTTGATGGCATGGGTCGCACCGTGCAAACCCGTCAGCGCCGCGACGACGCGCACTTCACCGTCAGCGGCTACAGCGTGTTCAACGCGCGCGGTGATGCGATCGCCACCTACGACGCGTTTGTTGCCGACAGCGGTGATTGCGACGACGCCGTGGACGCCACGTTGCCCCACGCCAGCTCCCGCTACGACGCCCTGCACCGCTCGGTCGAGACGACGACGAAGACGGGCAAGACGGTGCGTCAAGTGTTTCGCCCCGCAGCGATTGAATCGTTCAACGAAGACGACCTCGACAGCAGCGCCCCCGGCTTCAACACGCCGAGCCTCACGCAGCTCGATGGTCGCGGACGCGTGGTGCAGCTCCAGACACGCCCGACGGCGAGCAGCCCGCTGGAAACGTTCCGCTTCCGCTACGACGACAGCGGCAACCTCGCGGTCACCATCGACCCCGAAGGCAACGCGCGGGTGCAGGAGCGCGACCTGCTCAACCGCGTCACGTCGACGACCGACGCGACCTTTGGCACCACCACGTACGCGTACGACGCGGCGAGCAATCCGATCCGCGAAGTGCACGCCGATGGCACCACCGTGGTGCGCACGTTCGATGACCTGGGGCGCGTGTTCCGCGAAGCTGTGCAAGGCGACGAAGACCACACGCTCGTCGAGACCTTCTACGACGCGCATCCGTCGTGCCCGACTGCTGCGGGCGGCTGCACGTTTCAACGAAACCGCCTCGCCGGCGTGCGCAGCCACACCGAGGTGGGCGTGGTCGACGACGTGCTGTCGTACGACGAGCGCGGCAACCTGCTGCGCGCCGTCCGCACCATCGAGGGCCTGCCCCTCGTGCAGGAAAACACCTGGGACAACGCCGATCGCCTCGTGAGCACCACGATGCCCGACGGCCGCGTGGTCAACACCACCATCAACCGCCGCGGCGAAATCGAAGCCCTCCCCGGCTACGTCGAGGCCATCGAACACGACGCCGAGGCCCGCCTTGTGGGCTACCGCGCCCAAAACGGCCCCGCGAGTGCGTTCACCTACGACGACGACGATCGCCTCGCGACCATGCGCACCACCATGGGTGCTGCCGCCGTGCTCGACCTGCAGTTCTCGCGCGATGTGCGCGGCCGCCTCACACAGATCGACGATCGCGTTGGCACTGGTCGCTTCTCGCTGAGCAAGCAGATGACCTACGACGGCCATGGCCGCTTGAGCCACCTGGAGTACGGCACGGGTGCTGATGCCGAAGTGGTGCAGTTCGCCTACGACGCGATCCACCGCACGACGTCACGCACGAGCTCGCTCGATGCCGCGAGTGCTGAGCACCTCGGCGCGATGACCTACACCGCCGATGCCCCGCAGGCCCTCAGCGGCACCGAGCGCGCACGCTACAACTACGATGTGCGCGGCCGCCTGCTGAACCGCGTGGCGAACAACGACGTCGACAACACTGCGGCCAACGCTGCCGACAACGACCTGACCCTGCAGTGGGATGGCTTGTCGCGCCTGCGTCGCGCTGAGCGCGCCGATGGTGCAACGACGACGTGGGCGTGGGCCGGCAACCGCCTGCGCCTGTACCGCCACAACACAACGGCGGAGACGTGGTGGTTCGGCGACGCGTTTCAGCTCGTCGATGGTGTGGGCCGCTTGCAGGTGAAGGTGGGCAGCGACGTCGTCGTCGAAGAAGACTCCACGGCCCTCACGGCGCGCTTCATTGGTGATGAAGACAACGACGGTGTCATCACCGCGGCCGATGCGAAGGCGAAAAGCGGCGAGGCTCAACGTCGGGCGTTGCGCGCGGCGGCCCGCACGCTGCTGCTGGGCGACAGTGGCGTGGCGCGTCGGTTCCCGGTGAGCGATCACGTGGGCTCGGTGGTGGCCGTTGTCGACGACGCGGGAGCCGTTGCTGAACGCTTTGCCACCACCGCCACCGGGGCGGTGCGCGCGAGTTCTGCCGTGCTCACCGAGTCTGCACGGGTGGCGGGCGGTGAGCTCGATGCCACGGGCCTCGTCGATCTGGGCGCGCGCTTCTACGCGCCGCACGAGGGCCGCTTCATCAATCCCGACCCGACGTTTGCCGTGCTCGACGACGCCACGTTGAAGAAGTTCCCCGACAGCCTCTCGGCCTACAGCTACGCGGGCAACGACCCGGTCTCGAGCATCGACGTCGACGGGCGCTATCCGTACCGCAAGATCGCGACGGCCGTGGCCGTGACGCTGGTGGTGGCAGGTGTGGTGGGCGCTGGCATGGCGACGGGCGCGCTGCCGGCCTTCGTGGCGGGCACAATGGCGGCGATGGCGACGGCGGCGACGGCGGCAGCGATCGTGGGTGCCGTGGTGGGCGGCATCACGGCTGGGGGGGCCGCGATCTTTGAGGAGCGGATCCGCCTGAAGGACATCAGGAACAACAACAACGGACAGGTGGCAGCGAGCGACTACGCCATCGCCGCCGTGAACGTGGTCGTGAGCACGCTGGCAGGCACCATCGGCGGCTTCGTCACCGAGGGTGTCTCGGCAGTCTTCAGCCTGGCGAGCGTGCCGGTGACGCTCGCCGAACACCACGGCTTCCTCGGCCCGAAACAAGCACTCGCGGCCCACCTGCTGCTTGACATCATTTCGATCGCGAGCTTCTCAAAATTTCGTTCCTTTGGTGTTGTGAGTGCCGTTCTGGACACCATGCCAACAATGCTTTCTTTCGCCTTGAATGGCGGCAGAGGCGACCGACAAGGTGGCGGCGAAAAGAAGCGATTCATAAAGCCAACATTGCGGCATCAACGAGGCTACAGAAACGTGACAGCAAAAAGGGCCCAAGCGCCGAACGTGACGCGTCAAAACGGTTCCAGAAATCTGGTGCACGCAAAATGACCGCTAACATATTGAAACTGCTCACGCTTCTGCTGTGCTGCGCCGCTCTGGCCTGCACCGAGCCTCCACCGCCGCCGCCTCCACCCGTGGCCAGCAGTGGTCGCAACCTGGTGGTGACCGCCGCCAACGTCGCCGGCTGCGAAGCCATATTGCGTGGCGTTGGCATGGCCGGGGCCACCGATACTGCCGTGGAAGTCCCTTCTGTGGTGTTTTCTGATGCTGTGGTCGGCGAAGCCGTGCCGCGCGCACCGCAGCTCGCGATTGCCTTTGTTGTCAGCGGTTCTGCTGACCTGCAAAACAAGGAAATCGCCAGTTTTCACTTTGTCGGTAATTCGCAGCCACCGACCCTCGTCAACGTCCGCTGTCACACGACAGCCGGCGCCACGATCGATGGCGGCCTGCAGCTCATCAACTGACCACCTGACCACGTGCCCTCGGAGCCTGTGATGTCGAAGTCGTCGCCTGTGTTGTTGTTGTCGTGGTGGTCGCCCCTGTGCGCGTCGCTGTTGTGGGCGTTGCTCGCGGTGGCCTGTGTCGATGCCGAAGAAGGCGCTGACGCGGGCGTGCCCGTGGTGGTGGTCGCTGACGCCGGCTGCGTCGACGACGCCTGCCCTGCCTGCATTGATGGTGCTGCTGGCTGTGCCTGCACCGCAGGCGGTTGCGACAGCGGCCTCGTGTGTGTCGACGACGTCTGCGTCGTTGACCCGGGCTGCGTGGGCGCTGCGGGCTGCGTGTGCGGCAGCGATGGCGCGTGCGACGCGGGCCTGTCCTGCGGCGACGACGACCGCTGCGGTGCTTGCGAGGTGGGCGATGTGGGCTGTGCCTGTCGCGCCAACCTGACCTGCAACGACGACGACGACGACAGTGATGCGCTGGTGGTGTGCAACCGCGACACGCAGCTGTGCGAGTTGGTGGTCGACGACAGCGAGGAGCCCGGTGTGTTGTCGCGCGCGTGCTTCACGCCGTGCGGCCAATCGCTCACAGCACCCGATGGCACCTTTCGCTTCTGCGATGCCGACGGCTTGATGGCGGGCTGCATTGGTGCCCGGCAGTGTGTGGATGGCTCGTGCCTGGCCGAGGGCGAAGTGCCCAACACCTGCGTGGTGGCCGCCGACTGCTCCGACTTTCAGGCGTGCGTGAGCGGGCGCTGCATGTCGAACTGCGACTTCGACCCCGACTGCGGTGCTGGTGCCAGGTGCTCGGCACACGTGTGTCGCGCGCGCTGTACCTCGACGACGGCAACGTGCGCCGACGGCTTTGTCTGCAAGAGCGACGACGGCATTGATGGTGTGTGCATGCCGGAGGTGCAGGTGGTGCCGATCGCACAGGTCGTGCCATCGCCTCGGCTGACCGTCACGCCGGCGACGTTGTCGTTTTCGAACAACCGCACCTCGGGAAGTGTGCGCGTGACGAACACCGCCGATCGCCCGGTGCGCTTTGAGATCGCGCGCACGGAACACTTCGAGTTCACGCCGGAGGGCCGCGTTCTCGTCGACGAAGCGCCGTTGTTCTGGCCGCGGCTCGCGGTGAAGAGCGTTGCTGGTGCGGTGCTGGTGGCGGCAACGCGTGCTGAGACCGTGAACTTTGACCTCGTCGCCGGCGACTCCGCCGACGTGGTGATCAGCGACGTCGACAACGACGCGTTGTCGACGTGGGAGGGGCGCCTCACCATCACGGGTGCAGGGATCGGCTCGCAGCCGGTGTGGCTCGACTACGCCACGCAACCTGACGGGCAGTGGACCGGCACCCTGCACTCGTTCATCCACTTCGACGACCGCAACATCGACACCTGGGTGGAGGCGATGCGCAACACGAACCAGCAGGCCAAGCGCGCCGCGGCCCTCGTGACCGAAAACGCGCTGCTCGTGCAGTGGACACAGTTTCGGACCAACCCGCTGTTCGTGCTCGCCGAATGGGAGGCGCTGCTGCAGTCGGTGACGACGGGGAACTACGCATTTTCGAGCGTCAACAACGCCTGCCGTGCCCAGTTCAACGGCGCCACGCAGGCACGCTGCTACCTGTACTCCAACGGTGCTGGCGTCGACCCCGGCCTGCGCCTGTTCACCGACACCGACGCGCTGCGAATTCCGTCGGGCATGATCGACATGCCGGTGACGCTGCGCCTCACACAAGACTCCACACCGCACGGCTTCACGGGTCGCATCGAAACGTCGGCATCGCTGCAGTACGGCGGAAAGCCTGCCATCTCGGTGACGTTCGCCGCCGATCCGAGCAGGTGCGAAGCGTCGGGCTCTGCATGCCTGGCGACGATCTCGGGCCTGCACGCCGAGATCCTCGTTGGTGGTCGCAGCCTCGCCGCCGACGACGGGAATTGCGTTGGCGATGGTGCTGTTGCTGTGGAAACACCGTGGCTGCTCGAAGACTTTGTCGATGGCACCGTCGAGCGCGGTACGGGTCGCGTTCGCCGTGAATGCCGCGAGTCGCGCTTCCCGTTTGCCGTGGGCGAATCCGCCAACAACCTCAAGAAAAACGCCAGCCTCGCGGCAGCAAATCCGATCCCCGATGGCCGCGTTCGTCGTCGACAGCTCGATCTGCTCGATGGCGTGATGGTCAACCAGGACACGATGCACGTGCTGGTGCGCGAACGCTTCGACGCGAACCTGGTGTCGCCCTCGGGCGCGTCGAGCAGCACCGCCGACTTCACCACCTACGGCGTGCTGGTGCTGCGTCGCTCGGCGGCCGACCTCGCGCAGGAAGTGGCACCGTACGAGCCAGGCATCGGTGCCAACGACGTCACGCTCGCGGAGCCTGTGGGCAAGATCAACAACCAGTGCAGTGCGGCGTTGTTGGACGAGGTGGGGGCCTCGACCGACGACGAACTCGCGCGTCGACTGCTGTTTGGTTTCGACACCAACACGTCACCAACGCCGATCGTTCCTGGCCGCGTGCACGTGCTGTGTCATGCCACCGGCAACATCGACGGCGGCCGCTCCACTGGGGTCGCTGGCGGCGGTGAAGCCTGCCCGGTGGGCAGCGGTGTGACCTTCTTTCTCGCCGACGGCCTTGCCGCCAACGCGTTCGCCAACAACGCCTGTCAGTCGGACTCGCGCTGCAGTTGTGTGGGTGGTGAAGACGACGATTGCGTCGATGTCGTGTGCTCAGAGACCGGCACGTGTGCCGACGAACTGCGCGCGTTGTCGTCGAACCCGGCCAACCGCATCACCCTTGACGTGCCGTTTCAGTGCAACACGCCCGGCGTCGCCGCGGGCACCTACACCAACGTGCCCGACCGCAACCGCGTGCAGTGCAACGACGACCGCTTCGATTTGCGCGTGGGCAAGTTGTTCTACGACCCGACCAACACGGCGGTGGTGACGCCGTCGCTGCGCAACTTGATCGACAGTGCGTTTCGCTACAAGTCGCGCTTCGAGAGCCGCAGCGACACCGGTGCCGTGGGCTTTGTGCCAGCGGTGTGTGCGCTCAACAGCGACGCCCTGCCGTACTGCTACGACCCTGCCGCGATCGAAGCAGCGCGCGAGCGTGTCAGCTGCCTGATGGCGCTGTTTTCGAGCGGTACGCTGGACAGCAATGGCGCGCTCGCCGCGGCGGCGCAGGAATTTCTCGAGGGCGCGTTCTCGCTGCACGTCGACGACGATCGCAACCGCGACGGCTTTGAGCGCTTGTACGCCGAGCTGTTGATCATGCTGGGCGATGCCTCGCTGACCGATGCCGTGGGCTCGCGCTTCGACCTGAGCGGCGGAGCGGTGGCGGCGTTTGAGGGCGACCTGCTCGAGCCGGGTGGTCTGCGGTTGTCGGGTGGTGCGGGCCACGAGATGCAGCTGCTGTACACCGCACACCAGTACTACCAACTCGTCCTCGACCGCTTCGCGCAAGCGAGCCCCACGTTGTGGCAGGGGTTGAGCGACGGCCCGCACAACGTGCTCAGCCTCGACAGCATTGCCACCTACCTCCGCCGCGTGATCCAGGCGTCGACGAAGAAGGCACAAGCCGCCAGCGAGATCGCACGTCGCTACCAGAGCTTCGACCGCAGCGACCTGGCCCGTCACGTCGTCGAGCGCGCCTACACCGAGGCGTATCTGGAGTCGGCCACCATCAGCCAGCTCATGCGTCGCTCGATCGCTGTGCTGGATGCGAGCGAAGTCGATGCCCTGCAGCTCGAGCTCGACAACGCGCAACGCCAATACCGCCAGGCCCTCGAGCAGATGCGCGAGGTGTACCAGGGCATCACCGACGAGCTGACGTTCTTCGGCATCGCTCCCGACTTCATCCCCTTCCCCGCACCAGGTCGCTTCTCGCAGCCCGCCCCGCGCATCATGTTTGAGCGGGCGTTTGAGTCGCTCAACATCGCCAAGGAACGCGAGAACCGCGCCCTCGAAGGCAACCGCGCTTTCGACGTCGACGCCGCGCAATTCCAGGCCGAGCTCGCGCGGGTGCGTCAGCAGTACGAGAGCCAGCTGAGCGAGCTGTGTGGTGTGTTCACGGCGGCAGACGGCGTGCAGTACCCCGCAATCACGAAGTACGCCGATGCCTCGGCAGTGACAGCGGTGTTGGGTGACCCCTGCGGCCTGTTGGGGCAGGGCACGCTGTTTGAGGCGAGCAGCGACATCGAGAGTTTGTCGCTGGCGCTGCGGGCCGAGATCGCCGACCTGCGCAATTTGATCGCGCGTGTCGAGATCGAAAACGCGCGCGTCGAAGACGAATGCGCCAGCCGTGTGTCGATCGCGGACCTCGCCTTCGTCGCCGCCGGTGAGCGCATCACCCTGCGCAAGGAAGTGCTGCTCGCGCAGCAGGACATCGGCAGATGGGAAAAGACCCTCGGCGTCATCGACCGAAGCTCGGGCATTCTGCAGACCACCGCTGCGGCCTTCTCGGCGTCCTCGCAGGCCCTCGGGTCGTGCGGCGGCATCAATCCCGCGCCGTGTCTCGCCGGCATCTCGCTCGGTAGCATTGCCACCGGGTTCAACGTCGCCGCCGCTGCTGTGCAAACCAGTGCCCTCGGCACACAAATCGCGGCCAACGAAGACATCACCAGCCTGGAGTCCGACATCCGCGGCGACGAGCTCGCCATCGAAGGCATCAACCGCGACGTCGAGTACGACACCCAGCTCGCGCAGTGCTGCCTTGACCCGCAGTACCTCGCGAACCCCCAGCTGCCCGTCACGACGTGCGCGCAGCCCGGCCCGATCCTCATCAACAGCCAGGCCCAGGTCGACACCCTCCTGCTTGATCTCAAGCGGGCCTCGATCGAAGCCGCCCGCGCCGAAGTCGACTTGCGCCGTGGTGTCGGTCGCCTTGCCGCTGCCCGCGCCCAGGTCACACGCCTGCTCGCGCAACAAGACGAGACCGAAGACCACCTCATCAACGTCGAAGCCGCGCGCAACGATCCGAACATCCGCATCTTCGCCAACGCCGACGTGCTCAACGCCGACGTGGCCTTTCATCGCGCCGTGGTCGACGCCTTCCGCGCCACCCGGATGTACGAATATTACACGGCCACCAGCTACGCCAACAAGGACAGTTTGTACCTTGTTCGACTTGCCGGAAGAGGTGAAAACAACCTCGAAGACTACGTGATTGACCTGCAACGTGATTTCAATGAGTTTGAACAGGATTTCGGCGTCCCACAGCAGCGGGTGCTGATCCTGTCCCTGATGGACGACATCCTGAAGATTCCCAAGCTCAACAGCACAGGTGGAGACATCGGCGCGAGCATCCGCAACGGCATGCTGTACGACCGGCTCAGTGATCCCGAGCTGCTTGACGACAACGGCGTCATCCGCGTGCCGTTCGCTACCACGGCCGACCTCACGTCGCCCATTACGGCCAACCACAAAATCACCTTCATCGAAGCCGAGATCACTGGTGGCGGCGGCGATGCCCTGGCCCGCGTGAATCTGCGAGCCAAAGGGACCGCCACCATCCGCGACTTCAATGACCGCCCCATCTTTCATCGTCTTTCGCCCGACACGGCCGTTATCAACGCAATCAAGGGTGGCGTCCGTACGTTCGGCGACGACGTCTATCAAAATGATCGCTTGCGCGATCGACCGCTGATCAATTCGCTGTGGGAACTTGGGCTCGATCTGCGAAATGAAAGCGTCAACTCCGACCTGAACCTTTCCGCGATAACCGATATCCGCGTGCGGTTCTTCTATGAAGACTTCACGCGAGAATAGCCCACGGAAACGCCTTCATTTACAGTGTGTTTGATGGACAGGGAGGACTCCCTGTCCGCCTCAAGAGACTCGCCTCGTTGGCTGCTCTTGAGGTTCAATCCAGGAGCCATCATGTATATCTTTCGTGTCGTTCTCTTGCTGGCGCTGAGCCTGCCGCTCGGGTGCAGCGCCTGCGACCCGGTCACACCCGATGGTGAAGGCGAAGGTGAAGGCGAAGCCGGCGAGGGCGAAGGCGAGGGCGAAGGAGAAGCCTGCACGCCAGGTGAGGTGGGCTGTGCGTGCAACGCCGGCGCGTGCGACGTCGACGCCGACTGCATCGACGACGTGTGCGTGGCCTGCCCCGCAGGTACTTCCGAGTGTGCCTGCGACAACGACACCTGCCTGGATGACCTCGTGTGCGATGGCACCACCGCGCGCTGTCGCGACGCCACCGCGTGCGATGTGCTGGGCTGTGTGGAGCACCAGCAGTGCAGCACCGACGGCGACGCGGTGTGTCTGCCGGCGTGCGACGACGGCTACGACTTCATCGACGACCTCTGCGTGCCTGGCGCGTCGTGCGATGCCGATGCCCCCGGTGCGCTCGTGTGCGCAGTGGGTGTGGCCTGCGTCGACGACGCCGATGGTGTGCGGTGCGAAGGCTGCGATGTGGGTTTTGTCGACGTGAACGGCAGCTGCTTGCCCGAGGACGACTGCTCCGCCTTCTGCGGCGTCGGCCAGGACTGCGGGTTTCGCACGATCAACGGCGTGCGCAGTGCGGAGTGCCTGAACTGTTTGCCGGGCTTTGTCAGCGACGGAAGCGGCGGCTGCGTGGATCGCGTGACGTGCGACGAGCTGGCATGCGCAGCCCCTGCAGTCTGCGTCGATGCCACCGCCACCATCGATGCGGTGTGCCGCACACCGGCGAGCTGTGGTGCGGCCGAGGTCGACGACGGCAGCAACAACTGCATCGCCTGCGTACACTGCTTCGACGACAATGGTGCTGGCCCTGTTGCGCGCCCCGGCGTGGTGGGCATCGGCAACGGCGGGCTCGCCTCGGGCAACAAGTGCGTGTGCCAGTTGGCCGAGGGCTTCTTTCAATCGGTCGACGACGGCACGGTGAAGACCTGCGACAGCGACGACGATGGGTGGACCTCGGCCGACCTGCTGCCGGTGCTGCGGCTCGACGGCGGCAACAACCCCTTCGCCCGCGAGCAACGCTGCACGGTGCGCACCGCCGACCGCTTCCACCTTGTGGCCGACCTGCCCGAGGTCTCGGCCCTCGCGACCAGCACGTTGGTGGTGACCGTCGCCGAGCTGGTGCGGCGCTACAACTTGCCAACGTCGAGCTTTGAAGGCGTGGGCGATGCAGCCTTTGTGAGCCTGTTCGAACCCGAGCAGCTCGACATCGACGACGAGCTCGCCCGTCGCTACCAGTCGACCAACCCCCGCACGCGCCTGCGCGCCTACCAGACGGGCCTTGAGCAGGATGGCAGTGCGCAACGCTTCCGCGCGGCTGAAGCGAACCCGCTGACGAAATCGTGCAACCACGATCAAGACGACCTGAACGAAGACAGCTTCGCCGACGTGGTGCAGAGCCACGACGTCGTCCCCGGCACCTTCACGTCACCGCTGGAAGCAGCGCCCGTGTGGTACCGCATGGCCCACTTCATCGAGCTGCACCGCAGCGCCTGGATCAGCGGCGAGGCCCTGTGCGCCGTCGGCGAGCGCTGCCACGGCGCCATTGAAATCCGCGAGAAAGACCGCGTGGGTGAACTCGACCTCACCTTCGCCGACCGCAGCGCTGACGGCGTGGTGGCCGACTACTGGCAGCAGTGCGTGCGCGGCCGCGACGTCGACTACGCGGGCACTGCAGCCATCAACTTCGACTTCGCGGGCTTCGCCACCGACTGCACCACGCCAAACGGCGGCTGCTTTGTGAGCACCGACCTCGACGGTGATGGCGAGGGCGACACCGAGCACATCGCCTACGACGGCCGAGCGGTGCGCGAGACGGCGGCGATCGCCGATCGCCCCATCGACCTCGATGCTGACGGCCTGCCCCGCTGGCCCGGCATGACCCACCACAGCCAGTTCAAGTGCACGAGCGCTGCTGGGCCGCGTCCGACGGGCGACGTCAACCACTGCTCGCTGTCGCGCACCAGTCATGCGCCCGTGTCGACCGTCGACCCGCGCAACCCGTTCGACCCCGCCTTCGTCTGCACCGCCGATGGCAGCACCACGATCCCCACCGGCTTCAACAGCTTTGTGGCGGTGCTGGGCGACGATGACGTCGACAACGACTACCAACACGGCTGCATCGCCGAGGGTCACGAGTGGGCCCACCTGTGTGCCGCGAGTGCGCCAGGCGACACCGCCGCCCTCACCAACCTTGAGCTGATGTACGGCCAACTGTTTTGTGCCTGCGGTGCCAACCGCGCCGGCGCGCGCTGCGAGGTGGGCTGTGGCGACGAGCAACGGCTGCAGTCGGGGGCCGACACCTCGATCCTGCTCGTGGCTGGTCAGCCAACGTTGTCGCGCACGTGGAGCTGCATGCAGCCCGTGGTGGCCGTCGACACGCTGCGTGCTGGGAACATGTCGGTGCAGGTGACCGTGCCCTCCGAAGCGATGGCGCTCGATCCGGTCTCGGGCGTGAGCGTTGTTGGTGGTGTTCGCTCATCGATCTCAGCGCCGCGATAGGCAGCGTAAGTGTCTGAATTTCAACGGTTATTTCCTGCCGAAGGATCGATCCCATGAACCGCCATGCTCTGTTGCCGCTCGCTGTCTTCTTCATTGGTGCGGGCTTCGTGCTCGCCGGCCCCGCGTCCACGCCGGTGGCGCGCAGCTTTCCGTGGGCCGGCTTTCTCGAGGAGAACGGGTTCGCCGTCACGGGGCGCCGGCAGATCGGCATCGACCTGTTCACGGCGCCACAGCAAACCACGCCGTGTGACACCGCCGTGTTCGACGACGTCGAGGTCACCGCCGGTCGCTTCCACGTCGTGTTTGAAGCCGTGCCCGAATCGTGCCTGGTGGGCGGCCAGCTCTTCTTCGACATGGCGGTGGGCCCCGTCGGCGGTGCACGCACCAACCTCGCTGCAGCGAGCGGCAACCACACGCGACTGCATGCGGTGCCGTTTGCGTCGGCCAACGACCTCGACAACCGCTTCACCGTCGGCGGTGGACGGCTCGTGTTTGAACGCGACGGCGGCCAGACCGGCTTGAGGACGCAGGCCGCAACCGTGATCGTGCAGCCCGACACCCCGCTCGCGAACGCGCAAGCCGTGTTCGCGGTGCGCGACGCCAACGGCACAGACCGCCTGAGCATCGAGTCCAACAACCGCGTGGTCGTGAATGAACGCCTCGAGGTCGCAGGCGCGGGTGCCTTCGCCAGCACCGTGACGGTGGTGGGCGACGTCACCGTTCAAAGCGATGTCACCGTTCAAGGCGACCTCACCGTTGAAAACGATCTCACCGTCGGTGGTGCGCTGAGTTCGACGTGCCCGACGGGCATGACCTTTGTTGGGGGCTGGTGCATCGACAACGTGCTGGCGAACAACGGCGGTGGCGACGGCCTCAACACAGCGATGCGCTTTTGCAGCAACAAGGGCAAGATGCTCTGCCCCTACGAAGTGCTGCTCGCGTGCGACGAACTGCAGCCGTCGACGTCAAACTGCTCGCAAAAAACCAACCTGCAGCGCCCGGCGCAGGAGGCGCTGTGGTCATCCACCCTCAGCAGCACCACCAACGACCAGGGGTCATATCTGACCAATATGGCGTGTTACGAAAACGGCAAGCTCGACGTGTGTGCCGCTATCGAGGGACACCCCTACTACTGCTGCACCTACGCCTACACCGGCACCCCGTGAAGCACAGCGAGCGCGGCGAACGTCGACGACATCGCGCTTTGAGCGCAAAGAACCTCACCCCCAGCCCCTCTCCATGAATGGAGAGGGGAGCCGGAAAGCCTCCGGCTCGGGGTGAGGTTCCACCTGCCCGCGGCGTCTTTCGATCACAGCACCACCACACCTTCAGGAGCTTCCTGTCATGAACCGCCATGCGCTGTTGCCGCTCGCTGTCTTCTTCATCGGTGCGGGCTTTGTGCTCGCCGGCCCCGCGTCCACGCCGGTGGCGCGCAGTTTTCCGTGGGCCGGCTTTCTCGAGGAAAACGGGTTCGCCGTCACGGGGCGCCGCCAGATCGGCATCAACCTGTTCACGGCCGCACAGCAAACCACGCCGTGTGACACCGCCGTGTTTGCCGACGTCGAGGTCACGGCCGGTCGCTTCCACGTCGTGTTCGAAGCCGTGCCCGAATCGTGTCTGGTGGGCGGCCAACTCTTCTTCGACATGGCGGTGGGCCCGGTCGGCGGTGCACGCACCAACCTCGCTGCCGCGAGCGGCAACCACACGCGGCTGCACGCGGTGCCGTTTGCGTCGGCCAACGACGTCAACAACCGCTTCACCGTCGGCACTGGTGGACGGGTGGTGTTTGAACACGACGGTGGCCAAACGTCGCTGACAGGGGTTCAAGGGCAGACCGGCGTGAGTGTTCAGCCCAACGGCACACTCGCCAACGGCCAGGCGGTGTTCGCGGTGCGCGACGCAACGGGCACCGAACGCCTGCGCGTTGAGTCCAACAACCGCGTGCTCGTGAATGAACGCCTCGACGTCACCGGCGCGCTCAGCGCTGGCCATGTCGCCACGCTCGCGCGCGTGCTGTTCCCCTCGGCGGGCGGCGTGAACAACGACCCGGGTGCGATCGAACACGTCGAAAACGGCAACAACGGCGAGCTGTGGTTGTCGTCGTCGGACGAGTGGAATGGCAGCAGCGACAACGACCGCGTCGTCTTTGGCGATCGTCAAAGCAACTCGGTGCAGCACGAGTTCGACAGCGCCGGCAATGCCCTGCACCGCGGCGACCTCACCGTCGGTGGTGCGCTGAGTTCGACGTGCCCCACCGGCATGACCTTTGTGGCGGGCTGGTGCATCGACAACACGCGCGGAAACAACGGCATCATTCAGACCTACAACCAGTCGATGCGGTTCTGCCACAACCAGGGCAAGATGCTGTGTCCCTACGACGCCCTCGCAGCCTGCGACGAGCTGCAGCCATCGACGTCGGACTGCAGGACGAAAACCAACGAAGACCTCCCGACGGTTCTGTGGTCATCCACTCGCCAGAGCGACCGAGGCAACTTCGAAGCGCAGTACAACTTGCACCTCATGTGCTACCGGAACGGCAAGATTGACGAGTGCGACAGCAACGAGTCCCACGACTACTACTGCTGCAGCCACGCCTACTCCGGCACCCCGTGATCCCGATGTCTCCATGATCTTCGATCATGGAGTGCTCTTTCGGCTGATCCAAGTCATCCAAATGACCTCAAATTCAGTGTTCAATGGTCATTCGGGATGAAGGCTCCGCCACGTCGCTTTTCGATCTCCGCTTTCGCCAGACCACGAGGAACTCTGTCTCATGAACCGCCATGCACTGTTGCCACTTGCTGTCTTCTTCATCGGCGCGGGCTTCGTGCTCGCCGACACCGCGCCAACACCGGTAGCCCGCAGCTTTCCCTGGGCTGGCTTTCTCGAGGAAAACGGTGCGGCGGTGACGGGCCACCGCGAAATCGGCATCGACCTGTTCACGGTGGCGCAACAAGGCACGCCCTGCGGTGACACGGTGTTCCCCGACGTTGAGGTGGTGGCTGGTCGCTTCCACGTCGTGTTTGAGTCGGTCCCCGAGGCTTGCCTCGTCGGTGGCGTGCTCTACTTCGACATGTCGGTGGGGCCTGTGGGCGGAGCACGCACGCCGCTGGCATCGGCCAGCGGCAACCACACGCGGCTGCACGCGGTGCCGTTTGCGTCGGCGAACGACCGCGCCAACAGTTTTGCTCTTGGCACCGGCGGCCGCCTGCTGTTTGAGCGCGAAGGTGGTCAGACGTCGATGGGAGCCGAGGGTGGGCAGACGGGTGTGAACATCCAACCGCGCACCGTTTTGACCAACGGACAAGCGGTGTTTGCTGTGCTCGATGGCAGCGGCACCGAGCGACTGCGTGTGGATTCGAACAACAGCGTGCGGGTCAACGAGCGCCTGGAGGTGGCGGGCGCGACGACGTTGTCCAGCGATGTTGCGATCGGCGGTGCGCTGAGTGCCAGCCACGTTGCCAATGTTGCGCGTGTGTTGTTTCCGTCGGCGGGCGGGAGCAACAACGACCCGGGGGCGATTGAGCACGTCGAAAACGGCAACGTCGGTGAGCTGTGGCTCTCGTCGTCGGACGACTGGCGCGGCGTCAGCGCCGACGACCGCATCGTCTTTGGCGATCGCAGCCGCGGTGTTGCGCAACACGAGTTCGACAGCGCTGGCAATGTGGAACACCGGGGGGACGTCACGGTCGGCGGCGCGATCAGCTCGACCTGCCCCACGGGCATGTCCTTTGCGGCGGGCTGGTGCATCGACGACGTCCTGGGCAACAACGGCGCCCTTGAGAACTTCGGTGCAGCCGTCCGCTTTTGCAACCGCCGCGGCAAGATGGTGTGCCCCTACGACGCGCTGATGATGTGCGACGAACTCGATACACCGTCGGCGTGCAGCACCAAGACGAGCGAGGTCAACACCATCTTGTGGACGTCGACACGCCACGGCGACCGCGGCGACCTGGGCGAAAACTGGCGCGGCAACCTGATGTGCTTTCGCAACGGTGCTGGCACCGAATGCAGCAACACCCAGACCCACGACTACTTCTGCTGTTCACACGCCTACCCCGGCACGCCGTGACCCCGTGTCTGCATCGTCAGCGATGTCGATGACCGCAGCTGCGGACGCTTGTAGCCGTACCGCTCGCGCAGTGTGGTGGCTTCGGCTTTGACCTCTTCGGAGGCCACACCGAGGGCACACGCGGTTTCAACGCAACAGCTGCGCACGTAGGGGCCCCCCGACGTCGAGGTGTCGTCCAGCAGCTGCAGCGCCAGCTGTCGTGCGCGGCTGCTGTCGCCGTCGAGGTGGGCAAAGATCGCCCTGGCGCGCAGGCCAAACGCACTCATCTGCAGCACCCCGTTGGTGGTCAGGCGGCGCGCACGGCGCAGGGCGCGTGTGCGCTCCGCCGTCGACAACTGGCCCGCCTCCGCGAGCAGCAACGCGGCTTCGACTGCCGCGACGTTCCACAACGTGAAACGCATGCCCTGCAGGTGGGCACCCACGGCTCGCAGCGCCGGTTCGTGGCGGGCCACGAAGGCGAGGGCCTCGTTGGCCTCGCCGCGCACGACGAGAAGTTGCAGCTCGGCCAGCTGCAGGTCGATGGCGATCTGCGAGGGGTCTGCGCCTGCCAGACGTCGAAAGCGCTCAACAGCGAGCGTGAGCCCGTCGAGATCGGCACGTTGGTACTCGTGCACAGCGATGATCGTCGACGCCGAGCAGGCGCGCGTATAGTTGCCCGACCGCAGCGCCGCTTCGACTTCGCGGCGGAGTTCTTCGTCGTCGCCCCGCAACGCCAGCGCAGCGAGATGGATCATGCGCGTTGCGATGCCTTCGAGGCTGTTGGCGAGCCCCAACTGACGGTAGTGGGCCAGGGCAGCTTCAGACGCCGTCCGCGCGCGCTCGAGGTCCGAGGCGATCCACAACGCGGCGCGGTTGAGCTTCACAAAAGCGAGCCCCTCTGACAGCCCATGCGTGGTGGCGAAGGCCTCGGCGTCGTCGAGCTGGCGACGAAGGGCTGCCAACTGTGCCGGCGTTTGCTGCGCACTGAACGCGGCCACGACCGCCGATCCCGTCATCATCCGCATCAAGCCATCGGCATCGCCCGTTGAATGCCCCAACAGATTGGACCGCAGGTCGCACTCTGCCGAGCTCAGCAGCGACACGAAGAACAGCATGCGTACGCACAAGCGCAAAAAGCGCATCTCTTCAACGCGCCAGAGGTCGACGTCGCTGACGGGGCTGCGCACGGTGTATCGATGACGACGCGCCACGCCGATGCGGGTGTTCAAGATCGCCATGTGCAGCAGCCGCGACGGCAGCGACCGCTCCAGCGGCAATCCCAACATCGCGAGCCCATCACGGCAGCGGGTCATCCCCGTGGTCGTGTCACCAAGGGCGAGCGCGTGCTCGGCCAGTCTCGACAACAGCCGCAGACGCCGCCCGCGAACTTCGAGGGAAACAACGTCGTCACCCAGCAGGCGAAACGCGTGCGTATAGGCGTCGTGGGCATCGACGTGGTTGGCGCTCCACTCAAACAAGTCACCCACCCGCTCCCACGCAGCCGAGCCGCGATCGGCAGCGGCGTCGGCAGCATCGTCTTCATCGTCGAGCAACAGCGAACGCAACAGCTCGGCGGCACGCCACCACATCGCCTGCTTGAGCGCGCGGTCTGCGGCTTGTCTGGTGAACGCGCGGCGTTTCCTGACGTCCCCCACCACATCCCAGTGTCGCAGCAGTGCTTCGATGTCGCGCAACGTGGGTGATGTGAGCTTCTCGAGCGCAGCAGCGAGCTGGGCGTGGAGCACACGTTTGTCGTCGTCATTCAGCGCGGCGTAGGCGGCATCGCGCCAGCGGTCATGGCTGAAGTCGACGCGTGGCACATCACCAGGCAGCCGCACGACGAGCCGCTGCGCCAGCAACTCACCAAGCGCTGTTTCGTGCGCGGTGGCCGTCAGTCCGCTCACATCGGTGAGCAGCTGCAGCGGCAGGTCACCGCCGGCCGCCGACAAGATGTTCAACAAGCGTGTCGATTCGGCAGACACACCAACAAACGCCGCGCGCAACACGGCACTGGCATTCAAGGTTGCGGCATCGGCTGTGGCCGCACACGCCGCCCAGTGGCGTGCGAGCAGCGGATTTCCGTTGCCTTCTGTGAGGGCAGCGTTGGTCCAGCTGACGTCGTCAACACCGACGGCACGACCAAGTGCCGCGAGTTCGTGAAGATCGAGGCCTTGCAGCTCACAACACACCGTGTGGCTGCCGATGCGTCGGTCGGCGACCAACGCGCTCAATCGCGGCGACGAGGTCGTGCGCGTCAGGCCGATCAACAGCAGCTGCGGAATACGCCGCGCGACGAGCGCCTCGAGCAGCACCAGGCCTTCTTCGTCAGCCCAGTGGAGATCGTCGAGTACAAACAACGTCGGCTGTCGACGAGCAAGCGCACTCACCAACTCGACAAAGGAGTCGATGATGATCTGCCGTTGTTCACGCGGGTGTCGCGTCGCCGTGCTGTTGCCCGCAGACACCAGCAATTCGATCACCGGAAATGTTGGCGCCAGTCGACGCAGCTGTGGCGTCACGGCAGCCATGTCGACAAGCGACCAATCACGCAGCGCCAACACGATGGCATCGACGATGCGGTCGAAGGCCATCAACGGCACGCGCTCGCGCTCGTAGCAGCGGCCAACGAAGGTACAGAAACCGCAAGCGACGGCGTCGGCAACCACCTGCTCCGCGAGGGCTGATTTGCCGATGCCCGACGGGCCAACGATCCACGCTGCCGCGTCGCTACCGGCGTGCACGCGCTCGACGAGTGTGTGCAGCTGCTCGCGCTCTGTGGTGCGGCCCACAAAGATGTCGGATCGTTCCAGCGAGCCACGGGCCACAGCACCCAACGAAGCGCGCACCGCTGCTGCTGTTGGCCGCCGGTCCGGCTGACGCGACAGCAGCGCATCGACCAGGCGCCCCAGCTCCACATCGACGTCGACAAGGCTGGTCGTCGGTGGCGGCGGCGTGCGTGAGCCCGGCGCGTGCGGCATTCGCCCGGTGAGCACCTGAAACAAGATGACACCCAACGCGTACAGGTCAGATGCGGGCGTGGCCGGCTGGCCCTGCAACAGCTCGGGTGCGAGGTAGGCGAGCGTGCCGACGACGACGTTGCTCTCGCTGATGCGTGCATCGTTGGCGCGCCGGTTGGCGAGGCCAAAGTCCATCACGCGCACATTGCCGACGTCGTCGATCGCGATGTTTTGCGGCTTGATGTCGCGGTGCACGATGCCGCGTTGATGCAAGAAATCCAGCGCGTCGGCGATCTGCGCTGCCGCCCGACGGACGGCGACGATGTCGACGGTGAGCGGCTCCGCCGCGCTGCGGTGGTGCTCCTCCAGATGTTGCAACCCGTGCGGACGCAGCGTTTCAACGACGGTGTTGCCAGGCACGAGTTCCATCGTGAAGAACCAGTGTTTGCCCTCGGCGACGAGGTCGTACAGCCGCACCAAATGCGGGTGGTGCATCTCGACAGCGATGCGAAACTCGCGCTTGAAACGCAGCAACGCGTCGGCATCGGGTTCGCGAATCGTTTTGAGCGCGACGTGGGCGCCCGTCAGCACATCGCGCGCCTCAAACACCGCCCCCATGCCGCCAACACCAAGCGGGCACACCAGCTCGTAGCGTTGCGTTGGAGGAAAAGCGCTCACGGCCACCCGCACAGCAAAGTCACCGCCAAAGACGCTGCCCGCTTCACGGCGGGAAACACGACACGGCAATCAGCCAATACCGACA
>JBIKRQ010000401.1:0-5733 GCA_044349155.1 Myxococcota bacterium
TCAGCAGGGAGCTTGACGTCGACGGTGAGGTCGTCGCCGAGCTTCTTGCCGATGAGGGCCTGCTCGGCCTCCTTGTACGGAAACACCGTGCCACCGATTTCGATGACGTAGGCGATGCCCGACAGGCCCTTGACGGGCTCGCCGTCGACGGTGCCGGACCAGTTGGTCTCGACGAGGTCGCCCTGAGCGACGACGTCGCGGCCTTCAACCGGGGCCACCTTGGCCATCGACTCGCGCAGGCGGTCGAGCTCGACGGTGACGTGGCTGTCGTCGACGGTCCAGGTGGTCTTCTTCAGCTGCAGACCCGAGTACGGGGCGAGCTTGATGGTCGGCTTGATTTCGACCTTGGCCGAGTACGAGAAGTCCATGCCGGCGATGAGCTCGGCGGGGGCCTGGATCGTGGGGTTCGCGACGGGGTTCACGTCGTGCGACGTGATGGCCTCGCGGAACGACACATTGACGACCTTCTCGAGGACCTGCTGCTCGGTCTGGGCCTTGTAGAACTGCTCGAGGACGTAGCGCGGGACCTTGCCCTGGCGGAAGCCCTTGAGCTTCACCTTGCCGGACAGCTCGCGGTAGGCGCGGTCGAGTTCCTTCGCGACGGTGTCGCCGGGAACGGTGATCGCGAGCTCGCGCTCGATGGTGGAGAGCTCTTTGATCTCGGAGCGGATCTGCAGCGCCATGGACATCCTCGGGTGGCCTGTGCGGCCCGGTAAGCAAAGTATCGGGGGGCGTCATGGTCGACCCGTCGACGACGCGCAAGTCCCGTGCTGCTGGTGTTCTGGTTCGCTGACACCGGCGGCTGCGGTCCGTACACTTGTTGCTGATGGCGCAACCGGATGCGGACCTGATGACGGTGCTGCTGCGGCGGCCGGAGCCTCGCTTCGGTCTCGCGGTGGGCTTTGTCGTCGCTGTGGCCCTGCATCTGCTGGCGATTCCGGGGGCTGGCTGGGTGCCCGGCAGTGCCATGGCGCGGCGCGCTGACGTCGACGTGGGGCGGGTGGGTGCCGCGAAGCGACCGCAGCAGCGTGTTGAACTCACCCTGCAGCCGAAGCCGCCGTCGACGACAACATCGAAGCCGAAGGAGCCCGAACCCGAGCCTGAGCCTGAGCTGAAGGGCCAGGTGGTGAATCTGCCCGCTGTCCACGAGGAGAAACCCGTGGCGGCCGACTACCTCGCCGAGCACGACCAACGCACCGAGCGCGAAACCAGAGCACGCGTCACAGGGCTGACCGAAACCGCGACGCGCGCGCCCTCGACGGGGGCAACAACCCACACTGCTGGCCCCGAGGGTGCTTCATCGTTGTTGGCCCGTGATGGCAACGAACACAGCGGTGGGCCCCGCGGTGCGGGCAATGCAAGCAGCGGCAGGGGCATGAGTGACGACGTCAACCACGCTGTCGGCGGCACCGAGCGCGCCTCGATGTTGTTGCCGCGGCTCGCGGCGCTGCAGCCGATCGTCGACACCGGCAGCGGCGCGCTCCGCGCGCGCAGCGGGCACGATGGGCTGGTTGGCAACGCCGACCGCTTTCGCATTGCCCTGGGGCAGTTGTCGTCGACAAACGATCTGCAGGGCGAGGCCGGCAACGTGGATGGCAGCGGTGGGAAAGGCGGCAGCGGTGGTGATGGCCCGTCGGGGGAGTTGCGCCTTGTGCCGGGGTTGCACGAGGTGGCGCGGCTCGCCGGATTGCCGCGCAACGACGCGCTGCTCGTCGAGGAGGACAACGAAACGAGCCTGAACAGCCGCGCCTTTAAACACGCGACCTACTTCAACCGGCTGGGCGATGCGGTGCGTCGGGTGTGGTTGGGCGAAGGGCTGCATCGCGCCGACCCGACGGGGAAGATCTACGGCGTGGAAGACCGGACTGCGCTTGTCCTCGTGACCATCGATCGCAACGGCACCGTGGTGGACCTGCAGCTGAAAGACAGCTCGGGCGTTGCCGCCGTTGACGACGAAGCCCTGCTGGCTGTTGTCCGTTCGCAGCCGTATCTGCAGCCGCCGCCGCAACTGTTCGTCGACGACGACCGCTACTCGTTCACGTTCAGATTCACGATTGAGCGCGGCAGCCGAAACGTGTTCTGGCGGTGAGCGATGCGGACTATTCAGGTTCGCGGGCGAGGTCGCCGTCGTCGTCGACGAAGTAGTCGAAGCCCTTTTCGCGCTTGATGCCGCTGACGAAGACCACTTCGGTTTTCGCCCGTGCCACGCCGCGCTCCATGCGCACGACGTTGCAGGCTTTGTCGACGTAGTAGAGGTACTTCGTCGCGTCTTTGACGATGCCGGCTGCAACGACTTTTTCGACCGGTCCAGACTTCTTCTTCGTCGCCATGGCGCGCAGATGTAGCAAGAGCGGCGTCAGGGATCGATGCCGTCGCGCAGCAGGTCTTCGGCACTGGCAGCGCTCGCCACCGTGCCGGGTGGGTGCTGGTACCAGACGTCGTCGAGGTGGCCGGGTGGCCGCACCTTCACGAGGGTGAACATGCCGCCCATCTCGATGGCGCCAAACGGGCCGTCGCCGCCGAGCATGGGGATGCTGTTGCGCGGAAAGGCCATGCCCATCGTGTGCATGTCGTGCATGCCGCCCATGCCGTTTTCGCCCATCAGCATCACCGACGGTGACGTGCGCGCGAAGCGAGCGTGGACCGCAGCGAGGTCGGCGCCGATCAAGCTCGGGATGCCATGCCCCATCTGGTTCATGCCGTGGTGGGTCATGTGGCAGTGAAAGGCCCAGTCGCCGTCGACGTTCGCGACGAACTCCAACGTGCGGGTACTGCCAACGGGTACCAGGGCGGTGGTTTCGGGGAAGCGCGCCGACGGGGGGACCACGCCGCCATCGGTGGCGACGACGTGAAACGGGAATGCGTGCAGGTGCATGGAGTGGTGGTCCATCGCCGACAAATTGCCCAGACGAATGCGTACTTTTTGGCCGCGCTCGACGACGATCGGGCTGGTGCCGGGGAAGGCGCGCGAGTTGATGGTGAGGACGTTGAAGTCGGCCATCGCGAGCGGATTGGGGCGTGAACCGCCCGCCGGGACCGACCACTCCGACAGCATCATGACGACGTCGTGGTCGACAGGGGATGGGTCGACCTTCGGCTGCACGATGAACATGCCCATCATGCCCATCGCCATCTGGGTCATCTCGTCGTAGTGCGGGTGGTACATGTAGGTCCCCGCGGTCTCGACGACGAATTCGTATTTGAACGTCGCACCGCAGGGAATCGGCGCCTGGGTCAATCCCGACACGCCATCCATACCGTTCGGCACCACGAGCCCGTGCCAGTGCACCGACGTCGGCTCGGGCAGCCGGTTGGTGACGTAGATGCGGACCTTGTCGCCCTGCACCACCTCGATGGTGGGACCGACGGTGCGGCCGTTGTAGCCCCAGCACTTTGCGACAAGCCCTGTGCAGAACTCGTGGTCGACCTCTTCGGCGACGAGGTGCATGACCTTGACGCCATCTTTGACGACGACGGGCAAGGTGACGCCATCAGGGGTCCAGGTGCGCCTGCCGGCCGGGCGCGACGAAGCCGCGGAGTACGACGACGATGCTGACGACGACGTGGCTGCACGCGCCAGGGTGGGCACAAACGGCGTGGCGGCCGATGCCAGCAGGAGTTCTCGACGGGTGACCATCAGTCGTGCCCCTTGCTGCTTGATGACGTGCTTGCTGACGACGACAACGACATCGTCGACATGGTCGTTGCTGGTGTGCCGCCCTGGCGGAGTTGGTCGACGTCGATGCGCGCGATCCACGCCTCACGCAACGCCTGCGATCGCAGCGAGGCGGCAGCGAAACGTCGTCGTTGTGCGTCGGACAACTGCGTTGGAAACACCAACATGCCGTTCACGCGGCGCGCGGTCTCATCGACGATCGTGTCGAAGCGCGGCAACACCTGGGTATCGATCTGCTCAAGGCGACGCAGCGTGACGTCGACGGTGGTGGCCGCCTGCCGACTGCGGGCACGCAACGCCACCGCCAACAACTGCACCTCGGCGGCGCGCTGCTGCAACGCCCGTTGACGACGGAGCACCTCGCCCTGCCCGGCGTTGAACAACGGCACAGCAATCGCTGCGGTGGGACCAACGACGGTGCCATCGCCAACGGTTGCCTCAACCCCGACGTCGAGGTCGGGCAAGAACCGCGCGGCGTTGGCGTAGCCGAGGCCTTTCGCAGCGGCGTCGAGTTCGGCGCGCGCTGCTTGCACCTGCAGGTTCGCCGACACCGCGTCGCGCTCGAGGTTCTCGAGGTCGGTGGGCCGCTTTGGCGGCGTGAGCACGGTGGGCAGCTCGACGGTGATGCCGACGACACCGATGGCGGCGTGGAGGTCTTCGCGGGCCACGAGGGCGGCGCGCTCGGCGTCGGCGGTTTGCAACACCGCGACCTGGTAGGCGGCCTCGGCGTCGGCGAGGTCGAGGGGTGTTTGGTTGCCCGCAGCTGCGTTCGCGCGCACGACGAGGATGGTGACTTCGGCGGCGTCGAGGTCGTTGAGTGCCAGCTTGCGTTGTTGCTCGGTGGTGACCGCCATGACCCACGCGCGACGCGCCTGGGCTGCGACGGCAATGGCGACGTCGACAACGCGCGCTTGTGCCGCATCTCGGCGGGCCTCGGCGATGCTGGTGCGCTGCGCCAGAAACACCAGCGACAACAGCGGCCACTCGACGCCGAAGCCGAGTTCCGGAGCACCAGCACCTTCGATCTGCGAACCGATCCCCAGGTTCAACGTCGGATTGCTCAAGAGCCCAGCGTCGACGAGGTCGGCCTGCGCGAGGCCCAGACTCTCCCAGGCAATCTGGACTGCGGGGTGCCGTACCAACGCCACCTCGACGGCACTCTTGAGGCCGAGTGGTTCGCGCAACAGGGCGTCGATGCGTGCGGCAACTTCGGCGTCTTTGTCGACGTCAGCGCCCAACCAGCGCACCGGTTGCGACAGGCGCGCTTGCGCCAGCGCATCGACCGGGCCGGCCATCTCGGACTGCGTTGGCGCACAGGCCAGCACGGAAAGACACAACACCGTCAACGCGAACGAAACGCGCTTCATGGCGTGCCTGCGTCGACGACGGCTGGCATGTGGTGATGCTGGTGCGCGCCGCCCGAAACGGTGTTGGTCACGCCTTCAACGGCTTCGGGGCCTGCATCAGCGAAGACGACACCAGCCGCCGCTGCCGGCAACACCTTCGCGGGCGCCGGCATCGGCGTGTCGACGGTGAGAGCGGAAATGGTCGGGACCGGCACAGCACACGCCGACAAACCAACGAGGAGCAGCACAAAGCGCATGCAGCCGTGGGCAGCACACGCACCCGTGTGACGCAGATCGATGTCAGGCGGGGCGCGCTGCGTCGGGCGGGTTGCTTGCGAGCTGCTCGAGGCCGATGTCGAGCAGGTTGACGAGGTGGCGCCAGCTTTCGTCGACGGACAGGGCCATGCCGAAGCCGCCCTGTTGCTCGAGCACGCAGAAACCGCTCGTCGCTGCGCGCAAGATGCGGGTGGCGTGGAGCGCTTTGTCGCCCTCGAGGCCGTAGCCGCGAAAGACCGCGCCCACGACGGTGAGCAGGGTGGCCGCCGTGGCCTTGAGTTCGTCGCTGTCGTCGGCCGTCACGCTGATCGTCAACGGCACGAGGCCCGGGTGGGCCAACGACCAGCGGCGCTGGGCGTCGCACATCGCACGCAGGGCCTCGCCGCGTGAGCGCCCCAACACCGCCTCGCGGGTTGCGTCGAGGAGACTGCTTTG
>JBIKRQ010000072.1:0-21156 GCA_044349155.1 Myxococcota bacterium
GTGGCTTCAGCCATCGCCACGAAAGAGAAGCGGCCCGCCGGTGTTGTCACCGGCGAGCCGCATCCACTTGGTTGGGGAACAAGGATTCGAACCTAGATAAACGGAATCAGAATCCGTTGTCCTGCCGTTAGACGATTCCCCAACAGACTTGGGTCTCCTACAGGGTCACCGGCCCCGGTGTCAACAACAACCTTACCAGTCCGCAAGCATTGCCGCGCAACCACCCGAAACAGCGCGATTTTTCGCGATGCCCTGGTGGCTGCTCGTCAGCCCTTCAACACCTGTGCGTGGTGCCGGAGGTGATCTGCCACGACGCTGGCGATGAAGAAGTAGCCGTGGTCGTAGCCCTCGTGGCGGCGCAGGTGAAACGGCTGCCCCACCTGCTGGCACACCGCTTCGAAGCGCTCGGGTTGCAATTGCTCAACGAGGAACTTGTCGGCGGTGCCCTGATCGACAAGCGGCGGTGACGCGAACCGCTTGCCGTCTTGCAGCAAGCAGCAGGCGTCGTGGGCGCGCCAGGCGGTGCGGTCGTCGCCGAGGTAGTTCGCAAACGCCTTCTCGCCCCAGGGCACCGACGCAGGGGCCACGATCGGCGCGAACGCCGACACGCTCTTGTAGAGGTCGGCGTGACGCAGGCCCAACGTGAGGGCACCGTGCCCGCCCATCGAGTGGCCAAAGATGCCGCGGCGGTTGCCGTCGACGGGGAAGCGGGCCTCGACGACTGCGCGCAGCTCCTCGGTGACGTAGCGCTCCATGTTGAAGTTGCGCGACCACGGCTCGACGGTGGCGTTCACGTAGAAGCCGGCACCCACGCCGAAGTCCCACGATGCGTCGTCGCCCGCGTGGCGTTCGCTGCGCGGGCTGGTGTCGCACGTGACGACGACAACGCCGAGCTCGGCGGCCACCCGCTGCGCGCCCGCTTTGACCACGAAGGTGTCTTCGGTGCAGGTGAGTCCGGCCAGGTAGTACAGCACCGGCAGACGCTGTCCGTCGACGTGGGGCGGCACAAACACCGCGAAGCGCATTGGGCCTGCGCACGCTTCGCTGTGGTGCTCGTAGTAGCCCTGCACACCGCCAAAGCAGCGGTGCTCACTGCGAACGACGACGTCGTTGGTGCCGCTCATGCGAACTCAACCACGGTGCGGATGCTTTCGCCCGCGTGCATGAGGTCGAACGCTTCGTTGATGCGCGACAGCGGCAGCTTGTGCGTGATGAGCGGGTCGATCTGGATTTTGCCGTCCATGTACCAGTCGACGATCTTGGGCACGTCGGTACGGCCGCGCGCACCGCCAAACGCCGTGCCCTTCCACACGCGCCCCGTGACGAGCTGAAATGGCCGCGTGCTGATTTCCTGACCGGCACCAGCAACGCCGACGATGATGCTCTCGCCCCAACCGCGGTGGCAGCACTCCAGCGCCTGCCGCATGAGCTTGGTGCTGCCCACGCACTCGAAGCTGTAGTCGGCACCGCCACCGGTGAGCTCGACGAGGTGCGCGACGATGTCTTTGTCGCCGAGGTCTTTCGGGTTCACGAAGTGCGTGAGACCAAAGCTGCGGGCGAGCGTTTCGCGCGCGGGGTTCAAGTCGACGCCGATGATCATGTTCGCACCCGCCATGCGAGCGCCCTGCACGACGTTGAGGCCGATGCCGCCCAGACCAAAGATGACGACGTTGGCGCCCGGCTCGACCTTGGCGGTGTTGATGACCGCACCAATGCCCGTGGTGACGCCGCAGCCGATGTAGCAAATCTTGTCGAACGGAGCGTCTTCACGAACCTTCGCGAGCGCAATCTCGGGGACGACGGTGTGGTTCGCGAACGTTGAGCAGCCCATGTAGTGGTGGATGGGCGTGTTGCCGATGCGAAAGCGCGTGGTGCCGTCGGGCAGCAGGCCCTTGCCCTGCGTGGCGCGGATCGCCGTGCACAGGTTGGTCTTGCGGCTCAAACACGACTTACAGCCACGACACTCGGGCGTGTACAGCGGGATGACGTGGTCGCCCCTTTTGAGCGTGGTGACACCGGGGCCAACGTCGACGACAACGCCCGCACCTTCGTGGCCAAAGATGACCGGGAAAATGCCTTCGGGGTCGGCACCGCTGCGCGTGAATTCGTCGGTGTGGCACACGCCGGTGGCCTTCATCTCGACGAGCACTTCGCCTGCGCGCGGACCATCGAGTTCAACGTCTTCGATGACGAGGGGCTTTCCGGCTTCGTAACAGACGGCGGCTTTGGTTCTCATCGAAAGCTCCAGTGGTCGACGGTGATCGACGGTGACGAACGAGCAGGCTGCTGAGAAGGTCCGCTTCGGGCCTTTTCAGCGGCCTGCTCCATCAGTCTTGGCCTCGTCTCCGACGAGGCCGGATCAAGATCTAGCAGGCTCTGAAAAACGCAAAGCCGTTTTTCAGCAGCCTGGTAGCGGTACGTGTGCTTCAGCGGACGGGGACAACGCGACCGAGGATGTCGCTGACGGCGATCAAGCCTGCCGGGGCTTCGAGCTTGCGGCCGCGATCGTCGGTCAGCACAAACACCTGGCCAAGGCCCACCGTCGTCGACGTGAACGTGCGCGGAAACGACGACGACGTGGTGTTGCGAAACACAGCACCCTGCGGTGTGGCCTGCTTCTCCGCCGTGCAGCTCATGCCGTTGTGGGGCACGGTGGCGGGGCAGGGCGTGCGCACCACCGGGAAGCCGTCGACAGAGATGTCGCCCTTTTCGTCGACGACAACCACACTCCCGGCGGTGGCAATCACGCGTGCAACACCCGGGTACGGCTTGCTCCAGCCGGTGGTGTTGGCCGCGATGCCGACGACGTCGTTGATGGCGATTTTGTGGGGCTGAAAGCCGCGCTTGATGATGCTGACTTTCGCCCACGCGGCGTAGTCGGGCGCCATCGACGTCTCGGGCACCAGCGCGTAGGTGACGACGTAACGGTCGAGCAGGCGCGTCCACAACGCATGACGCGCGGCGAAGCTGACGACGACAAAGCCCAACACCAGCCACGGGGTTTCGAGCGTCCCGAAGCGGCGTGGTGGGTCTTTCACAGCGAGCACGGCAGCAGCGATGGCCGTGAGCAGGCAGCCCGCAGAAAACACGATGTAGTGCACGCTGAGCAGCAGCTCGGGGCCCCACGGCGCGTGCCCGTCGATCATGAGCACCGGCAGCGCGAGGATCGCGACGGCGAACGCCAACCACGTCGTCACCGCGAGCAAGGGCCGGCCCGTGAGCATGAAGCCAAGGCCTGGCGCGAGCTGCCCCGCGATCAACGCAATGGCAGGATGACGACGACGAAGTTGTTCGGGGGCGCTTGGCTCGTTCACGTCGTCACCTTAACGACACGGCCGCCGATGTCGACGCCGTGCCTGGCTGCACCGCACAGACTGCGGTGATCCTGTGGCTACAAATCGACGAGGGTGCCGACTTCGATCACCTGCTCGGGCGGGATGTTGAAGTAGCGGTCGGCGTTGGTGGCGTTTCGGTTCAAGAAGCCGAAGAAGGCCTCGGACAACGGGCCCATCTCGCCGCCTGGGCCGCCGAGTACGCGCTCGCGACCGAGGTACCAGGTGAGTTCGTCGGGGTCGTAGTCGAGGTCGCGACGCACGCGCGCAAGGTTCAGCGCGCGCGGCACGTTGGGCTGTTCCATGAAGCCGAAGTGGCAGTGCACGCGATAAAAGCCGTGGCCGATTTCAGCGATCGTGAGCCGGTCTTTCTTCTCGACGAATGGCTGCTCGGCCGTGACGACGGTGAGCAGCAGCACCTGCTTGTGCAGCGCGTGCGTGCGACGAACGAGGTGCGGCAACACCGGCGGCAAACCAGCGTCCGACGCCGCCATGAACACACCGGTGCCGGGGGTGCGCTGGGCGATCTTCTTCTCGAGTTCGCGCCAGGTGTCGTCGAAATCGGCGAAGCGGCCGACGTAGTGGCGGTGGATCAAGCGACGGCCAAAGTGCCACGTCAGCATCGTCACCGAGATAGCGAGGCCAAGGCCCAACGGGACATAGCCGCCGGCCGGAACCTTCAACACGTTCGCCGCGAAGAACGGCAAATCGAACAGCATGAACAGCGCAAACAACGAGAACGCCGCGGGCTTTGACCAACCACGCTGTCTGAGCACCACGGTGAAGACGATCGACGTCGTGATCATCGTGGTGGTCACGCCGAGTCCGTACGCGGCAGCCAGCGCCGAGGACGAGCGGAACGTCAGCACCAGCACGATACAA
This sequence comes from Myxococcota bacterium, assembly GCA_044349155.1. Lineage (GTDB taxonomy): Bacteria > Myxococcota > UBA727 > UBA727 > VGSZ01 > VGSZ01. Next base: position 4,215 of record JBIKRQ010000072.1, read on the forward strand.
ATGACGGCAAGGAGCGCGTTGACCTCGGGGATGTAGATCTGGCCCTGTTCGTCCTCGGCGGTGTGCTTGACGGTGACGCGCGGGAACAGGCCCATCTGCATCGCCTGTTTCGTCAGCGAGAAGCTGCCCGAGATCAGGGCCTGACTCGCAACGACCGTCGCCATCGACGACAAGATCACCAGGGCGATGGTGGCGTTGCCCGCCGGGACCATCGCGAAAAACGGGTTCGACAGCGTCGACGGGTCCGCAAGAACAAGCGCGCCTTGACCGAAGTAGTTGAGCAGCAACGACGGCATGACGAAGCTCATCCAGCCAAGGCGGATCGGTTTCAGCCCGAAGTGGCCCATGTCGGCGTAGAGCGCTTCGCCGCCTGTGACGGCGAGGACGACGCTGCCCAGAACGACGATGCCGTGCACGCCGTGGTCGACGAAGTACATCACCGCATAGTGGGGCGACAGCGCCATCAAAATGCTCGGGTTGCGTGCGAGATGAAACGCACCGAGGGCCCCAATGATCAGGAACCACAGCAGCATGACGGGGCCGAACAGCTGGCCCAGCAGGTGGGTGCCGCGCTTTTGAATGGCAAACAAGCCGACGAGGATCGCAACCGTGATCGTGAGGATCACTGTCGGAGGAATGTCTGGCTTGGCGAGCGTTAAGCCCTCGACGGCGGAAAGAACTGAGATTGCGGGCGTGATTGCGCCGTCGCCGTAGAGCGCTGCGCTACCGATGACGACCAGGACAGCAAACACCGTCAGCGGCTTTCGTGTCGATGCACGCAACGGCTCAGGTAGCAGCGCGCCGAGCGCCATGATGCCGCCCTCGCCGCGGTTGTCGGCCTGCATGATGAACGTGACGTACTTGACCGTCACCACCATCGTCATCGACCAAAAGATGAGGCTCAGGATCTGCATGACCTCGGCGGTGCTGACCCCGTGACCATGCCCGACGGTGTGGGCGCACTCTTTGAGCGTGTAGAGCGGGCTTGTACCGATGTCGCCGAAGACAACGCCGATCGCCCCGACGGCGAGGGCGACAAGCTTCTTCCCGGTAGCGGGCTCACTGCCGTGTCCATGCCCGCTGTGTGCCTGGTGGCGCGGATGCGGCGGCTCGGTGACAGCGGGGTGGGGGGCAGGCGTGACGCGGCGTTCGCCTGCCGAAGGTGTGTGGTGTCCCATGGCGCCGAGGGCTAGCCCTGAAATGCGGGGGGCTCAAGCGCCTCGATGACGCGCCACGCCATTGGGGCCGTTGTCGCGCTAGCACGCAAGGCCAGGATTTGGCGCGCCGAAATGCTGTGCGAGATCAGCATGTTGCAGCACGACGCGCTGGTGGACGCGTGGCCGGCGTGTCAGCCTGCCGCCATGCTTGAACCGCCGCGTCCGCAAGACATCGCCCGGGTCGAGGACCTCGAAGTCTGGGCGTGGGCCGTTGCCGCTGTCGCCGCCGATGACCACGATCGAGCCGTCGTCGAGGACGTGAACGCTGTGGCCGACGCGGGCGGCGAGATTTGCGCCGAGACGGACGGTGCGGATGCAGGTGTTGGTGTCGAATGGCAGGGCGTTTGCCGGGCAGTCGAGGCGCTCGACGATGACGTGGGCCGGCGTCTCGTCAGTCCCCGAGCCGGTGGCCGTGCCCTCGACGACGAGCTCGTAGTCGCCGGCAGGCAAGGCCTCGAGCAGGATGTCGCTTCCGCCTGGCGCCTTGCAGCCGAACGCGAGTTCGTCGCCGCAGCCCGTGGCACGCAACGACAATGCAAAGTGGTCGGCGTTGTCGCCGTCGAGGCGGATGCGCACACCGGGGGCTTCGGTGGCCGGATCGCCGTCGTCGTCGGCAACCTTGAAGCGCACCACGACCTCGGGCGCATCAAGCGCACTGCACGAGAGCTTGACGTCGTCGGTCGCAGCCCCCAGGTAGACCAGCTGATCGAGGATGACAGCACCGGTGCCCGGTGACGTCGTCACGAACGGGGCCGTGCACTGCTCGCCCGGCTCGGCTGGGCCGCGCGGCGGCAAACAGCGCAGCTCACCGTCGTCGGGCGACGGGCGACACTGCAGGCCGTCGCAGATGTCGGGGTTGGTGCAACGCAGACCAAAGGCCGTGGGCGTGTCGACGGTGCAGCCGGCAAACAGGGCGCCGAAGAGGGCGATCGCTGGCAGTGCTCTCACGGGGCACCTCCTTCAACTTCCGTGTTGGTCAACGCGAGCCACACGCCGTAGCCGAGGCCAACGATACCTGCGGCTGCCAGGCCCACGCCGCCAAAGAACATCGGCGTGCCAATGGTGGCCGCCGCCGCCGATGCCGTGGTGGCGTTGTCGCGGGCCGTGTCGATGTCGGCGAGGGAGCCCGTGGGATCGGTCGCGTAGGACTGCTCAGCGTCGTCGAGGGCCGCCACTGAGGCGCGCGCAGCCTCGACGCTGGAGTAGCCGGTCCAGCCAAGGATGCTGCCACCCGCCACGGCCGCCGCCGACACGACGGAAACGACGATGCCCGGCAGCGGACGATGCACTTGCGTGCGCGAGCAGGTGCTCTCGCAGCCATCGCCGTCGATGGCGTTGCCGTCGTCGCACTGCTCAAGGCCCGTGACGACGTTGTTGCCGCAGCGTGACAAGCGACAGCCGGTGTCGCAGCCGTCGCCGTTGATGTCGTTGCCATCGTCGCATTCTTCGTTGCCGTTGGTCACGCCGTTGCCGCACGCCGTGGGCTTGCAGGTGTGGTCGCAACCGTCGGAGTCGGCGAGGTTGCCGTCGTCGCAGGTTTCGATCGGGCTGCGCACGCCGTTGCCGCACGCGCTGAAGGTGCAGTTGCTGTCGCAGCCGTCGCCGTTGATGGCGTTGCCGTCGTCGCACTGCTCAAGGCCCGTGACGATGCCGTTGCCGCACGACGTGGGCGTGCAGTTGGCGTCGCAGCCGTCGCCGCTTTGCAGGTTGCCGTCGTCGCACTGCTCGCCGCCGGTGGCGACCGAGACGTAGCGCCAATCGCCGCAGACGTCGGCGCGCACCGCGCACGCTGTACCGGGGCCCTGGCGGACCATGTCGTTGAACACGGTGTTTACGCGCGACTGCACGAGCTTGCTCTTCTCGAATCGAACGTCGGGTAGCGCTGCTGCGTGAGGCGAAACAGGTCGAGGGCTTTGACGCGATCGCCGGCGGCGTAGGCGACCTCGGCGGCGTTGAACAAGGCGCGCGGTGAAGGATTGCGCAGGTGCAAGGCCTCGAAGAGGTAGAGGGCGTCGCAGTAGCGCTCGTCTTCTGCGGCAGTCACCGCAGCCCCCAACAACGCCGACAACGCGTCGGGCGGAGCGTCTTTCGGCGGCGTCTTCGTCGCGGGTTTGGCGGCATGGACGACCGCGGCACTCAGCACCACGATGGCGCAGAGGACTCGAGCACAACTCATCGCTGCTCCGGTGTGGGTGCGTACCCCACATCGAGTGCCACCGACGACGACATCGTCGCGGTCAGGCTGGTTTCTTCGGGCCACAACTGCACGAGCCAACGAACGCGGCCCACGCGCCCGGGATCTATGGCGGTGGCGGAAAAAGCGATCGGCAAGCGGCGATCTTTACCCACTGGCACGTCGAGACGGACCACCGGCGGTGGCTCCGGGGTTTTTCGGCGGTTGGTGACAAAAACGCTGACCAACACGGTGCGACACGGGCCAGCACACGACGCGGGCGGCAGCAGCATGGCCCCGTCGACGTCGGGGCGGCGACGAACCTCGCGCAACGCTGTGTCGTCGAGGGTTCCGAGTTCCTCGACGTCGAACGAGACCGACTCGGGGGCGAAGCCATCGACGTACAACTCGACGGGCACCGCTGGCTTGCACCCGACGGCGACCAACGAGGTCAGCAGGGCACACGTCAGAGCAGCGGTTCGCATGCAGGCAAACTAGCCGCGCGTCGACACGCCGTCGACAACTTCGCCACCGCGGCCGTCCTGACAACGTGTTGAAACGTGACGCCTGCGGCACTGGCGTGTGTCCGCGAAACGGGGCATGCGTCCGGCCATGACGTCGACCTCAACGGCATTCCCTCGCTCTGCTGGTGTGTTGCTTCATCCCACGTCGCTGCCATCCCGCCACGGGATCGGCGACGTCGGCGCAGGTGCACGGGCGTTTGTCGACTGGTTGGCGCAGGCGGGCTGCACGGCGTGGCAGATCCTGCCGCTGGTGCCGGCGGGCAGCGGCTGGTCGCCCTACGCGTCGCAGTCAGCGCTCGCGGGCAATCCGCTGCTCATCGACCTCGACGCCCTCGTCGAAGCCGGCGCGCTCACGGCTGCCGAAGCCACACCGCCGCGCGCGTTCAACCTTGACCGGGTCGAGTGGGACGACGTCGTCGCGTTCAAGATGGACCGCTTGTCCCTCGCCTGCGCACGCCTGGCGCAGGACTCGTTGCCCATCGAAGCGTTCACCGCAGCGCAGCCGTGGGTCGTCGACGACGCCCTGTTTGTGGCGTTGAAGGCCGAGCACCACGGGCAGCCGTGGTGGCAGTGGGCGCAGCCGTTGAAGGACCGCGATCCCGCCGCCCTCGCTGAAGCACGTGTGCGGTTGCGCGATGCGATCGCCCGCCGTGTCGTCGAGCAGGCGGTGTTTGAAGAGCAGTGGCAGCGCTTGCGCCACTACGCCAACGACCGTGGTGTGCGCATTGTTGGCGATGTGCCGATCTACGTGGCCGACGACTCGGTGGATGTGTGGGCCAACCGCGCCTTCTTCCAGCTCGACGACGACGGACGTCCCACGCATGTGGCGGGTTGCCCGCCCGACATCTTCGCCGAAACGGGCCAGTGGTGGGGCTCGCCGCTGTACCGCTGGGACGTGCTCAAGGCCGACCAACACCGCTGGTGGGTGCAGCGCATGAAGCGCAACCTCGACCTGTGTGACGTCGTGCGCATCGATCATTTCCGCGGCTTTGCCGGCTACTGGTCGATCCCTGCAACGGCCCCCGATGCGCGCAGCGGTTCGTGGGTGCCTGGCCCGGGCATGGACCTGTTCAACGATTTGCGCGCCGCCCTTGGCGACAACCTGCCGGTGATCGCTGAAGACCTGGGCGTGATCACCGACGACGTCGTGGCGCTGCGCGAAGGCGTGGGCCTGCCCGGCATGAAGATCCTGCAGTTCGCGTTTGGCGCAGGGGCCGACAACGCGTTTCTGCCGCACCACCACGTCGAAAACGGCGTGGTCTACACCGGCACCCACGACAACAACACGACGCGGGGCTGGTGGCAGGCCGAGCCCGCAGCGACACGCGAGCACGTGCGCGAGTACCTCGGCAGCACCGACGCCAGCATCACGTGGGACTTGATCAAGGCCGCGATGTTGTCGGTGGCGCACACCGCGATTGTGCCGCTGCAAGACGTGCTCGACCTCGACGGTGGCGCACGCATGAACATGCCCGGGCTGACCGACGGCAACTGGGCGTGGCGCGTGCGGATCGAGGCCTTTCACGAAAACCTGTCGCGTCGCTTGAAGGCGTTGGCGGTGCTGGGAGATCGCCTGCCGCGCACGAAGCGCTGACGACGACGACAGCGATGACGAACCGCTGACGACGACGGCTACAACCGGCCTTCGAGGGCTGCGGTGACGTGATCGCGAAACAGCGACACGCGCCGCGGCAAGACCTTGCCCGGAAACACCATGAACGCGGTGGCCAACACCGACGACCACGACGGCAGCACGCACACGAGGCTGCCAGCGGCCACGTCGTCGCGGGTCATGAACGAGGGCATCGCCGCAATGCCTGCGCCGGCGCGAGCGAGCGCACGAGCGGTGGCCATGTCGTCGAGGATGACGCGGGGCGCGACGTCGACGATGTGGGTGTCTTCGCCGTTGGTGAAGTGCCAGCGGTCGCGTGGCTTGATGCCAATCATGGCGTGCTGGGTGAGTTCGCTGATGCGTCGGGGCGCACCGACACGCGCGATGTACGACGGCGACGCGTACAACCGCACGTCGAGAGCTGCCAACTTGCGCGCCACCAACGAGGCGCCCACCAGCTTGCCGAACGCGAAGCGGAACGCGAGGTCGAAGCCCTCGCCGCGCAGGTCGACGATGCGGTTGGTGAGCTCCATCTTCACCTGCGGGTGACGCAGCATGAAGCTGGCGACGACCTCGGCGAGGATCGAGGCCGCGAAGTCAGACGTCGCGCTGATCTTGAGCGTGCCTTGCGGTTCGTCGTCGGGTGACAGCGGCGACGACAATGCCTCCTGCAACGACGTGAGCCCCGGCGTGGTCCGCTCGAGCAACACCTTGCCTGCTGGGCTGAGCGCCACCGTGCGTGTGGTGCGGTGCAGCAGTGGTGTGCCCACGTCGGCTTCGAGGGCGGCGATGGCCCGGCTCACCGTCGAGCGCGGCACACCGAGTTTCTTCGCCGCCACCGTGAAGCTGCTCGCTTCGGCAACGGCTGCGAACACGACGAGGCGGGAGAGGTCCAGGCTCATAGGGCCATTGTTTCGGGTTTGGGACAGTGTGTTGAAGAGGATTTGATTGGTCCGAAACCGCAACGGTTGCAGGCTGCGCTCATCACAACGGCAGCAGTCCACCAACCACAACGGAGATCGTCATGTCGAAGACCACCACCCTGTTTGTCACCGGCGCTTCTGGCCAACTCGGCCGCCGTGCCGTCGAGCTGCTCCTCGCGCGCAAAGACCCAACGCTGAAGATCGTGGCCGGTTCGCGCACGCCCGAGAAGCTCACGGGCCTCGACGGCGTGGAAGTGCGCCGCGTCGACTTCGAGCAGCCGTCGACGTTGGCGACCGCCTTTGCGGGTGTAGATCGCCTGCTGCTGGTGAGCACCGACGCGCTGGATCGCCCGGGTCGTCGTCTGGAGCAGCATGTCGCGGCGATCAACGCGGCGAAGGCGGCGGGCGTGAAGCACGTGGTGTACACGTCGTCGACGAATCCCGACGTCGACTCGCCGGCCCTCGTCGCCGAAGACCACCGAAAGACCGAAGAAGCACTCGCGGCCTCGGGCCTTGGCTACACCGTGCTGCGCAACGCGCTGTACACGGAGCTGCTGTTGATGAGCCTGCCGCCCGCCATCGCTTCGGGCGTGCTGTATGCCGCTGCCGGTGATGGGGCGCAAAACTACGTGACCCGCGAAGACTGCGCCGCCGCTGCTGCTGCTGCTGTGGCCTCGACGTTCGACGGCAAGCGTACCCTCGACGTCACGGGCCCTGCCGCCCACACGTTCAACGAGCTCGCCGCCTTCGCCGCGAAGCTCACGGGCAAGCCGGTGCGTTACCAGCCGCTGACCGCGGAGCAGGCCACGGCTGGGCTGATTGGTGCAGGTTGGTGGGCTTTGACGTCGCTGTGGCCCAGGGCCGCGCCAACGTCACCAGCAACGCTGTGAACGAACTCGCGGGTCGTGCGCCGCAAAGCGTTGAAGCGTTCCTGAACGCCCACCGCGGTGCCTTCGGCTGAAGCAGCAGCCAGCTACGCCGTCGCGCGCAGCAAGCGATCGCGCACACCGATCCAGCTTTCGTCGTCGGGGACCGCCGCGATGACGAGCCGGGTCGGTGCGGCGCGTTCGGCGCGATAGAGCGCGGAAAACATTTCGCGCGCGTAGCTGTCGGGGTCGTCGCCCAACACCACGGTGAAGCCAGCGCGGGGTGCTCTGCCCAACACGTCGACGGTGCGGCCGATGATGCCGACGTGCTCGAGGTCCCACACCGCATCGAGTTCGCTGGCCGACACCAGGCTTGCACCACCCAGCGGCGCATAGTGTTGGTGCCGCAAACCGGGGCTCGCGTCGTCGACGTGGGCCATCAAACCAGGCGCGCGCACATCGAGGTCGGGCAAGAAGCGCCGCAGCTCAAGCACGCTGATCGCACCAGGCCGCAGCAGACGCGGTACCGGGCCGCTGACGTCGACGACGCTGCTCTCAATCCCCGCGCGACACGCACCGCCATCGATCAGCAACGGCACGCGGCGGTCCAACGTGAGCAACACATCGCGCGCGGTGGTCGGCGACGGACGGCCCGACAGATTCGCCGAAGGGGCAGCAAACGGCTCGCCGAGGGCACGCGCGAGGGCGTTGGCAAATGGATGGCCTGGCACGCGCACAGCGACGCGCGGCAACCCTGCCCGCACGCTCGCCGGCACGAGGACACTGGCGGTACCGACGATGGTGAGGGGACCAGGCCAAAATGCGGCGGCGAGCTTTTCCGCACGCGCCTGCGCGACATTGTCGAGGTCGAACAAGGGCCACGCGTCGTCAGCACTGGCCACGTGCAGGATGAGGGGGTTGTTCGAGGGCCGCCCCTTCGTGGTGTAGATCGCGGCGACAGCGTCGTCGTTGAGACCGCGCGCCGCCAGCCCGTAGACCGTTTCTGTGGGCACCGCGACGACGCGGTTGTCGCGCAACAGGGCCACCGCAGCGTTGACAGAAGCCTCGAGGTCAGCAGCATCGAGCACGAGCGTGGCGTACGGCATGGCGCAGATGTGCCGACTTTGGCAGGCAAGCACCAGTGGGGACGGCCACAGGCCGTTTGCGTGTGCTATCGACGTCGACGTGACCACTGCGAACACGCCGCCCGTTGCCTGGATTCTTGCTGCTGGTCTGGGCACGCGCCTGCGCCCGCTGACCAACGAACGCCCCAAGCCCCTCGTCGAGGTGTGTGGTCGTCCGTTGATTGTGCACACGCTGCAGTTGCTGGCCGATGCCGGCGTGCGCGACGTGGCCCTCAACAGCCACTGGCTGCATCCGGCCCTGCACACCGCCCTCGGTGACGACGTGGTGATCGACGACGACGCACGCCGCACCATGCGCCTGCGCTACACGCACGAGCCGGTGGCCCTGGGCACGGGTGGTGGGCTGTTGGGGCTGCGCGCGGTGCTGCCGTCGTCGGCGGTGCGAGCCTTGATCGCCAACGCGGATGCGCTGATCGACCTCGATGTGGCGAGCTTGTTGGCAACACCCGAGTCACCGCTGTCGACGCTGGTGCTCAAGGCCGTCGACGACGCCCACAGCTACGGTGCGATCGGCACCGACAACGACAACCGCATCGTGACCTTCGCCGGTCGCATCGAGCCGCGTGGGGCGGTGCTGCGTGAGCGCATGTTCTGCGGCTGGCATGCAGTGCAGGGGCGCGCCCTCGACGTGCTGCCCGCCGTCAACGTCGACACGGGCACCTCGCCGGCCACCGTCACGGGCGTGGAAAGCTGCATCAACAAAGAGGGCTATCCGCGCTGGCTCAACGACGGCGCCGACCTGCGCGGCTTCGATCACGCCGGGCTGTTTGTCGACGTGGGCACGCCCGAGCGCTTGTGGGAAGCCAACCGCATGTTGCTCACCGGTGAAGTGAAAACGACGCCGCTGAAGCCGTTTGCGCGCTTTCGCGAATTGCCCGGGCGCGTGTTTGTGCACCCGCGCGCCCGCATCGACGAACAAGCGAGCCTCGTTGGCCCGTGCCTGATCGACGACGGTGCTGTGGTCGAAGCCGACGCGATTGTGGGGCCGCTGGCGGTCATCGGGCCGCGGGTGATTGTGCGCCCCGGCGTCGTCGTGGAGCGGGCCATTGTGCAGTCGGGCCTGGGCGACGGTGTCAACATCGTGAGCAAAGACGCCGTGGGTGTGCACGTCGGTGACGGCTGTCGCGTGTCGCTTCGAGGTTGACCCTCGTGCAGTCGGGCCTGGGCGACGGTGTCAACATCGTGAGCAAAGACGCCGTGGGTGTGCACGTCGGTGACGGCTGTCGCGTGTCGCTTGGAGGTTGACCCTGTAGCGTCGGCTGCATGAACGCTGCTCGTGTTGGCAAACGCTTCCTGCAGGTCACCGTTGGTCTTGTGCTGGGCCTGGCGCTCGCCGAGGGGATGTTCTGGGTTCGCGATGACGGTGCGTTTCCCCACGTGAACTTCTACATCGCTGACGCAGCCCTCGCGACGCGATTGCAGCCCCACGCCTCCGAGCGGCTCGCCTTCGGCGGCAACCCGACCACCACCATTGCCACGAATGCGAACGGCTTTCGGACCCATGCGACAACGCCCGATGGCGAATGGCCGGCCCCCGGCGACAACGACGTGCTCGTCGTCGGCGACTCGCAGGTCTTTGGCCTGGGCGTTGAAGTGGGCGACACGTTTTCGTCGAAGCTGGCCGAGCGCAGCAAGCGCACCGTGCTCAATGGTGGTGTGCCCACGTACGGGCCGCAGGAATACGCTGCTGTCGTCGACGAAGTGCTGAAGACGCGCAAGGTGAAGCGCGTGGTGTTTGTGATCAACCTCGCCAACGACCTGTTTGAACTCAGCCACCCCAACACCCAACGCCACGCCGTGTGGGACGGCTGGGCCGTGCGCAAAGAGACCGCCCCCACCGAGATGCCGACGTGGCCGGGCCGGCAGTGGCTGTTTTCGCAGAGCCACCTGGTGTTTGCCGCGCGCGCCGCATGGGCCGGTCGCGACACCGAGCGCGTCGAGTCGGAGTCGCTCGACGTGGCGCCCAAACCCACGCTGTCAACACCGTCGGAGGGCCACTGGACCGACCTGTTGACGACGAGTGCAGCAGTACAAGCACGCCCGAAAGCAGTCGCTGACAACGAGCCGCCCGCGGTGAAGGCGCGCAACGACGCGCTCGAAGCGATCGAAAAAGTCGAGGGCCAGTTCCGCGAACTCGAAGTCGCCGGCCGCGGCTACTACGACGTGCAAAACGAGGTCCTCACGGAAGCTGCTGCGCTCGCGCAACGGCACGGTCGCCCCGACGACATCATCATCAGCGAGTACGGCGAGGGCGGCCGCGAGATCTACGACACCGCCTCGGCCCTCCTCGCTGGCGCGATGGTGAAAAAGAAGATGTGGGCCGAGTTCGAGGCCCGGGCGAAGAAGAAAAACGATCCCAAGCTGCTCGCCCTGGTTGAAGCCCACGCCGCAGCACTTCGCGCCTACGACGTCGCGGTGAGCGGCGCTGCGCACGACACCTCGTTGTCGCCACTGGCGACGGCGCTGCAAGGCGTGAAGCGTCGCTGCGATGAGGTGGGCGCAAAGCTCATCGTCGTGGCGCTGCCCCTCGACGTCATGGTGAGCAGCGAAGAGTGGAAGAAGTACGCGCGCGCACCATTGGACATGGCTGCAACACAGGTGCTGGTTGACGAAGTGGTGCGCGATGCCGACGCGGTGGGCGCCATCGGCGTCGACGTCACCGGGGCTTTGCGGGCTGCGGAACCTGGCGCATTTCTCGATCGTGATTTGCACATGACGGCCAAAGGCCACGACGCGGTGGCTGCAGCGTTGGTGCCTGTGCTCGACGTGCTGCCGGCGTTGAAGCCGCCACGCGCCGGCCTGCCCCCCGATCGCAGCTACGTGCCGTCGGAGAAGGAGTGGGGCGGTGTGACCGAAGTGGCGGTGACCGGGTCGAGCGCCGCGGGCTGCGAGACGAAGCAGGTGCGCGAATGGCTCAAGGTCGCCTGCATGAAAAAGGCGGGGCGCACGCCGACGGGTGTCGAGGTGCTGCGCGGTGGCGAAGGCGATGCGCATGCGCTGTACGCCGAGCACAGCGCGGTGCTGCTTGCCCCGGTTTTGCGCGGCAAGCACGTCGATGTGCGCTTCTTTTGGGCCGAGCAGACGCAAGACCTGAGCATCGATTGGCCGGCGTCGTCGACGACGCCAATGATCGCGTTTGCGGCACCGACGAAGGCAACAAAGACGAAGCACGCCGCACTGAGCGAGCGCGACCGCAACGCCCTGTGTTGGCAGACGCCAGAATTCCGCTGCTCTGTTGACGGTGATTGCGCGGAAAGCACCTCGGCCCGCTACTGCGACACCATGTACGGCGCCCTCGACGACGGCTGCGTGACGACGTGTGCGAGCTACAAGCCGACACCGGACTACGCGTTTTATGAACTCGCCCACAACTGCCTTGAACGCTGCCTGCAGGCGCAGCCCGAGATGCTGCCCACGTGCGCCAACAACGCGGCCCAGGCGTTTGGCTCGCAGCGCTGCCACACCATCTGCGACGCCGACCGCCCCTGCCCCGCCGACGAGGTGTGCCTGCCGTGGCAAGGCAGTGGTGCCTGCGTGCCGGCTTCTTCGGTGTCTCCGTGAGCATTCGACGGCGCATCGCGCGGGCGACGACGTGGTGGTCGTTTCGGTCGCCGCGTGCAGTGACCAACCATCTGCGCGCGTTTGCCGCCGCCGAGCGCAACAGCGAGCTTGAACTGCTCACCGCAGCACGCCTCACGCCCAGCGACGAGCGCCGCGCGTCGTACGTGCGCCATGCCCTCGACGAAGCCCGCCACGCCGAGGTATTTTTCAAGCACGCGCACCGCGATGGGCACGGGCTGTTCCCCGATGTTGACGTCGACGATTTGTACGAACGCCTCGGAGAGCGCGACTTTCTCGCCCTCGTGTACGTGGGCGAGGGCCGTGGTGCGGCGCAGTTTCGCGGCTACATCGACGCGTTTGGCAGCAGCGAACATGGCCGGCTGTTTTCGGCGATCGTCGTCGACGAAGACCGCCACGAGCGCGACAGTTGGCACCACCTGCTGCAGCTGTGCGACGGCGATGCCGCGCTCGCGCGCCAACGCGTGCGGGCCATGGTGCTGTGGATGGCGTGGCGACGGTGGCATCGTGCCGGACGGGCCGTGTCGTCGACGATCTACACGCTGTGCATGACCGCCGTGTTCTTCGCCTGCGCGCCACTGGCGTTGTGGCTGAAGCGTGCGCGCCCTGAACCACGAGGTTGGACGCGATGAGCGTGGTGCTCGGGGTCTCAGCGCTCTACCACGACGCGGCGGTCGCTCTCGTCGTCGACGGCCACCTGCGCGGTGCCCTGCAACAGGAGCGCATGAGTCGCTTGAAGGGCGATCCGCGCTTGCCCATTGCCGCAGCGAACGCCGTGCTGGCCGACGCGAACATGACCGCGGCCGACGTCGACGCGGTGGTGTTTTACGAGAATCCGTTTGCGCGTTTGGAGCACGTGCTGGTCAGCACCTTGCGCGGCTTTCCGCGCACGCTGCGGCAGTTTCCGCGCGCGATGGCGGCCCAGCTGTCGCACAAGCTGTGGGTGAAAGACGACCTCGCCAGCGCCCTCGGCATCGACCGCAAACGCGTGCACCACGACGAGCACCACCGCAGTCACGCCGCCAGCAGCTACTTCGCCAGCGGTGCCGCTTCGGCAGCGGTGTTGTGCATCGATGGTGTGGGCGAAGACACCTGCACGTCGATCTGGCGAGGTGAAGGCCGCACCCTTCGGCTGGTGTCGCGGCAACTGTTTCCGCACTCCATCGGCTTGTTCTACGCGGCGATCACGGCGTGGTTGGGCTTTCGCGTGCTCGAAGGCGAGCAGCAGGTGATGGGGCTTGCCGCGCTCGGTTCACCGACACAGCTCGACGTGATGGAACGTCTGGCGCGCATCCAGAGCGACGGCAGCATCGAACTCGACCTGTCGTGTTTCGCGCACCACACCGACGACACGCTCGGCTTCAGCAACGGGCTGGTGCGCCTGCTGGGCCCGCCGCGGGTGCCCGGCACGCCGTGGCAGCTCGACGACAACGGCGTGCCCATCGATGCGGCCGACCGCCACTACGCCGACGTCGCGGCGAGTGCTCAAGCCCACACCGAAGCACTGCTGTTGGCGCTTGCCCGACAGGCACGCGCGGTGTGCCCCGATGTCGACACGCTGTGCCTCGCTGGTGGTGTCGCCCTCAACGCCTGCGCCAACGGCGCGCTCGCACAACATGCTGGTTTTGCTCGCATTTTTGTTCAGCCCGCCGCAGGAGACGCCGGCGGCGCGCTCGGGGCGGCGTGGAACTTTGCCAACGACCACGGCGACGTTCCACGCCCGCTGGCCCATGCCGCGTGGGGCCCGACGCTCACGACGGGCGCGGTGGTGCCGCTGGCGCGGGCGAGCGGCCTCGTTGCGCAGCCTGTAACGCCCGCAGAGGCCGTTGCGCGGTTGTGGTCGGGTCACGTGCTGGCGTTGGTCGATGGGCGCTCAGAATGGGGCCCACGCGCGCTGGGGCACCGGTCGCTGTTGGCTGCCCCCGGGCCGCGCGAGGTGCAGCACCGCATCAACACCGCCATCAAGCGCCGCGAGCCGTTTCGGCCGTTCGCCCCCGCCGTGCTCGACGACGACGCGGGTGTGTACTTCGACCACGTCGCCCCCGATCTGGGGCGCTTCATGACGGGCGTGTCGACGACGAAGCCGGCGTTTCGCGACGCGCTCGGGGCGGTGACCCATCACGACGGCACCGCGCGTGTGCAATCCGTCGACGAGCACGCGCCAGCATTGCGCGCGTTGCTGCTCGCGGCGAAGGCTGCGGGCCACCCGCCGGTGCTCTTGAACACGTCGTTGAACGGACGGCGCGAGCCCATCTGTCAGGGTGCCGTCGATGTGGTTCGATTCTTGTTGGCCCACCCCGACGTCAACGGCGCCATCGTCGACGACGTGCTGATCACGCGCCCCTGAAAGCCCGAAAGGTCAGACCATGTCGCGCCTGAACACCGTCACCGAGCTTGTGCGCCACTTCGTCGACACGAAGCGTTGGGTGCTGCTGCCGTTGCTGCTGGTGCTGCTGCTGTCGAGCGTGCTGCTCGTGCTCACCGGCGGCTTGTCGTACGTCGCGCCGTTTGTGTACGCGCTCTTTTGAGTGAGCGCGTCACCAGCCAACGACGTCGTCAGCCGACGTCAGCCGACGATGCCGAAGTGCAGGCGGTCGCCATCGTGGTGGGTGGCCTGAATCTGCACATCGTTGCCGATCACCAACCGCGCCACCGCACCCGCGTCGGGGTCGTTGGTCACGAGTGCTGTGCCTTCGTCGTCGAGCAGGAAGCGCGCTTGCGGACAATGACGACGCAGGTCGTCCATGCCGAGGCGGACTTCGACGTCGGGGTCGTGCAGTTGCAGGTACACCTTCGCGGGCGTGATCGACGTGATGGTCGCCGTGCGCCGGGGCGCGTTCGGGTTGCCCAGTGCGTTGCCGCCAAGGTCGGTGTTGAACAGGTCGTCGAACAAGAGCTTGCGCGACGCGCCGTCGACCTGCCCCTGACGCATCTTGCCGCTGTTGCCCGCGGCAATGGCCTTCGTCACCACGTTGTCGACGAGGCGACGCTCTTCGGCGGTGAGTTCTGGTGCTTGTGCAGCGGCCTGGGAAGCAAGATGCGCGGCAAGTGCTGGGAGTTGCTCCGTCGACGCCGACAACAACTGCTGCGCCTGGGCCGCCAGCGCTCGACGTGATTCGGGAATCTTGTCGGGCGCAACAAGGGCGCCCAACAGCAACGGTGCCCACAACGCCTGTGCCTGCACCGTGGTGATCGCACCGCTCGCGACGGCGCGCTCGACGGCCTGCTTGGCAAACACGATCGCGTGGCTGACGACGCCAACCTGCTCGCGCATGGGCGCAGAAAAGCGACCGTAGTGGTCGAGCTTCAAGCCGCTGTGCGCGCCGGGCTCGCCCTTGAACTCCGACGCCACGTTGATGCGCACCGCCGCCTGCTGCAGCACCTCGGACAACCGCTGCTCGTGCGACGACGTCGGCAACGCCTTCAAGCGATCAACCCACGACGACAACGACTCCTGCTGCGGCTTCCACTTCCACGTCTCGGGCAACGTGTGCGTGCGCGCGAAGACGTCGGATTGGCGGGCGAGAGCGCGATACACACCGTCGGCGGGCTCGGCGTGCACCTTGAAAATCCCGGGCAGGTACAAGCCCGGCACCGTCGACGACAGCAGCTGCTCAGCGCCACCCACGTTCGCGAGAATCGAGAACTCTGCGTTGAGCTTGCTTGCGATGTTGTCTTTGCGATCGCGCAGAAAGAAGCGGCCTTCGTCTTGCCCAATCAGCATCTCGCGACGATCGGGTTCAACGACGCCACGGGCCTTCGCTTCGTGCATGCGTTTCGTGCCGATTTCGGCAAACAGCGCCAACTGCGATCGCACCGCAGCAGGCACGGGCTTTTGGTGTTCGTCGGCGGCGATGGTGCCTTTGCCTTCGAGTTCAGCGCTCACGCCTTCGTAGGTGAGCTGGGCCTGCGAGTGGATCTTCGCGCGCAGCACTTCGGCGGGTTTGTCGACGACACCGTCTTTGTCGAGGTTCACGACGATCACCATCGCGCGGTGGTCTTCGTGGGCGTTGAGCGAGATGACACCTTCAGACAACACCGACGGCAACATCGGGATCGACAGGCCCGGCAGGTAACACGACACCCCGCGCACCATCGCCTCGTCGAACAGGGCTGTGTCGGGCGTGATGTAGTGGGCCGCGTCGGCGAGCGCGTACAAAATCGTGTAGCCACCGTCGGCGCGACGCTCGAGCAACATCGCCTGGTCGATGTCGGTGCTGCCGGGGTTGTCGATCGCGAAGAACGGCTTGTTCGTCAGGTCGACCAACGATCGATCGGCCAACGACGTCGCTGCGGCCTTCTCGATCGCCGTCGCTTCGGCAACCGCGGCGTCGGGGAACACCGCATCAACGCCGGCGTTGCCCGCCACCAACCAGGTGCGCGCCCGCGGCGTGTCGGCGTTGGCAACCGTGCGCGTGACCTGGGCTTCGCCGTTGTCGACGTCGACATCGACGATCGTGCCCGGTCGCCACGGCGTCCCGTCGGCCTGCTTCGCGGGCAGTGCTGCGAGGCGTGCCGGCGGCACCAGGTCGCGCACAAACGGCTCACCAGCGACGAAATCGACAACGCCAACGAAGGCGTGGCGCACCTCGCGTGGGCCGTTGCCGTTGAGCGTGTAGACGGGCGAGCGCTCAACGACGCCGTCGGCGAACGTGAAGTCGACCTGCTTCTTTGTGGCCCGCGCAACCAACAGCGTGTCGCGCGGCAACGTGGCCGCCACGTCGGGGGCGAGGGCGAACGGGCGCAAGTGCTCGTCGGCGGGATAGAAAACGACCTCGTCGCCGCGGCTTTTGACGACGCCGGGCACTTCTTGCGGCATGCGCGTGCCAGCAGCGGCGTGGGGATTCGGCTTGCCCGTGGTAACCGTGAGGCGCAGCGGGATTTCAACGACCGCACGCTGCAT
>JBIKRQ010000402.1:0-5730 GCA_044349155.1 Myxococcota bacterium
GCGAAAGCCGGCGATGTTCGTCGACACCGCGAGCTCGGGGACAAACGCGAAGGCCCCCGGTCCCTCGCCGAGATAGTCGCCCCCGTACGCGTACGACGCGCCGCTGTCGGTGAAGCGCACGCCACCTGCCGTCGGCAGCGTGAAGGCCGGGATGAGGGCCAGCGACACCCCGTGTTGGTCTTCGCGCAGCACGCGTATCTTCGGGGTCACGCGCAGGTCGCCCACGCCGATCGTCGACAGCCCCTCGGTCAAACCGATGGCGCTCTGCAGGTCGGCAGGCACGTCGCCACCAAGCTGCAGCAGCGTGAGCGGCAGGTCGATGCCGATCGACACGTACTCGAACAAGCCCAACGTGAACTGCGCATCGGCGTTCACGCGATGAGCGACGATCGCCGAGACCACCGCATCGTCGGCACCCCGCAGCACCAGCGGGTTCAACGCGTAGTTGAAGATCAGGCCGGTTTGAAACGCGAGGTGCCCCACGACGGGAGCACCCTCGGTGACGCCGAGGCCGTTGTTGTCAGACGGTGCACGAAACCGCTCGAGGGGCACCGTGTTCGACGTCGGTTCCTGCGCGCGCAGCACAGGTGACCACGACGACAACAGCACGGCGGCACAGACGAGCAGAAAACGCATGGGGTCGCGTAGCACGCTGCTCGTGTGGGTCTCCACAAGCTGACCGAGCGTCAGCTCACAGGTGCACGTGGCCTACTGGCCGAAGCGGGCGACGATGGCCGTGGCGCGCTCGACGAAGGCGGGTTTGCGGTGCCGCTCCCAGTTCTTCCACGTCGCAAACGTGCTGGGATCGGTGACGCGGTCGACGAAGACCTTGCCATCGAGGTGATCGAGCTCGTGCTGGTACGTGCCCGCCGTGAGCCCCTTGGCCTCGAAGTCGAGGCGACGGCCGGTGCGATCGAGGGCCTCGACACGCACGTGCACAAAACGCTTCACGCTGCCGCGCAAATCGGCCACCGACAGGCAGCCTTCTTCGTTGTCGAATTGCTCGGTGGTCAGCGGCGTGACGACGGGATTGACGAGGACCGTGAGCGGGATTGCCGGCTTGTACGGATAGCGCGGGTTGTTGCCGCGCACCTCGATCACGCAGATGCGAATCGGGTTGAACACCTGCGGCGCTGCAATGCCTGCGCCGTCGGCATCACGCATGGTGGCGATGAGGTCGTCGATGAAGGCCTGCGTCTTGTCGGACGCGAGTTCTTCGGTGGTGAGTTCGCGGCTGCGCTCGCGCAACACGGGTTCACCAAGGGTGGCAATCTTGAGCAACGGCATGGGGATTCACCTCTGGCTGCGTCGTACCATGCCGAGGTGCACACCGGCGCGCGCACCTCGCCAAGCGTGTTGTGTTGCCTGCATCGACGCGCCACACGCAGACCCATGTCCGGTAAGAAGAGCGCTTCCTCGATCGAACGTCCCCGCCTGCTCGTCGCTGCCCCCGATGGCACGGTGTACGAGCACCCCGACCTCGAGATGTGCCTCGACAACGGCCTCGATTTTTTGCGGGTGGCGCAACGCGACGTCATCCCGTTGAAAGAGGGCTGGGACTTGATGGCGATGCCGGGCACGCGCCCCGTCGGCTACAACCCCAAAACGGGCGCGTTCGACGTGCTCACCACCTTCACCGCCGACGACGGCACCACGTTTGAGCCCTGGGCCGTCGCCTGCCACCCACCACCGGGCTACGTGCGCGCGTACCACGCGGCCGCGACGTACACCGACGACACGCATCCCGACAAAAAGCTCAAGGAGATGCACGCCGAGATCGACGCTCGCCGCAAGCGCGACGCCGACAAGATGAGCAAGCGCGGTTTGCACATCCTCGACGCTGCGGGCGACGACGCACGCCCCGGCTTGCCGTTGTGGGCGTACACCGCGGTGGGTGCCACGTCGAAGGGCACGGTCGCAGCACTCTTTGTCGCCGACGAAACCACGCGCTGGGCGCCCGAGCTGTTTTACAAAAACGACCTCAAAGACAAGATCGCCAAGCGCATCGCCGAAGACCCCGACAACCAGGTGCTGCAGCAGATCGCGGGCTGCGCTGGCAGCTACCTGTGCTGCTGTGCCGCCAACGTCTTCGACGAGCGCTGGGAGGGTGCGGTGCCGATTGCGCCGGCGTGCACCGCGGCGTGTTTGGGCTGCTTGTCGAAGGACCCCGAGTGGGACACGCCGGTCCCACAGCGTCGTCTGAAGTTTCAGCCCACGCCCGAGGAAATTTCGCGCGTGATCGTGCACCACCTCGAGCGCGCGCCTGAGCCGATGATGAGCTTTGGTCAGGGCTGCGAGGGCGAGCCCACCATGAACGGGCCGGTGATCATCGAGTCGATTCGTCAGGCCCGCGCGCAGACGAAGCGCGGCATCATCAACATCAACACCAATGGTTCGCGCCCCGACACGATCCAGCAGTGTGCGCGCGAGGGCGCGTCGGCGTTGCGCATCAGCCTGAACACGTTCGATCGCGACGTGTACACGATGTACTACCGCCCCGCCGACTACACGTTTGACGACGTCATGCGCTCGTTCAAAGTCGGTCGCGACGAAGGCATGTACATCAGCATCAACCTGCTCATCTGGCCGGGCTGGACCGATCAGATGGCCGAGGTGGATCGCATCAGCGCCCTCGTCGAAGACGGCTGCTTGAACATGATCCAGTTGCGCAACCTGTGCGTCGACCCCGGCTACTACCGAAAGGCGCTGCCGCCGCGCGAACGTCGTGGCGTGCTGATCGGCATGAAGGGCTTCGTGAAGGAGCTGCACCGTCGTCATCCGAAGTTGCGCTTCGGCACGTTCAATCCGCGCCTGGCCGCCGACTGGTACAGCGAAGTGCCGTCGTTCGTCGGCGGCAAGCTCTGACTCCGGTTCGCGTCGTCGTCGCTGCGGTCGCCTGCACTGTTGGTGCGTGCGCGAGCGTGTCGTCGACGCAGAACGTGCAGACCGACTTCGGCGCGGAACTTCCGGTGCAACGTCCGGTGCCACTGCCGCCAGCGATCCGTGAGGCGATCATGCAGGGCGATCGCGGCGATGAGCTGCGCACGTGCGCTGCCGACGACGGCGTTGACGACGTGGCCCGCTCCCTCGTCGCCTCAGCGATCGACCTCAACGGCGACCACGTCCTCGATCACGTCGTCACCGCGGGCGATTTCTGCCTGCAGGGGGCGCACGCCGTGCCGTACTGGCTGTTTTTGTCGACGAGCACTGGCCACCAGCAGGTCTTCGAAGCGGTGCTCGATGGGCTCACCATCGATCCGCCAGCCAGCAGCGCGTTCGAAGTCACGACGTTCAGCCACACCGCGGTGACGGCAACGTTCACAACCTGGCGCTTCGACGGCGAAGACATGGTGGTCGTCTCGTGCCGAACGGAAGACGCAGCGGGTGCAGCCAGCGGCAGCTGCACCGACTGACGTGCGGCGTCAGCGTTTCGCGCGCACGAGGGCCATGATCTCGTCGGTGACCTCGTCGAGCGACTTGCCCGTGGTGTCGACGATGACGGCGTCGTCGGCGGGCTTCAGCGGCGCCACCGCCCGGTTCGCATCCTGCGCATCGCGCGCGACGATTTCCGCCAGCACGGTCTCGTACGTCGAGCCATCACCCTTGGCCGCCAGCTCGGCCAGACGACGCCGCGCGCGCTCTTCGGGCGACGCCGTCACAAACGCCTTCACGTCGGCATCGGGGAACACCACAGTGCCGATGTCGCGGCCTTCGAGCACGCTGCCAGCACCTCGACGGCCCAGGGTGCGCTGCAGGTCGAGCAACGCGCTGCGTACGGCGGGATGACGCGCCACTGCTGATGCACCCGCCGACACCGCCGGCGTGCGGATGGCCAGCGAGATGTCTTCGTCGTCGAGATAGACGTTGTTCACCCCGGCCTTCACCTCGAAGTGCAGGTGTGCAGGCAGGGTCGCAGCAATCGCACCCAGCGCTTCGCCGTCGTCGGCGGAGGTGCCGCGACGCTCGGCCAGCAGCGCCACAGTGCGGTAGATGGCGCCGGTGTCGACGAGAGCGAGGCCGGCGCGCTCGGCCACCAGGCGCGCCACGGTGCTCTTGCCCGCACCAGCAGGACCATCGAGGGCGACGATGATGGGCCGCGTCACGGCGTCACCTTCCTGGTCGTGGCGATGTCTTTGAGGGCTGCCAACAGCTTGTCGTTCTCGGCGACCGTTCCCACGGTGACGCGGAAGCTGCGCGCCAATCCGTAGTTCGCCACGGGCCGCACGATCAACGCGCGACGCAGCAGCGCCTCGTTGAGTTGCGGCATGTCGAACACGTACGACTCGGGCAGGGTGACGAGGAGGAAGTTGGTCTGCGACGGCGTGACCACGAAGCCAAGCTCGGTGAGGGCCGCGGCCAGGCGTGGGCGTTCGGCGTCGTTGTGCGCGCGGCTCTTGTGCACGAAATCGCGATCGTCGAGGGCCGCGATGGCTGCAGCTTGCGCTACCGACGACACGTTGAACGCATCACGCAGTTGCTCGACGAGCTGCACGAGTTCCACGTCGCCAACGCCGTAGCCAACGCGGAACGCGGCAAGCCCGTAGGCCTTCGACATCGTGCGCAGCATCATGGTGCGCGGGCGGCGCTTCACGACAGCAATGGCGTCAACGGGGTCGGGCAGGTCGACGTACTCGGCGTAGGCTTCGTCGATCACCACGACGACGTCGTCGGGGATCTTTGCGAGGAACGCATCGAGCTCGCGCTGACCAAAGCACGTGCCCGTGGGGTTGTTCGGGTTCGCCAGGAACACGAGCTTCGCGTTGGGGCTTTCGTTGATGGCGACGGCGAGCGCGTCGAGGTCGTAGGCGTGCGTGGCGGTCAGTGGCACCGCGCGCTCAACACAGCCCTGCGCGCGGCCGATGATGCGGTACACGACGAAGCTGGGCCACGCGTTGACGAGGACGTCGTCTTTGCCGAGCAGACCGCGGCCCAACAGCGTGATGATCTCGTTGCTGCCGGCACCCACCACGATGTGCTTCGGGTCCACGTCGTGAAAGCGCGCGATGCGGGCCTTCAACGCGAACGCACCAGCGTCGGGGTACAGGTGGCTCTTGTCGAGTGCAGCTTTGGCGGCAGCGACGGCGAGGGGCGAGCTGCCAAGGCAGTTCTCGTTGCTCGCGAGTTTGGCGATGTTCGTGACGCCGTATTCGCGCTCGGTCTCCTCGATGGGCTTACCGGGCACGTAGGGGAGCAAGCGGGTGAGGTGGGGCTCAACAAGCGGTCGCATGCATCGCCCTTAGCAGGCCAAACGCCGATGTCCGACGCGGTTTTTCTGTCGGCCTGTCGGGCGCTGTGCGACGCGGTCCGTCGACGCTGACAATCGAACAGCTGGTTTGGAATGCGCACCGGCCGAGGTACCGCAAGCCGCTGATTCTTCTGGGAAACGTTGGCCGGATATCTCGTGCGTCAGGCGCTGGCCGAGCCGCCACAACGCTGCTATCGCCCCGCACGTCGTCGTTTTGCGCGTCGCTCTGGCTGGTCCACGGCGACGAGACATGGGTTCGGGAGTGGTTGTGAATTCGATCGGTACGCCGGCACTGTGGATTGGATTCTCCGTCGTCGTGTTCGCGATCCTCGCCACCGACTTGTTCCTGGCGAGCAAGAACCCGGGACCGATGTCGAAGCGCGGTGCCCTCGGCTGGACCGGCGTGTGGGTGGCATCGGCAGTGGCTTTCGGGCTCGGGCTTGCAGCGTTGACGTCGACGAGTGCAGCGCTTGAGTTCGCGACCG
>JBIKRQ010000404.1:0-5723 GCA_044349155.1 Myxococcota bacterium
GGGCAACGCACAGACCCCGCCCGAGCGCGGGGGGTGTCGGGGGCGCCGCGCGCGCGCCCCTGACTCCCGCCGAAGGCGTTGCCCAAAGCGAGAAAGCACGGCTCGACGACCATCGCGTGACGGCGGGCAAGCGCGCATGCCCCGAAGAATGATCGACGACCATCGCGTGACGGCGGGCAGGCACACATGCCCCGAAGAGTGAATCGACGACCATCGCGTGACGGCGGGAGGCACACCCACGAAGCGTGAATCGACGGCGTGACACCCAACACGCAGAAGCGAATCAGCGCCACCGTGAAACAGCGAAAGGCGAGCAAGAGAATCAATCGTAGTTTTCTGCACTTACGCCACAGAAGCGCGTTTGAGACGAAGATCGCGTCGTGGTAGCGAGGCCCATGGCTTCTGCATCCCTTCGGCGCACATCCCTGCTCATCATCGCCCTGACAGCCTCGGGATGCCGCTTCGGCCAGGCCACATTTGAGTCTTCGCTCGACGAGGTGGGCTTCGACGCCGGCGGTACGGTGTTTTCGTACCTCGACGAGCGCGACGCGAACCTTGCGGTCGACACCGACCCGCGCGTGGCGGTGTCGATGAGCTGGATCGTGTTCAACCCGGCCGGCGACCTGTCCGACGTCGACGGGGCGCAGTTGGCCTCGATGGCCCACGAGCTCGAGGTGCGCGACACGCTGTCGCTGGTGTTTGCCAACCAGGGCGATGTCGACGCCGACGCGACGTTCTCCGTCGTCAAAGAGGGCGACGCGATTGTTGAAGGCGACAGCGTCGACTTCTTTGTGCACTTTGCACCCGAGCGGCTCACATCGTCGTCGAGCTACGAAGAACTGGTGCCGCTGGGCTCGCGCAAAAGCCTCGAAGTCACGATCGACGAGGCCCGTTTTGGTGACGGCGATCCCGTCGTGGCGGGGCACTTCACTCTCGACGTCGAAGCCATCGCCGGGCGCGACATTGGCAAGGCCAACGAGGGCAGCATCGAGGGCACGTTCATCGCACCGCTCGTGCAGGAGCGCGTCGCCGAGAAGAACCTGGCGCTGTTGAACGCGGCCGCCAGCACCGACGTGCTCGGTCTGCCGTTGGCGGCACGGAGCACGCCGTGAGCGCGCGTTTTTTGGCCACGGCCCTGCTGTTGGGCACCTGCGCGAGTGGTTGTGCGGTGAGCGTGGAAGGCGACTTCGACGGCGTCGTGTTTGCGCCCGTCGGCAGCGCACAAGCGGTCCTCGATGCCAACGACGTGTTGGTGCGCGACGGCGCGTTGGTGCCGGTGCAGCGTGCGCGTCTCGATCGCCGCGTGCACCTGTGGTTGTCGTCGGCATCGGTGCCCGTCGACGACGCCTGGCGCACCCTGCCCGGCACACGTTTGCTCGATGTGAAAAAGAACCTCGCCACCAGCGACCTGCTCGTGCTGCAAGACATCGACTTCGACGCCCTGCAAGACGGCGATCGCCTCACAGCCACCAACGACCTCGCCATCGACGATGGCCTCGATGGCAGCAGCGGCAGCGGCGACTTCCGCTTTGCCCTGTCGCAGCAGGCCGACGCCAACGTCGATGCTGGTCTTGGGGCCCTCGTCACGGTGAGCATTCAGGCCACGAAGCTCGAGGTGGCCGAGCCGCGCGGCGGTCAGCTCGACGCCACCGTCGTCGTCAAACGCGCCCGTGCGTCGAGCCAACCCGACGCCGGCATCGCCAGTGGCGAGGTCACGTTGCACGTGTCGCTCAGCCTTGCCCCCGAGCGCGTCGCGGAAGCGAACCTCGCCACGGTGGCACCGATCGCCGCGTGTGCCGCACGGCTTGGCGTCGACGCCGGTGCCGGGTGCCTCGATGTGCCCGCCGATGTGGTGCTCGACGAAAGCGGAGCCAACTGAGTGCGTCTGCTGGCGCTGCTTGGCGTGCTGCTCACGACGGCGTGTCCGTCGCAGACGCCGACGTGTGCGTCGTTTGTTGCGTGTCAAAACGCGGTCGACCCCACCGTCGATACCGGCCCGTGGGAGGTCGATGGCGAGTGCTGGTCGTTGCCGTCGACGTCGCGCACCTGCGATGCCCAATGCGGCGTGGCCCTCGATGCGCTGCGCTCGTTGCCCGACGTGCCCGACGTGTGTGCCGACACCACGAGCTGAGAGTCGAAGACGATGATCGGTCGACCCGCGTGTCGACGACAGGATGCCCATGCGCCGCGTGCAAGTTGTGTCGGTTGTTGCGGTGGTGCTCGCGGTTGCTGCTGGGGTGCTCACCTTCGTGCGGCCCGGCAAAGCGTCGTCTGTCGAGGTGCGCCTGGCCACGGCCACCACGCGCGGCATCACCAGCCGGGTCATGGCGCAAGGCAAAGTGCGTGCGCGCATGCAGGTTGATGTGTCGTCGGAAGTCGCCGGCCGCGTCGCTCGTGTCGACGTCGAAGTGGGCGATGTCGTTGCGGTGGGCGCGCCGTTGTTCTCGCTCGATGGCGAGCAGTTGCGAAACGCGGTCGAGCAGTTGTCGGCGGCCATCGCTGGTGCTGAAGCCGTGCTCGCGCGTGCCGACATCGCCGTCAAAGAAGCCGAACGCGCCGTCGAGCGCGACCGCGGTTTGGCCGCCAAAGGGGTCCTCCCCGACGACACGTTGAAGCTCAGCGAGAGTCGTTTAGCGGGCCTCGTCGCCGACCGCGCGCAGGCCGACGCCAACGCCAAGCGCACGCGGCTGGATCTCAACCGCGCCCGTGACGCCCTCGGGCGCGCGAAGGTGGTGGCTCCGCAAGCGGGCACCGTGGTGGCCGTTGGCGTCGAGGTGGGTCGCGTGGTGTCGTCGTCGACGGGCTTGTCGGCGTCCCCCGATGCCTCGCTCGGCCTTGGCATTGGCGGGGCGTCTGCACCCGTGGTGATCGCCGACCTGTCGGAGCTGGTCGTCAAGCTCGACGTCGACGAGCTCGACATCTCGCGCGTCGTGCCCGGTCAAAAAGCGATCGTGAAGGCGCAGGGCATCAAAGATATGGAGTTCGAAGGCGTCGTCGAGCGCGTCGGCCTGCTCGGCAAAGACGCCATGGGTGCGGTGCAGTTCTCCGTCGACGTGAAGATCACCGGCAGCCGTCCGGCGGGGTCGTCGTCGTCGTCGTCAGCCTCGCCCACGTCGTCAACGGGCGCGCTTGAAGCAGCCGCAGGGGCAGCCGTTGCAGCCCCCAACCAGCTGCTGCGCCCGGGCATGAGTGCCCAGGCCGAGATTGAAGTGCAGCACCTCGACGACGTGGTGGTGGTGCCCCTGGCTGCGGTACTCGAGGCCACCAAGGGCGACGACGGCGACAAGCCCGACCGCGTGATCGTCGTCGAGCCGGGGGCCACCGAGAACAGCTTCGTCGTGAGCGAACGCACGGTGCGCCTGGGCGCGTCGGAGGGCGAAGCCATCGCGGTGTTGTCGGGCTTGAAGGCCAACGAGCGCCTCGTCGAGGGCCCCTACCGCGCGCTCAAAGAGCTGAAGGACGGCGACACGGTCAGCGAGCTGGTCGACGAGAAGAAGGATGACAAAAAGGACGAGAAGAAGGGCGCGAAGAACGACGAGAAGGTCGACGACAAGAAGCCCGACGACAAGAAGGACGCGAAGGCCGCGCCATGAGCGAGCACGACGCGGCCACCGTTGAGCCACCGCTGCTGGTGCAGGTGCGGGGCCTCACGCGCTTGTACGAGATGGGCGGCGAGACGGTGCGCGCCCTCGACGGTGTCGACCTCGACATTCGCGCGGGCGAGTTGGTGGCGATCATCGGCCAGTCGGGCTCGGGCAAGTCCACGTTGATGAGCCTGCTTGGCTGCCTCGATACGCCCACGTCGGGCAGCTACACGCTCGCGGGCATTCCGGTGCAGCAGCTCGACGACGACGACCTCGCCGAAGTGCGCGGGCGTTTGATCGGGTTTGTGTTTCAGAGTTTTCACCTGCTGCCCAAGCAAACGGCCCTCGAGAACGTGACGCTGCCCCTCGTGTACCGACGCGGCGATCCGGTGAGCCGTCCTGAGCGCCTCAAACGGGCCGAGGCGGCCTTGCGGCTGGTAGGGCTGGGTGAGCGCCTGCACCACCGGCCAGCAGAGCTCTCCGGCGGTCAGCGGCAGCGTGTGGCCATCGCGCGCGCGCTGGTGCACGAGCCGCAGGTCATCCTCGCCGACGAGCCCACCGGCAACCTCGACAGCCGCACCACCGAGGAGATCTTGAAGCTGCTCGTCGACTTGAACCGCGAGCACGGCCGCACGGTGTTGGTGATCACCCACGAGCCCGACGTCGCCCGCCGCTGCGACCGCGTCATCACGCTGCGTGACGGCAAGGTGGTCTCCGACGGCCCACCACACGCAGGCCACGAAGCCAAAATCTGACAGCTATCAGTTTCGGTCAGACCGACGTCGACGCACTCGCCCTGACGGTTCTGACAACTGTCAGATGCCCAGGGTGCTCTGCACCGCCGAAAGCAACACACCGAGGTCGTCGTCGTCGATGGTCAACGGCGGCATCACGTAGACGATGTCGGCAGTGCTCAGGCGCAGCGGACGCACAAAGGCCCCATGCTGCGCAAACGTCGACGACGGCGGCGCGGTCTTCGGCACAAGCTCCACCACGCCAATGCCGCCCAGCACGCGCACGCCGCGCACCGCAGGCAACGCGCGCAGTGGCGCAAGCCCGGCCAGCAGCTTCGCCTGCAGCTGCTGCACGACGACGTCAAAGTCTTGAGCAGCGAACAGGTCGAGCGAGCCGTGGGCCGCCGCACACGCCAATGCATTGGCCATGTACGTGGGTCCGTGTTGCAACGCGAAGAGGGGATCGTCGGCGACAAACGCCTCGAACACCGTCGTCGACGCAATGGTCGCGGCCAGTGGCAGCGTGCCCCCCGACAGTGCTTTGCCGACAACGACGACGTCGGCGACCACACCGGTCTGCTCGTACGCAAACGCCGGCCCGCAGCGGTGAAAGCCCGTGGCGATCTCGTCGAAGATCAATGTCACGCCCGACGCGGAACACAGCGCCCGCAACGCACGAAGCAACGCCGGCTCAACGAAGCGCATGCCGCCCGCGCACTGCACCACCGGCTCGATGATGCAGGCGGCGACGTCAGGTGCCGCCAACACGTCGGCGATGTGCGCGAGGTTCTCGGCGGTCGTCGACGTCGACAGGTGCGTCACCGCAAACGGTGCCGTGTTCGCGAACACGGTGTGCATGCCGTCGACGGGGTCGGCCAGCGCCATCGTGGCAAAGGTGTCGCCGTGGTAGGCGCCGGCAAACGCCACGATTCGTCGACGCTGTGGCTGCCCCCGCTGGGCCGCTGCCTGCAGTGCCATCTTCAGCGCCACCTCAACAGCAACGCTGCCGCTCTCGAGCAGAAACACCTTCGACAACGACGGCGGCATCAACGCCGCGAGCCGTGCGGCCAACGTGTAGCCAGCCTCGTGCGCGAGCCCACCGAAGGCCACGTGCGGCACCTGCTGCAGCTGCTGCTGCACGCGCTGCACGATGTGCGGAGGCTTGTAGCCGTGCGCCGCCGTCCACCACGACGCGATGCCATCCACGAGCTCGCGACCATCGGCCAACACCAGGCGCGACCCGCGCACGTCGACGACGGGCAACGGCGCTTCCGCGGTCTTGTGCTGACAGTAGGGCCGCCACACATGGGGCGTGCCCTGCAGCAGCCACGGCGGTGACGTCATTCGGCGTCAGCGACTGCGGACTTAGACGTCGACGACGACGTCAGCGCTTCGCCCACAACGG
>JBIKRQ010000403.1:0-5723 GCA_044349155.1 Myxococcota bacterium
CACCTGCTCACCCTCGACGTGCGCCGCCTCGCCTGGGACCTCTCGCTGTACGCCACAGCAGAGTTCGGCTTTGTGCGCTTGCCCAACGCGTACACCACGGGCAGCTCGCTGATGCCCAACAAGCGAAACCCCGACGTCGTCGAGCTGCTGCGCACGCTGCCCGCCGTCGTCGAGGGCGCGATGGCCGAAACCCAGAGCGTGTTGTCGTTGCCGTCGAGCTACCACCGCGATCTGCAGGCCACGAAGGCGCCGGTGGTGCGGGCGTTTTCACGTGCGTTGCAGGGGGCACGGCTCGTCGAGCAACTCGTGGCGCGCCTCGAGTTCGACGCCGCGGCCATGAAGGCGGCCATCAGCCCCGACATGTTCGCCACCGATCGTGCCCTCGAGCTCGTCGTCTCGGGCGTGCCGTTTCGCGATGCCTACAAGCAGGCGGCGGCCGAAATCCCCACGCGCACGGCCGGCGATGTCGACGTCGACAAAAGCCTCGAAGCACGTGTGTCGCTGGGCGGGGCTGGCAACGTCGGCCTTGCGCGCTTGAAGCAGCGCCTGAGCTAGCCGCTCAGGTCTGGCCGCTCAGGTCTGGTCGGTGGGCTGCGGCAGCTGCGAGGCCCGCAGGGTGTGCAGCTCGCGCGACAGCATCGCCCGCTCCAGCGCTGCCGCCGCCTGCTGCAGGAAGATCTCGAGCAGCGCGATGTCGGGAAATGGGCGCGGATCGGTACCGTTGTCGGCGTAGAGCACACCTTCCAGCCCACGCGGCGAGGTGAGCGGTGCTGTGTACACCTCACGCGGCCGTGGACCGCCCAGCAGGCTCGCCAGACGCGTGTTCCACTCGCTGTCCCAGAAGGCCTGCCGCAGGCCGCAGCGTTCGGCGATGGCGCGCGCAAACACGGTGTCGGCCGACAACGGAATGCGAATGCTGCGCACGAGCCGACCCGGGTCGCTGCCACCGACGCCGAAGCCCCCCAGGCCCACCAGTTCGCGGCGGGCGTGGTCGACGGAGAACAGCGCGCCACGCACGAAGAACGCCGACGCGAAGCGCAACAGCAGCAGCGGAATTTCTTCGTCGAAGCTGGGGTTGTTCAACTCGACGAGCAGCGCCTTGAGCGTTTCGAGGCTCTTGAAGTTGTCGTCGTGGTTGTCGTGCCATTCGGCGCGCCAATCGTCGCTGTCGGGCAGCTCGCGCGACAACTCGCGCGCCAGATCGAAGCCCGCCACAGCGAGGGGCGGCCGATCCAGGCGCAGCAGCACCGGGTTCAAAAAGCCCGCGAGCTCGTCGCGTGCGGTGGGCTTGCGCAAAACACCAGCCCCCAGCGACGTCGCCAACCGTTCAGCGTCGTCGTGCGCTTCTTCCATCGCGAGAAAGACACGGTTGCCGGCACCGTGTTCGTGCGCGGTGCGCAGCAGCTCAAGGCCGCCAAGGATGCCGCGTCCGTTGCTGCGCGGCATGACGAGGTCGACGACGATCGCCTGCACGCCATCATCCACGGCCGACGTGACGCGATCGATCGCCCGCTGTGCTGACGGCATGGTCACCATCGAGACGCCGGCTTCGGCAAGCGCGCGCTCCACCGCTGCCAGAAACGTCGGATCGTCGTCGACAACGAGCACTTCGGGCCGGCCGGGCACCGTCGTTTTCGGGCGCGACTTCTTGATGCCAAAGCTCGCGAGCGGATCGCTGTTGCGCTCAGCGCGGCGGCGCTTGGCATCGCGCGAAAGTTCTTCAGCGTCGACGCCAGCGGGCAAGGTGAAGGCGGTATCGCCGGGGTAGCGCAGTGGTGCCGACGCTTCGTGCGTCACGCGAAACGTGAACGATCCCTGACGCCACGCGAGCACGCGCGTGACGGCGTCTTCGAGGCCCTGGGCAATGGTGTCGTCGACGCGGACCAGCAGCTGCCGCGCGCCACGCCCACGCTCGATGCGCGCCACGAGGTCTTCGAGGGTTTCGGCTTCAATCGCAGCATCGCGTTCGCGCTCGTCGAGCACGCCGGCGCGCACCAGCATGGAGCCTATGGTCTCGACGGTGTCGTGCAGACGCACCCGCACGAGGCGACCGGTCACGAAGTGGAGTTCGGCACGCCCATCGGTGCTGTCGCCATCGCCGCCGTCGACGTCGAGCAGGCCTGAGCGCCGCGAGAGCGCAATGACCCGCAACACCTCGTCGAGGTCAACGTCGTCCAAGAAGCCTGACAGCGGTCGTGACATCGGCGCCACGCTACTTGAAAGTGCCGGCTGTCTCCACAAGCTGGCTGTGCTGTACGTCGTCAATGCTGTTCGCGGCGGGCGCGGCGTCGGGATGCGTCGGCAACGAAGGCACCCACCGTCGCATGGTTCGCCAACAGACCCACGTCGGCAGCGGCCGCCTCGAGCCGGTCAGCGAAGGCGCCGCACGACGCAAACCGCCAAAAGCGCCAGGCCCGCAGCATTTTGTCGACGGCCCCGGTGACGGTGCGCGGCAGCGTTGGCTCGAGCTTGCGCAGCGGTCGCATCTCGCCACGACGCAGCCGTAGCAGCTGGGCCACTTCGCTTTCGCCGTCGCGGGCTGCGAAGGGGCGTACCGCCGAGAGCATCTCGTAGAGCACCAACGCGAGCGCGTAGCCGTCGGCGCGTCCGTCGAGGGCCGCCCCCTGCACCTGCTCGGGCGACATGTAGGTGAGCTTGCCCTTCAACAAACCGGCCTGCGTGGCGCCCTCGAGGGTCCCGAGTTTGGCGATGCCGAAGTCGGCCACCTTGGTCACGCCCGACGTCGTCACGAACAGGTTGTCGGGGCTGACGTCGCGGTGCACCAGGCCAAAGCGCGTGCCCGACGGCGAGCGCAGCTCGTGCGCGAAGTGCAGGCCCCGCAGCGCGTCGACGGCGATGCGCACGGCGATCGGCGGGGGGATCGGCGATTTTTCGTACCAGGCGTCGGCGAGCAGATGGTCGCCGTCGAGTCCGTCGACGAATTCCATCACCAGGAAGTAGTGGCCATCGACCTCGCCAGCGTCGATCACCCGCACGACGTTGTCGTGTCGCAGCAGTTGGCCGACATCGGCTTCGGTCAGAAACAGGTCGACCACATCCTGGCGGTGCTCCATCTCGGGCAGCAGCCGTTTGACGACGACGGGCAAGCCACTGCGCCCATGGCGAGCCATGAACAGCTCGGCCATACCGCCGCGCGCAAGAGGACGATCGAGCACGTAGTCGCCAAAGGGCTCACTCATGGAGGACTCACGCTAGCAGCCTCATGCACCAACGCGCCCATCAATCTGTTGGGCGACCAGAACGCAGCAGGCGTCACAGTCGACGTCGACAACGCAAACTGCTAGCGCGCCGATGCGCCCTGGTGTGGGCTTGTGGCATCACACCCGCGCCGCCTCCGATTCGTGTTGCCGGACTCCCGGCCTGGTGCAGCCATGCAGGTCCATCACGCCGACGAGCACTTCTCCGCCGCCACCGACGCACACCGTGGCGCCATCGTCGCGATCGGCAACTTCGACGGCCTGCACCGCGGTCACCAGGCGCTGTTTGCGGCCGCGCGCGAGCTCGCGGCCACACACCACCGCCCCGTCGGCGTCGTCACGTTCGACCCGCACCCCGTGCGCGTGCTCGCGCCGCAGCTCGCACCACCGTTGATCTTGCGGACCGACGAAAAACTCGCAGGCCTCAAAACCGCCGGTGTCGACGTCGTCTACGTCGTGCCGTTCAATGCCGCGCTGGCCGCACTCGCGCCTGCGGAGTTCTGCAACGTCGTGCTGAAGCAGCGCCTCGGCGTGAGCGGCGTCGTCGTCGGCGAGGGCTTCAAGTTTGGCCAGCGTGCCGCGGGCCGCTTCGTCGATCTCCAGCAGGCATTTCCGCTCACGTCGGTGGCCGTGCCCTCGGTGCGCGACAGCGGCTACGTCTGCAGCTCCAGCAAGATCCGCGAACTCGTGTTGCAGGGCCACGTCGAGGCCGCCGGCTCGCTGCTGGGCCACCCGTACCCGATCGAGGGCGAGGTGATTCGCGGCGACGGACGTGGCCGCACGATTGGCATTCCCACCGCGAACGTCGACAGCCAGCGCGAGCTGCTGCCGCGCGTCGGTGTGTACGCCACGGTTGCCGTCCTCGACGACGGTCGTCGTTTGCCGTCGGTCACCAACATTGGTCTGCGGCCGACGTTTCAAGGGCAGGGCGTGCGCGTCGAGGCCCACATCTTCGATCTGCACGAAGACCTGTACGGCCGGCGCCTGCACCTCGACGTCGTCGCCCGCCTGCGCGACGAACAGCGCTTCAACGGCATCGACGCCCTCGTCGCACAGATTCACACCGACATCGCTGGAGCACGCGCCGCACTCGCAGGTCGCGTCTGATGCGTGGGCTGGGTCTCGTCGGCGACGAGCGCATCGCGGCCAGTCCGTCGCCGGCCATTCACGACGCGATCTTTGGCGCAGGCACGTACCAGCTGCTCACCAGCACCAACACCGACGACGACGCCAACCGCGTCTTCGCCCACGCCGAGCTGCAGCTGCGCGGCATCAATGTCACTGCACCGCACAAGCAGCGAGCGGCGGCCCGCTACAGCAGCGTGCTCGACGACGACGCGAAGCGTGCAGGAGCCGTCAACACCGTCGTCTACGGCGACGATCGCAAAGCCGTGCGCGCGGCCAACACCGACATTCGCGGTCTGCAGGTGGCATGGCACCGAGCGTCGATCGTCGTCGACGATCGCACCATCGCCATCGTCGGCACCGGTGGTGCGGCGCGCGCGGCGGTGGTCGCAGCGGCCGAAGCTGGTGCGCGGGGAGTGGTCATTCACGGTCGTCGTCGCGTCGCCGTCGACGCTCTCGTGGCGCATGCCGCATCACTTGGCCTCACGGCCGGCACCAGCAGTGCGCAACCCATCGGCCTTGTCGTGCTCGCGGCCTCCGACCTCGACGACCCAGCGGCCTCGATCGCTGCCGCGCTGCCGTTGCGCGCCGTAGTGCATGAGCTGCGCTATGGGGCGCGTTCGTTCGCGAGTCGCAACGCTGCGTTGCGCGCAGGGCACCTCTTCGTCGACGGCACGAGCATGTTGCTCGCGCAAGCCGAAGCCGCCGCCGCGCTGTTCGCCGGACGCACGTTGAGCGACGCCGAGCGTGAAGCCGCACGGACAGCGCTTGTGAGTGCGCTGAAGCGGACACCCGCCCCGTCTCAATAGCGCAGCAATTTCAGGGGACTGGAGCGCTGACGTTTCGAGTTCGTCTCAGGAGCGCTGTCGGTCGCATCTCTCGATGCTCTCCCGCTAATGTGCCCACCGTCATCTCGAAGTTCCGTCAGGAGGAACCATGCCCGCCCGCCTTGGTGAGTTGCTTGTCCGGGAAAACCTCATTTCGCTTCAACAGCTCCAAAAGGCCCAGGAGGCCCAGAAGGTCGACGGCAAGAAGCTCGGCTACCAGCTCACCAAGCTCGGCTACATCGAAGAGAGCCAGCTGACGGAGTTCCTCTCGCGCCAGTACGGCGTGCCGGCGATCAACCTCGCCGAGTTCGAGATCGACGCCGACGTCATCAAGCTCATCCCCAAGGAAGTTGCCGAGAAGCACCAGGTGGTGCCGGTGAACCGCGCCGGCGGCTCGCTGATCGTCGCCATGAGCGACCCCAGCAATATCTTTGCGATCGACGACATCAAGTTTTTGACCGGCTACAATATCGAGGTTGTGGTCTCGGCTGAAGCGTCCATTCAGGCGGCGATTCAGAAGTACTACAACAATGCAGGCGGAAGCGCGAACGAC
>JBIKRQ010000001.1:0-76411 GCA_044349155.1 Myxococcota bacterium
CCCCATCACCTTCAAAAACGCCAGCAGCGTGAAGGTGTGCGAGGTCCAACTCGACGGCAATGCGGCCGCAGTCGTCGGCGAGGTGGCCCCCGGCGCGAGCATCGAATTGCCCGCGAACCCCAACGCGCACCGCATCTGGTTGACGTCGTGCACGAAGGACAGCGTGGTCGCTGGCAACCTGTTCAGCGCCGAGGACCACTTCGCTGGCGTGGTGCATCCTGTGATCGCCCTGTACGACGCTGGAGCAACGCCGGCCGCCAACGAGCACGCGGTCTTCGCCGCGCCCGAGACGTTTGAGTCCGCCCACAGCGCGCTTGGCCACAACCTCATCAAGGGCTGGGCCCCAGGCAAGATGGCGGAACACACCAAGGCATCACTGGAAGCCTTGCGCGGCTTCGCCGAGGGACGTGGCTACCCCGAGAAGTACTCGACGCTGCAGCTGCTCACGCCCGACTGGGAGATCAACCGCGATCGTCGCGACAACTCGATTCGGTACCGCCACATCTCTGGGCTCTCGTTTGCGCAGTTCCCCAGCGGCAAATGCATCATGTACCCCGTGGGCTTCATGCAGATGCCAGAAGGTGCGGGGTTCTCGTCGACGATGACCTCCAACGGTGCAGGCGGCGGTGTTGGTGTGCCGTGCGCGATGGCCACGTGGGCAGCCACACTCCCGCACAGCGCGCAGTAGGGCTCGCGACGAACGCGCCGTTCGCGCGGCGCGGTCGACGACACACTCCGTCATGAACGATGGTGTCGTCGCAGCGCGGTGTCCGGTGCGTGGACATGCCGGGCATCGGTCGGATGACGGACGTCGCTGAGGGGGATCGAACTCGCAGGGATGCGTTGCAGGGAATACAAATTGCGTGACGGCCGGACACGGTGCTGCGCATCGATCCCCGGCCCGACAGGTGGGTACATGGCGCGTGGTTCCAGCTTCGTCGTTGTCCTGACCGTTGGCTTTCTCGCGCTCGTCGCGGGGTGTGCGCGACCGATCCCGACCGCCACCTGCACCGACGATCGCGACTGCACGAACCAGGTCTGCGCTGCCGGCACCTGCGTCGACGGCACTCCCGTCACGACGTGCTTGACCGACCTCGACTGTGCCGACGGCACGGTGTGCGACAGCGGCGTGTGCACGCCCGCGAGTTCGTCGTCGTCGTCGTGCGTGTCGACGTCGGAATGCGCAATCGACACCTTCTGCAACACCGTCACCGGCGTGTGCGCACCGCTGCTCGATGGGTGGTGCCGCGTCGCCAGCCAGTGCCCGTCGACGGCGTCGATCTGCAGCAACCGCGAAACCGGCCCTGACTCGCCAGGCAAGTGTCAGCAGTGCCTCGCGAACACCGACTGCAGCAACGGCGAAACCTGCAACGCCGCCAGCATCTGCGAAGCCGCAGACGCGTGCCCCACCAACGCGATCGCCCTGGGTGATGGCACCTGCCGCTGCAACCTCGGCTTCGTCGACGACGGCGCTGGCGGTTGTCAGGCCACCTCAGCCGAAGGGGAAGGCGAAGGCGAGGGCGAGGGTGAAGGCGAAGGCGAAGGCGTTGGGACCTGTACTTCCAGCATCGACTGCCTCATCGAAACCGGCAACGCCGCCTACGCGTGCGCCAATGAAACCTGCGTCTGCAACGAGTTTGCGTTGCTCTTGGCCTGCGACGCCTGGGATGTCGACATCTGCGACTGCATCGACCCCGGCACGGACCCGGTCGATCCGGTCACTGCGTGCGGCGATGTCACGTACGAAGGCGAATGCGACGGCAGTGTTGTCAGCTGGTGCGAAGCCGATGAGCTGCGGTCGGTCGACTGTGCAGACGCGGGCCTGACCTGTGACTTCAACTTCGACTTCGGTGGCTACGACTGCCTCTGATGCTGATGTCACCGTGATGTGACGTCGTCGAAGCGCCGCCGCGATGGCGGCGTTTTACGTATGACGCATTGCGGCAGCGTGGGCTAAGACCGCTGCGTCCTCGATTTCTCGCACCAAAGGTCAGGCCATGAACATCCGCTGTGCTGCATCGCTGTTGTGCGCTGTTGCTGCTCTTGCGTCGTCGTCGGCATCGGCTCTCACCACGGTGAACAACTTTGGTGCAAACCCGGGCGCGCTCACGATGTACGAGCACGTGCCCGCTGGCGTGAGCGGTGCCATCCCGCTCGTGCTGGTGCTGCACGGGTGCACACAGAACAGCGGCTACGCCGACGCTGTGGGCCTCGTTGATTTCGCCGACAGTCTGGGCTTTGGCCTCGTCGTTGCCGAGACCAACAGCGGCAACAACCAGAACAACTGCTTCAACTGGTTTGAAAGCGGCGACATCGCCGAAGGCAGCGGCGAAGCGCTCTCGCTCGCCAACATGGTGGCGTCGTTCAAGAACCGTCACACCGTCGACGACGACCGCGTCTTTGTCACCGGCTTGTCGGCTGGCGGGGCGATGACCGCGGTGATGCTGGCCGTTGAACCCGACCTGTTCTCGGCGGGCGCCGTGTTTGCTGGCGTGCCCTACAACTGCGGCACGGGCATCGTCGGCGCATTTTCCTGCATGAACCCGGGGTCGACAAAGACGCAGGCGCAGTGGGCGGCCCTCGTCGAGAACGCCACCGATTTCGCCGGCACCTGGCCCCGCGTGTTGGTGGTGCATGGCAGCAGCGACACCACCGTCGCCGTGAAGAATGCCGAGAACCTCACGCTGCAGTTCACCGGTGTGCACGGCTTGCCAGTCGAGCCCACCACCAACAGCACGAGCGGTGACTTGACCACCAGGGTGTGGAAGAGCGGCAACGTCGACGTCGTCAAGAGCATCGTCGTCGCCGGCATGAGCCACGGTACGCCCGTCGATCCGCCCACCTGCGGTACTGCTGGCGCGTTCGTGCTCGACGAGGCTTTCTGCGGCAGCTTCGCCGCACTCGAATTCTTTGGCCTCGTCGCTGAAGGCGAGGGCGAAGGCGAAGGCGAAGGCGAGGGCGAAGGCGAAGGCGAAGGCGAAGGCGAAGGCGAGGGCGAAGGTGAAGGCGAAACGGCCGACGTGAGCGACGACTTCAACGACGGCTTCGGCTTGAGCTGGTCTGGCGATGGCACCGCGACCAATGGCGCGGCCACGCTGGTGGCGTCGTCGTCGGGGTTGTTCCCGCGCTGTGCTGAGGGGCTTGTCACCTCGACCATGACGCTCACGCAGCCCATGCCGGCCGGGTCGGTCATCGACTTCGACCTCACCTACGAGTTGAGTGCGGCGATCAACACCGCCACCACGGCGGCGATCACGATCAGCGCTGACGGCGTGGAACTGTTCACCGACAGCGTGCTGAACGACACCGCGAGCAACACCGCGCACCAGACGTTTACGTTGGCGGCCGCGACGAACACGCTGGTGTTTGAGGCGTCGGCGTCGTCGAACGTGTGCATCACCGCCGAAGCGAGCCTCACCATCGACAACCTCACCATCGACGTGCCCGGCGCCGTCGGCGAAGGCGAAGGTGAAGGTGAGGGTGAAGGCGAAGGCGAAGGTGAAGGTGAAGGTGAAGGAGAAGGCGCTGAAGGCGAAGGCGAAGGCGCTGAAGGCGAAGGCGAAGGCGCTGAAGGCGAAGGCGAAGGCGCTGAAGGCGAAGGCGAAGACGTCGCTGGTTGCGATTGCAGCTCGACCTCGAACAACGCGCTGGGCGTTGCCGTGCTGGCTTTGCTGGCGCGCCGTCGTCGTCGCTGAGTTCAAGGCTGCCGACAAAAGAGCAGGCCTGACGGCGTTCGTCAGGCCTGCTTCGTTTTTGGCCGTCGTCGACGTTGACGCCTGAGCATGTTGAGCACAGTTGATCGCCGAGCACTGCAAGACGATCGCTGGTGTGGTGCCGCATACGTCGAGCTCGACGCGGAAGCAGATCAAGCCACGCTGCACGCCGTCGTTCGTGCGCAGCAGATCGACGTGGTCGAGGCGCAGCTGCTCATCGATCTCGGTGCGCTCTTTGTCGGCGTGGCGCACCACCAGCGCGAACGTTTCGTCGATGAGCGCGTCGGTGCAGAGAGGGTCGAAGCCTCACCGGGTGGAAAGGCCGCGCTCTTTGTTCAACGACGACGACGACGCAAGACCAACAACAACACCGACAGCCCGATGGACTCAACGGGCGAAGCACTCGCGCAGCCGCAGCCAGGCTTCACCGAACTCGTGATCACCAGGCGCTCGGGTGCATCGTCTTCGCCTTCGCCTTCACCTTCGCCCTCACCTTCACCTTCGCCTTCGCCTTCACCTTCACCTTCACCTTCACCTTCGCCTTCACCTTCACCTTCGCCTTCGGCGGCCACGTCGGGCACACCGAGGCGCGTGACGACGTCGGTCATCACCGTCACGCGCGCGCTCGCGGGCACGACCGCTTCAAACGGCGTGGCCAAAAAGACGACACGGCCCGCGCGCTCGACCATCGCGCCGCTGCCATCAGGCCAGGTGCCCACAACAGCAGCACCGTCGGCGGCGTCGATCACGTCGGGGTAGACGACGCGGTACACGCCTGCGGTGCCGTCATCGATCGCGATGGTGTGGCCAAGCAGCGATGCCGAAAAACTCTCGGCGTCGTCGGCGACGTACACGGCACCAAGCACTTCGCGCAAAAACGCTTCGTCGTCGGGGTCGGTCGACGTATCGCCCAGGAAGTAGCCGACCTCTTCGCCCGACAGGAACAAGCGGCCACCGCCGTCGACGTAGGCGCGCAACAACCCCTGCAGGCCTTTGTTCACAGCGATGTGCTCGCTGGAATCTTTGCCGCACCAGACATCGACGAAAGCGTAGGCGTCGAGGTCGACGTCACCGGCTTCGACCGCTTCGTCGGCCGCCCCATCGAAGCCGCTCGCGTTGTTGGTGGCGGCGAAGGCGCTGGCCACGGCGTGGGCGTGCTCGAAGGCGTAGGCGAGGTCGTTGTCTTCGTCTTGTGCGAAAGCATCGCGGCGATCGTAGGCGTCGACGAGGAGGGCGGCGGCGGGGCCCACGCGCGCGGCCACCACCGACGAGCCGTAGCCTTCGCCGTTGTTGCTCTGTGACCACACGCGCACCGCGACCACATCGCCGGCGCTCACGTCGGTCAGGCGCAGCTGTGTTGTGCCTTCGACGACGACACCATCGTTGAACGCGCGCAAGCCATCGGCCGTCACGGTGGCGGTTGCCACGCGATAGCCGAGGGCACCATCAACAGCATTCCACGACACGACCAGGTCACCAGCGTCGTTCTCGACGACGATGCCAGTGGGTCGCGCAGGCGGTGCATCGGCGGTGGTGTCGAAGAAGCGCGCCAGGCCGCGCACGATGCCCGTGGCCATGTGCTCGCGAAAGCGCGGGTCGTGCAGGGCGCGGTTGTCGCTCATGCGGTGACCCGCCGGGGTGGTGACGTTGTCGAAGAAGGCGGTTTCGACAAGCACGCCGGGCGTGTCGTCGAGGGCGCGCAACTCGCCAAAGTCAGCAACGAGGGCGCCGCGGTTGCTGAACGCGGGATCGAATTCGCGCAGCTCTGCGAGGGTCGCGGCGTGGATCTCATCAATCAGGTCGCGCGAGCCCACCGGGTCGTCGCAATTCGTGGCCCCGGCCGACGACGAGTGGTCGCCGTAGTCGCCGCACGAGTAGCGGTAGACAGAGAAGCCGCTGGCGGAGCCGTCAGCACCTGCGTTGGCGTGGATCGACATGAACGCGTCGACGTCGAACAGCTCGGCATACGACGGACGGATCGTGACATCGCCCAGGGTGGTGACACTCGAGGGCACGTCGGGGCCACGGCGACGGTTCACGCTGTCGAGGGCCGACATCTGCCACCACGGCTTGGTGCTCGTGCCATCGGTACCGCCACCGACTTCGACCGCGTCGACGACGAGGCGGCCCGCGGCGGGGGCTGCCGCAATCTCCACCACACTGCTGGCATCGAGCACGTAGTGGCCAAGCTCGACGAAGCCGCCTGCAGCCCCGGCGGGATCGACGGTGAAGGTGTGCGAGCCACCGGCATGAACAACGGTGACAAAGGCGGTGTGGGTGGTGTTGGCGTTGGTGGGAAAGCGCACGGTGACGTTGCGAAACGCGCGCGGCGACGTCGAGATCGGCACACGCACGAGCCCTTCGCCTTCGCTGCTGGCCACCAGGTGTGCACCACCAACACCGGTGCTGCTCGAGGTGAACGTGCCTTCGACCACGTGGGCGTTGGTGGCATCGACGAGGACGGCGGGGCGGTTGTCGTCGAGGTCGGGCACGCGCACCAGCACGACTTCGGCACCCATGCCGGTCAGCAGCGGCACCAGTTGGCGGCTGACGAATTCGGCGCTGAAGAAGTCTTCAACAATGCCGCGCGCCGACGACGAAAATGAGAAGCGCTCGCGCTGCGTGCCGTAGCCGCCGTTGCGATCGATCCAGCCGTGACCCGCGGAAATCGCGATGCGCTGACCAACAAGTGCGCCACCAAACGGCAACGCCGCCGACTTCGGCAGCTCCTTGTGCGCGCGACGCACGCGCGGCGGTGACGACGACGGCGTGTGGTCGCGCAGGTGTGCGCCCAGCGGCAAGCCGGTGTCGGCATCAATGATGCGCACACCGCCGACAACGCCTGCACCATCAAACGCGCCCATCAGGGTTTCGCGCAACAGCTCGTCAACGAGTTCGTCGTCCGCCGCGTTGTCGCCGCGAAAGAAGCTGCCGCGCACCACGACGGTGTCCTCGTCGATGTCGACGATCTCGAGATCGGCCGGCACCAGCTGCGCGCCGTCGGGGCCGCGCGGACCATCGGTCCCCAGGGCGACCAGCACGTTGGCGGCGCGCTCGGCGGGCGATGCCAGCGCGTGCGACGAGAGAAGCAGCAACGACAAAAACGCACCGCAGATGTGACGCATGCGCCCACTGTGACCGACGATGACGCGCTGCAAAAGTGTTGAATGTGCGTTGTGGTGCGCTCCGGTTCTCTTCGAGGCTCGGCGAGATCTGCGGCGTTTTCCGTGCCCACGTCGGCGGTTCGTATGCTACGACCCACGTGTCTTCGCGTGTGTGTGTCGTCCGCGAAGGTCTCTTTCCTCAGGTTCGTGCCTGCGCACGAAATCCGCTGCGACGGAAACGCCGGCAGTGGCACCCAACCAGAGGATGACGTCGACGTCGGGCCAACTGCCCGCCTGACGACCGGTTCCGGGGCTTGTCCCCGCGTTTGCGTACCTCACGGATGGTCATGCCCACACCACGTTCCCCACGTTCCTCTTCTGTCGGCGAGCCCGGCCGCGTTCGCATGGACGGCACCCGCGCTGAGCCTGGCGAGCCCGCCGCCCGCCCCGCCGCCAGCAGCTACGAGCGCTACAAGCAGCAGCTGCACGCGTTCTTCAACGGCGACAAACCGCTGCCTGAAAACCTGCGCGACATGCTCGCCACGCGCCCCGGTGCAAGCCAGCACGGCTTCGACGAAGACGAGGTCGCTGCCGCCGACGCCGCTGCCGCCGATGCTGCTGCTGCTGCTGCACCAAAGAAGCCGAAGAAGGCCTCGGTCACCCGCAGCGGGCGCCCTGCACCTGCTGCTGACGACGACGCCACGCGCCGTCGGGTTGGCGCGACGTCGTCTGCCGACGATCTCCTGCTCATCGAAGCCATCCGCAAAGCCACCAGCCCGCGCGAAGTGCAGGCCTCGGTCGATGCCTTGCTGGCTGCCGGTTTGCCGCTGCCCAAAGATGCCGAGGTCCTCGGTAAAGCGCTGGGCCACGCCGACGACAGTGTCCTTGAGCAAGCACTCAGTGGGCTTCGTGATCTCGTGCTCGAGGGCGCCTTTCGCGGCAATGCGACGTTGCTCAAGACCCGCTTGAAAAACGTGGCGCTCTTGTCGTCGTCGTCTTCTGTGCGCGAACTCTGCACTGAGGTCAGTGGTCGGCTGCAGTAGCCCTCCTTGACGTCGTCGATTCGCCTTCCGTCGATTCGTTTTCGCTTCGTCGATTCGCTTCGTCGATGTGCTTCGCGGTCCGCTTCACGTCGCCGCGTCAGGCGATGGTCGTTGATCAGTGCGTCCCAACTTTGCGCTACGCCTTCGGCGCGAGTCAGGGGGCGCTCGCGCTGCGCCCCCTGACAACCCCCCGCGCTTTTTGTGGTCTGTGCGTCGCTCCCCGTGCACTTTGAGCGTCGGCGCCGAAGGTTGCTCCGTCGTCGATCGGGCTGGCGCCTCCTGGTTCAAAGTGCATCGGCCAGGCGCCCCTCCGGCCAGCCATGTGCGTCTTCGCGTTCGCGTTGCACTCATTCCTGGGCGTGCTCGCGTTCGCGTTGTTCGCGTGCGTGCTCGCGCGTCCGGCCGCGTCGTGCGGGCTCGTTTGTTGGCGTTTTCGCCGGCCTGAAATGCAACGCGCGCAGCGTCGTGATGACGTGCGCGCGCTGTGTGCTGTGGTGTGGACAGCTCAGGCTGAGTAGCCGTCGTCGTCCTCGGTGACGAAGCGGTCGGGATTGTCGGTCGACATCGGCGGGGCATCCTCGTCGAGGGCCTTCAGCAACAAGGTGGCGAGGGTCGGCTTCAGCGTCGGGTCGGAACCCATGGGTTTCTCCTGGTGATTCATCGCTGAAACCATGAGCAATGGTCGGGCCAATCCCGGACACGTCGCGGACACCTGTGGCGCTGTGCCGCTTTGTCGACGTCGAACGGGTCGCGGACGCCCAAAACACACACTTCCAACACGCGTGTGGCTTCGCCCTCACACAGACGCGCTGCAGCATCTGCCCGCTGTCGTTTGCCAACGCCGCCACGTCGGCCAAAGATGCGCGCCGTGAGCCACTCCCACGACGCAGACGACCGCGAACCTTCTGACGCAGCGGAACCTGGACAACGCACCTCTCGACGGTGGGCGTTGCTGCTGTTGCTGCTGTGCGTCGTCGCGGGCGTGCTCGTGGTGGTGCTGCGTGAAGAACCGCCACCACCTCCACCGCCGCCGTCGCTGCCGGCGCCTGAGCCGCCGCCACCTCCTCCGCCCGAGCCGCTGCCGCCCCCCGTGGTCGTCGAGCCGCCGAAGCCGAAGCCCGCCAAAGCCGCCGCGCCCACCCCTGCTGCGCCGCGTAAAACGGCCGCTGCTGCGTTGGGCGCGACCGTCGCGGTCGGCGGTGCGGTGGGCGGCGATCCCCACGTGCGCAAGGCCATGGAGCGCGCGCTGCGCGGTCGCCTGGGCGCTGCTGAAGTGCCCATGAGCGAGGCCACCTACAGCGTCACCGTCCAGGTCGACGACCAAAAGGCCAACGCCAACGAGGTCACCGTGCGCTGCGCCTTGAGCATCGCGCTGCTGCCGAAAAAGAACATCGTGGCGTCGTTGAAAGCGCGCGCCGACGCTGCGGGCGAAGGCACGCCCACCGAGGAACTGCTCGACGACGCGGCCACCGCGTGCGGCCAAAGCCTTGCCAGCGACTTGCGCAGCTGGCTCAAGAGCCATCCCGGGTAGCGTTGTCGCACGTCGTCACGGCGCGTCGTCGTTGCCGCGCACGCGCGCCACAAGTGCGCGTCGGCTGTTGGCAAGGTGAGCGCTGCACACGTACCCGACGAAGTGAGCGGAACGACCGCGACGTCCTCGGTGTTGTCACGTCTTGAGCGACGCGAGCGTGCAGCCCTGTGGAGGTCGAAGTGGTGTCATTGCTGGTACGGTGCTGGTCGTTGGTTGCGGTTGTCCTGTTCGCCTCGACAACGCGCGCGCAGTCTACCGACGACGAGCGACACGAGCGTGTTCGGTGCGTCACCCAGGCGTTCTCGGCGGCGGTCGCGTTTCCATTGCACTGCCGAAACAACGACACCGTGAAGGAGCCACCCCGCTGCAAAGGGCCGACGTGCGTCGTCGACGTCGAATCGTGCTGCCACTCGGGCCGCCCAATCTACGCAACGTGGTTGCGCGGGCCCGACGGCGCCATCGTGGAGATCGCAGAGGCAAATCTCATGGCGCCCGTCGCCGTTGCCTTCGACGCCAGCGGCCACTTCGTACGCGACGACACCTCACACCGTTGGATGCCGCCGTCCCCCGAGGCGAGCGCATCGTCGGCGGCACCGAGCGACACACAGCAGCAGCAGGCCATTGGCGCTTGTCGACGCCACGCCCCGACGTGCGCCAAAGCGTACACGTCGGTCACCGGCGGGAACTGTGGACACAAGGGCTGCTTCCTTGTGGTGAAGGATGGCGAAGAAAAGGGCGGCGCCTTCTGCACTGTGTGGGTCCCACGACGTGGACCGGCCCAGGTTGTCAGCGCTGGCGACGACGCCGAGCCGCCGTCCTCGATGGCGTTCGTGCCGCCCGACCAGCTCACGATCGAGTGGCCCGACAGCAAAGGGCTGGTGAGCAACGAGAAATTCTTCACGTTCGGTGGGCCGCTTCGCCGCGCGGCGGTTGGCGGCGAAGTGCCCGTCGTCGATGTCGACACGTGGCAGCAGGTCTTACAGCGGGAGCGCAGAACGATTGTCCCTACCGAGACCAACGGCATCACGAGCATGGTCAGCGGCGCGATGCCGTGGAGCGGCAACGGCGACGTCGACATGCTTGTGCGCACTGCTGTCGGCGACGACGTGTTCGCCTTTGAAGCGATGCTGGCCGACAACGTGATCGTGTTTCCGGGAGCGAACGTCGCTGCTGTCGATGCCGATCATCTTGAGTTGCTCACGGGCAAGGGCCTGCTTGCGTTTGTCCCGCGCGATGCGCGCCGCGTCGACGTCGAGCGGTGGCGCACGGCCGACGGCGTCGAGGTGCGCGAGCCCTTGCCCGGCGCGAGCTGCATGATCCGCGCGGCGCGGGCGACCGACGACACAGCACCCCAGCAAGCGTTGCAGACCGTGCGCGTGCTCGCGTGCGTTGTGCCGCGTGCGCTCCTTGGGATCGATC
This sequence comes from Myxococcota bacterium, assembly GCA_044349155.1. Classification (GTDB taxonomy): domain Bacteria; phylum Myxococcota; class UBA727; order UBA727; family VGSZ01; genus VGSZ01. The sequence goes on from JBIKRQ010000001.1 coordinate 10,811, forward strand.
CGACGAAGGAAGCAATAAGCCTGCGCATCTCAGACGGCGATGGCGCGGGGCAAAAGACATTGAGCGCGGTGGCGATCGGTCCGCTGCGTCCCACGGCGATCTTCCCTCCCGTCGCCGCGCTGCCGGCCACTGGCACATGCCGGCCGCGGTAGTCGCGTGACGACGTCGCCGTGAGCCCAATGTCGCTTCTGCGATAGTGGCAACGAGCGGTCACCAGTAGATGGGCGTTTTCCTGGTCCAGGTCGACGACGACCACTGCTGGTGCAGCAACGTGAACGCCGCCTTGGTGTCGGCACCGCCGCTCGTGTAGCGACTGTGATGCACCGCCAGATGCAGCAATTCGGGCGACAACGCGTGCGTCGGGTTCGCCTTCGCAAACGCGATGGCGGCGCGTGCGTAGGCGATGCTTGAACCTGGCGCGATCGCGCTGTCTTCGATGGCTGCTGACGACGTCGCCCACGGTGGCGTTGGCACGCTGCCCTCCGTTGGATTCCAGCCGTTGCGCGTGGATTCGCAGCCGTAGCGGTAGTGCTCGGCGGCCGCGATCGCCCCGACGGCGCGGTCGTTGACGAACAACAGGTTCGCCGAAGCACCGGGGTGCTCCATGGCTGCGCGCAGGGCAAGGCCGCGGGCGGTGGGGTCGTCGACGGTGTCGCGGACGGCCACCAGATCGGTGGCTCGTTCATCGAGGGCCAGCACTGCTTGTGCGGCTGCTTTGACGTTGCCACCGAACAGTGCTGCGCGGACAAAAGCCGACCACGCCAACGACTGCCGCAGCGGGACCGGCAGTGTGGTCGTCGACGACAACGACAGCATCGTTGCCCCATCGAGGCCGCTGCTGCCAACGCGCCAGCTCAGGGTTTCATCGATGTGGTGCGAGTCGATGACGACGTTGTAGTTGGTGGCCGCCTTCTTCGGCCAGATGAAGGCGAGGGCGTCGACGGCGGTCTCGGCGAGCAACACCCGTTCGCTGTCGAAGAAGTTCTGCGCCGACGTTGACCACTTCGACGTGGGCAGTTCTGCCAGACGTGCGCGCGCTTCGGCGCGTTTGCCCGACAGGCGCAGCAAGCGCACCTCGTGCACGGCCACGGTGGGGCCCACGACCTCGGCGGGGTCGATCGCGCGTGCGGCCGCCAACAACGCCGGCAGCTCGGGCTCGGTGCCGTCGGCAGCGGTGAGGGCTGCGAGCAGCCACGGCTTCGTGGGCGTCTTTGTCCACTGTGCGAGTGCTTGCTTCTTCGCCTGTGCAGCACCTGCAAGCAGCCGCCTGTGCTCGGGGCTCCAGGAAGCGACGGCCTCGCTGTTCCATCCGGGCACGACGAGCTGGCGAAACACCGACACCCACTGCTGCAGGGCGGGCAGCGCGTCGCAGGCGATGGTGAAGCCGGGCGCTCTCTCTCCGATGTAGCCCTCGTTGTTGACGGGAGGGACGGCGGCCTCAAATGCCTCCAGGAGGTTCGGCAGCGCGTCGCCCCGGGTACGTCTCATCAAGTCCGGGATCGCCTCGCACAGGCCGCCACGTTCGCGCAGCGCCAGCAGCAGCAACGACTGCACCGCACCCGCGATGCGTTCGTCTTTCGCGGTGATGGCGCGCAGGCGGCGCTCGGCGTCGGCAAAGTACGCCGCGCGTTGTTCGGGGGTGGTGGCGTCGAGGGTGGCCTGCCGCAGACGTGCCCGTGCCGCGTTGATGCCGGCCCACGCGGCGTCATCGCCGGTGGTGATCGCGTCAAACGCCGTGACGGCGTCTTCGTGGCGGCCGTCGTAAAACGCCTCGAGCGCGCTGAGCAGGGCGACATCGGCAGCGACGTCGGCGGCGAGCTTTGGCGGTACGGTTGCCGGCAAGGTGGTGGGCGCGTCGAAGTCGACGCTGAGGATTCTGCTCTGCCACGCCGTCCACGCCTTGAGCAGCTCGGGATACTCGGCGTAGCGCTGCTGGCGCACCTTCAGGCGGTGTTGCGCGCGTCGAAACGCGTCGGGGTTGATGCGCTGGTAGTACGCGGTGCCGCCAAAGACCTCGCCACGGCCTGACGGCTGCATGCCCAGCACGCGCGACGCCGCCTTCTCCCAGAGCAGTTGCGCAGCTTCTGCTTCTACCCGGCCGTCGACGTCATCGTAGGAGCGGGCCCACGAGCGCTCGAGGGCAGAAAGCTCCAGCGGTGTGATGGGCACCCCCGAGGCGGTGCGAAACAAGAGCGCCAGATTCCGCACAGCAAAGTCGGGCGTGACGACGGTATGCAGTGCTGACGTCGCGTACGGGGCGGCGTGGACGCGCAGGAAGTACCCATCGCCTCGGAAGTAACAGCACGCTTGCGCCGGCGTGGAGAGACCCGCGATCACTGTCGCGATCATGGCGGTGGTCGCCATCGTCTTGATGCTCATCGCCATGCTGCCACCACCTCGTCGAAGGCCTGCGGGGTCCAGGCACCAGGATGAAAGACATAGACCCGTTTCGCGCCGGGCACGGGGCCGTGGGCCTCGTCTGTCGACACGCCGACGCTGTCGCCGCAACCGCGCAGGGCGTTGTCGTTGGCGTAGCGGGCGCGCCAGATGTCGGCGTCTTTGCCCAGCCGAAACAGCTGCGGCACCACTTCGCTCACGGGGGCGTCTGTGAACCACGGCGTGTCTTCTGTGCACCACGATGCGAGCCCTGTCATCGACAACGTCTGCTGCGGCGCGAGCCGTTGACGCAAGCGTTGAAGCACGCGCACGGCGTCGGCGCGTTCGGACACGCGGGCGTCGAAGTCGATCATCACGCCGCTGGCGTGCAGGGCGTTCATGCGTTCGGCGATCGCCGTCGTCAGCATGTCGTCGAGGATCGCGGGAATGCCGCTGCCGTGGGTCTCCAAACGCACGACGGCGATCGGCGCTCGATGCTGCTGCGGGAGCTGCACTGGTTGTCGTCGTCGCTGGACGTCGATTGTGCCGCCCTCGATGCGGATGTCGGCCACCAACACCGCAATGTCGACGTCGTTGGGCACGAAGCGCAGGTCTTGTTCGGCGTGCCAGGCCCACAGCGTGAACTGCGGGCGTCCCTTCGGCGGCGCCTTCAACGGGTCGCTGCAGCCGCCCAACTGCAGCAGCGTGAGCAAGAGTGCCAACCAGCCGCCAGTCGATTGGGGAAGTTTCCCCGCCCGCCCTTCATGCAGCACGCTTCGATGTCGCTGCGCGCGCATCGTCGAGGCGAACAGGCCGATCAACGCGACCACCGACCAACGCTGCACCTGCATCGACCGCACTTTGACCTCCACAGCCGTCGAGCGCTCGCGTGTCTTGAGGGTGGGCGGGGAGCCTTCCCCCGATGGTTGAGGTGGGGAATCGTTGCGTCGGACGAACATCTTCAATTTGCAATTCATTTCGGGCGCAGATCCCTGCGTCGACGAGCGCGCGGCACGCACCGACGAAGCGAGCGGAAGGGCGAGCCGCTTGAGCAGCACGAGCGGCTCATGTCACGTCGTCACGGCGTGTCGTCGATGCCGCGCACGCGCGCCACAAGTGCGCGCAGATCGTCGGGGCCCTTCAGCTGCCCGCGCCACTGTTCGGTGCTGACCGCACGCAACGACTTCGGCGACCCCGGCGTGCCGACCACCTCGACAACGTCGGTGCTGAGCGCGGCGAGTGCGGCTTTCGCTTCTTTCGCTTTGCGAATCGCGATCCGTTGCGCGCGTCCCCGTTGCCACTCGGCGAGGTGTTCGCGGCGCACAGTGAGCCACTCGGCCTCGTCGTCGCTGATGGTGCCGTCGAGTTCGCGTTGCCGCAGCTCCACACCGCAGGCGATGCGCTGCAGGCGCCCGCCACGACGACGACCCAGCGGATCGGGCAATGGTGGAACTTCGCCGCGCTCGCGCATCGCGGTGCGTTCAAGCACCACTTCGTCGACGAGCCGCTGCTGCTCGGCCTTGTCGATTCGCACCGGCGGCGTGCGTGGTCGCCGGCCTCGTTGTGGTGTCTTGTGTCCTGGTGGCGCGAGCTGTGCGGTGGCGTTCATCGTGATCCCCCGTGATCGATCTGTGGCACTGCGTGTTTCAACACTTTGAAAAGAAACAGGAATTTACGATCGGCTCTGCCTCGGGAACCTGACGTGCAGGGCCCATGTCGGAGCAACACACGCCCGCAGCGCAGGCTGCGGCGCAGTACCTGGAGGTCTGTATGCAGCTCGTCCTCGAAGCCGGCGCGGTCGGCATCGTCATCGTCGTGGTATTTGTGGCCGCTCTTGCCGCACGGGTGACGGGGCGCGCGTCGTCGTCGACGCCGTGGGTGCTCGGCCTCTTGTCGCTCGGTGCTGTGGGGCAGGGGCTGGCACAACGCGCGGTGCGCGACGCCGTGCTGGGCCTCGAGAGCATCGACGTCGACGTCGCCCGCATCGTTGCCGTGGGCAGCGCCGAAGCGAGTGCCAACCTGCTGCTGGCTGGCAGCGCGGCGTTGGTGGTGCTGCTGGTGGGTCTGGCCCGCGACCGCGCGTCGACGTCTCCCTGACGTCGAGCACACGAACGTTGTCGGCTTCCTGAACACATGTTTCCCCCTGGTCGGTGTGGGCCCTGACCCCACGCCTGTACCGCCGCAACGCCTCGGCAATTCGTGCACAGGTGGCGCAGGTGTCGTTGTCAGCTGCGCAGATCCGGCTCGCCGGCATCAGCAGCACCGCGGCGCAGACGCGGCCTGTGGAACGATCTGCGGGAAGACGCGCCTCGGCGACAAAGGCCAGGGCGTCTCGCTTCGAGACTCAAACTGTCGGGGGCCATTTCTGCGCGGTCCTGCTATGGATGCGCCCATGGACGTCCGCTGCAACCGTTGTGGCACCGAGTACGAGCTCGACGAGGGGCGTGTCGCTGCCAGCGGCACGACGGTGAAGTGCAGCAATTGCGGCCACATCTTCAAGGTCTTGCCGAGTGGCGAGGTCAAAGAGGGCTCGGGCGTTGTCGCTCGGCCGGCCAAGCAGCCCACCAGCGAATCGTCGCGCATCTCGAGCACACCCGCGTCGTCGGGGGCGGCCCCGGTGGCGCCGTCCACGCCCGGCGAGTGGATGGTGCGCAAGGTCGACGGCCAGGTCTTTCGCTTTCGCGAACTCACCACGCTGCAGAAGTGGATCGTCGAGCGCAAAGTCGGCCGTGACGACGAGATTTCGCGCACGGCCAAGTCGTGGAAGAAGCTCGGCGAGATCGCTGAACTCACCAGCTTCTTTCAGGTCGTCGAGGCCGCCGACGCCGCGCAGCGCACCGTCACGGCGTCGCAGATGCCCCAGGTGCACCTCACCGCCACCGCGACCGGCACGTTTCAAGCGGTGCCCATGTCGGCGGTGTCGCAGCCGCCAGCACCTGCTCCTGTCGTCGACGAGCTCAGCAACAGCCACCGCCCCTCACCGTCGCGCGTGCTGTCACCCGCCCCCGTTGCCACCAACGACGACCTCGATGTCCTCGACGACAACGATCCGGTCTTGCGCTGGCAGCGGCGCCGCCAGTGGGTGTTGCGCACGGCCATCGCCGCGGCGGTCGGGCTGGTCACCGTGGCCGTCGTCGTCGTGCTGATGCAGCGTCGTCCTGCCGACCTGTCGCCGGCGGTGCGCTTGCAGGTGGCCGCAGCCCTCACGCGCGGCGACGACATCGCCCGCAATCAGGCCCTCAGCGCGTTGTCGACGTCGACAGTGCCCGCTGCGCCGGCTGTGCGTGCGCGCTTGCAGGCCGAGTCGGCGCGCGCGTTGCGCGATGCGGTTCGCCTCGCCGACGACGCTGTCGCCACGGCGGTGGCCAACGCGGCCCCAGGTGTTGCGCCCGGAGCACCGCCGCCGTCGGCACCGCCGTTGCCGGCCCCTGCCGATGCTGCTGGCAACGCCGAGCGTTTGCTCGCCGACGCCGAGGCTGCCGTCCTCACGCTGCGTGCTGCTGGCGTGGTCGACGTCGACGCCGACCTTGCAGCTGCCACCATCGCCCTCACGCGTGGTGACGCTGCTGGGCTCGATGGGGCCATCAACGCGGCCCGCGAACATGCCCGCACCCTCGACGATGAAGCCGCTCGCGCTGCTGTCGACGAAGAGCTGCGCTTGCTGTTGACCATCGCTGAGTCCACGCGCCTCGACCCGCTCGACGTCGAGGGCACCACCGAAACCATCGCCAAGCTTGGCCGCTTCACCGACGCGCGCGCCATGGCGGCGTCGGCACAGTTGCAGCTGCAGCGGCTGCGTGCGGCGCGCTCGATGGCGGTGCTGAAGACCCCGCGTGAGCCGGTGGATGCCACCGTCGTCGACGTCGTGGGCAAGGCGTTTGCGGCGCTCCCTGGCAGCGATCCCCGCCGCACCGCGGGCACCGCCCTCGTGCTCGCGTTGTCCAGCCTGCCGGTCGAGCCCGTCGTCGTCGATCCGAACGCCGTCGTCGTCGATCCCAACGCGCCCACCACGCCCACCACCCCCACTGTGCCCGCGACGCCGACGACGCCAGCGACGCCGACGACGCCAGCGACGCCGTCGACGCCAGCGACTCCCAAACTGGAAACCCCTGCGGGGGTGTTGAAGCAGGCGTGGTCAGCACTTGATGCCGGTCGCCACAGCGATGCCATCCGCTTGTTCGGCAAGGTGCTGGCACTGTCGCCGTCGACGTCGGAGGCGCAGTTCGGCAAGGCCGAGGCGCTGCGCTTTGCCGGCCGCAAGGAAGAGGCGGTGGCGGCGTACCAGCGCTACCTCGAGATCGACCCGTCGGGCAAAGACGCCAACATCGCGAAGAACGCCCTCAAGCAGTTGGAGTGACCTCGCTGCTGCGGGAACACGCACGTCGGCGGAGACGTTTCACCGCCCGCCGGCAAGAGACTCACGTCGTCGTCACACCCCGCAGCGGGGTTCTCGTCGAGACGCACACACAAGAGGCAGCCCATGACCCGTCGTGACCGCATCGTGTTGAACAAGGCTTCGTTGCGCGGCGTGTGGACCGCGTTGGTGACACCATTCACCGCCGACGACCGTGTCGACGTCGACGCGCTGCGGGCGTTGGTGCGTGAGCAGTTGGCGGCGGGTGTGGCGGGCCTCGTGCCGTGCGGCACCACGGGCGAGACGGCCACGATGAGCACCGCCGAGCAGGACCTCGTGATCACCACGGTGCTCGACGAGGTGAAGGGGGCGATTCCGATCGTTGCTGGTGCTGGTGCCAACGACACGAAGAAGGCCATCGAGCGGCACCAGCAGGTGCAGGGCCTCGTGAGCAGCGGCGGCTTCGTCGTCGACGGCGCGTTGCACGTCACGCCCTGGTACAACAAGCCCACACAAGACGGTTTGTTCGCGCACTTCATGGCCGTGGCGACGTCGGCCGAGCTGCCCATCATTCTGTACAACGTGCCCGGCCGTACCGGTGTCGACATGCTGCCCGACACGGTGCTCAAGCTCGTCGTCGCCGACCGCCGCTTCGTGGGCATCAAGGAAGCCACGGGTTCGGTGCAGCGCAGCCAGGATCTGCTCAACGCATTTCATGCAGCAGGCAAGGGCAACGACGTCGCCATCTTGTCGGGCGACGACGGCCACATCCTCAGCCTGCTCGCCCTTGGTGGCGATGGCGTGATCAGCGTGACCTCGCACCTGTGCGCGCGCGAACTCGCCCAGATGGTGAAGGCGTTCGACGCTGGCGACATGGCCACAGCGCAGGCGTTGTCGCGTCGCACGTCGCCACTGTCGAACCACATGTTCTTTCGCAGCAACCCCATCCCCGTGAAAACCGCCCTCGCCATGCGTGGTCAGGCAGGCATCGCCGCACGGTTCCGCTTGCCGCTGGTGCCGCTGTCGGAGAGCGAGACCGCGGAGTTGAAGCAGCGTTTGACGTCGTCGGGCTGGCTGTAGCCGCTGACCTGCACTCCGGAGGGGACCATGACTCGCTTGTTTGTCGTCGTTGTTGGCGCGCGTGGTCGCCTTGGTCGGCTGGTGCTCGACGAGGTGCAGCTGCGCACCGACGTCGACCTCGCTGGTGCCGTGAACCGCTCGGGCCTCGTGTCTGACCCCGACGCGGTCGTGGTGGTGGGCCCCGACATGGTCGATGTGTTGGCGCGCTGTCCACAGCGGCCGTTGGTGGTGGTCGACGTCGCCACGCCGGGGGCCACGGCCGTGCACGCAGCGGCGTGTGCAGCGGCAGGTGTTCCGTACGTGTGCGCCACCACGGGCCTGTCGGTCGACGACAAAGCAGCGCTCGTCGCAGCGGCCACGAAGGTGCCGGTGTTGGTGGCGGCGAACCTCTCGCCCGGTGCGCACCTGGTGGCCTTGCTCGCGCAGCAGGCGGCCCAGGCGATGCCCGAGGCCGACGTCGAGCTCGTCGAGGTGCACCACAAAAAGAAGGTCGATGCGCCGTCGGGCACGGCCCTCATGCTCGCGGAGGCAGTTGCTGCGGGGCGTGCCTCGAGCAGCATTGTGAGTGGTCGACATGGCGCGAGCGCGCGTCAGCCCGGCGAGATTGGCATCGCTGCCGTGCGCGGTGGCGACGTCGTGGGCGAACACACCGTCACGTTCTTCGCCGACGGCGAACGCGTCGAACTCGTGCACAAGGTCTCTGACCGCCGCATCTTCGCCAAAGGGGCCCTCGACGCCGCGACGTGGCTCGTGGGCCGAAGCCCTGGCACCTGGGGCATGCAAGACGTGCTCAAGAGTCGGTTGTCGTCGACGCTGTGAGCGCGGCCGCTCGTTGATCCATCCAACGAGCGGCGCGGCCCACGCCCATGTTCAGCGACGCACCCAGCGCAAGCGGTCCGTGTCGACCACCAGCGGCGCACCGGGGGCAAGACCGCCCGGGCCGTCGTTGCTCGGGTCGTAGGTGATCGAGCGGCGTGCCGACTCCCAGGCGTATTCAAATCCGGGATTCAAGCGGCAATCTCGAGATCTTGTTTGTTGGAGGTCCTGGCCACCACAAGCAGAGAACATGTTGGGCATAAAGCCCTGATTCAGGATGTGCTTGCCGTTGGCTTCTCTGCTGTAGAACATGGCAACCACGCTGCCATTGACAAAGAAGTCGATGTAGGCGGCGTTCGACAGCTGCGCCCAGCTCTCCTGGAAGCGAAAAATGCCGTAGATACCTTCATCAAGCGACGCATATGTCCAATTGGCGTTGTTGCCAGTGACCGTGTATGAGTCGTTTTTGATGTGATTTACGCCATAAGATGGATACGCTTGGTCTTGTGGACAGCTCCAGGTCGTGCCGGTCAAAATCGAGAGATTGATGGCCAATTGGTCGCCATTGGCTGCCTGTGGAAGGTTTGCCAACGCCGGGTCAATCACCGACGGCACGCCCTGGCCATTCGGGTCGATCAAGGCACTGCGGTCGCGGGTGAAGATGACGTCGCTGCCGGTGGTGAACAGCGCTGTGGTGTCGACAGGAGCGAAACCATTGCTGCCAAGGATGCTCCTGTAGGTGACGTCGAACGCGGCACCACCTGATGCCAGCATGCCGCTCACCATGGCGTTGCCGGCGCCCACGGTGCCGCGCTGCGGCTGGACGGGCGGCATGAGCACGGCGGTGGGCGACAGCGTGCCGCTGTACGTGATCGCGGCGACGCTGTTGTTGTCGGCGAGGTGGTGGCGGCTGTTGAGCGTGCAGCGCATCCAGTCACGCACCGCTTCGCGATCGTTGCGCGCGGTGGGGGTGTTGCGCGTCGAGAACGCCGCGTTGCTCGTGTTGAAGTCGAGGAACAGGTCGAGGTCGACGAACGACTCCAGCGGTGCGTACGCGACGAAGGCATTCATCAGCCTGTCGGCCGTGAGTGCCGTTTCAGCGCCGTCGAGGACGCCGTTGCGGCTGTCGTCGTCAAACAGCGCTGTAGGTGCTGCGGCTCGCAGATCCACTCGCCAATCGCGCGCCACGGCAGCCGGGGCGTACACGTGCGGGAAGTTGTCGGCAGCGTTGGGAACCGTCGTGCGACGGCGCAGCAAAAGCTCACGGAGCAGGTTGCTGCACGGCGCCGGTGATGCGGGCTGCGAGCCAGCCGTGACGACGTAGTCGGTGTCGACCGCACCCCAGGTTTGATTGCCCGGCAAGATCTCGTTGCCGGCAGCGACGTTCACCGTCGCGAGCTGCCCCACGGGGGCAAATGGATTGCCCGCGAGCGTGTTGAACTTGTCCGACAGGAACGTGACCGCGTCGCCCGCCACCGACGCAGGCACCTTGCCCACGGTGTAGCCAGCGCGCGAGGCGTTGAAGCCGCCAACGAGGGTGTTCACGTCGCCTTGCAGGTAGAGCGGGGCGTTGGTCGCAAACGTAAAGCCCCGCTCACGACCGCCGGCAAACACCGTCGGCAAACGTTGCGCGTCGCGCAGCAGCACACCGGTTTCGACGAGCTCGTTGCGGCCACGGTCGATGACGCCGTCGCCATTGCCCTGGGGCAGGCGCAGCGGGCCATCGCCCAGACCCTGCACACGCGCGGCAGTGGGCGCGCAGAACGCCGACGACGGGTAGTAGGGATTGTCGAGGCGGGTGGCGCTCGTGACGTTGTCGTTGGCGAGCTGTGCTGGGCTGAGGGCGGAGAAGCCGTAGTTCGTCGACATCTGACCGCGGAGGTAGTGCGGCAGGTCGAGGAAGTCGGCGTTGCAGTTGCCACCACCATCGAGGGCGTAGAAGGCGGCGTCGGGGTTGAGGCCCCAGTTGTCGACGGGCGCGTTGAGGGTCTCGCCGAAAAAGATCACGCCATTGAAGCCCGCGGAGTCGAGAAACGGCAGGCAGCGCGTGAGGCGGTGCACGTCGACCACCTGCACGCGACGCATGCGTCGATCCTGGAAGTCCCAGAAGCGCTCGTCCTGGATGGCCGGCACGCCATCGCTGTTGGCGACGCTGTTGTCGGTGCCTGGGGCGTAGCCGTAGTAGACGCACTGGGTCTCGATCGACGTCGGGTCCGACTGCGAGAACCACGGGTCGTAGCTGCCGCTGGCGTTTCTGCGGGTCCACACCCCGTCGACGACGCGGATGCCGGCGCGGTGCGCGAACTTCACCTGCTTGAGCGCGCCGGTGTCGGCGGGGCGCGGCAGATCGATGACCTGCCAGTCGGGCGAGAGCGGCACGCCAGCCAGAGGCGTGTTGACGGTGTTGCCGGTGCTCTCGTCGATGCCGCAGGTATCAGGCACGCCCACCACCTTCGCTGTGAACGAGGCGGCGTCGACACCGGTGGGCAAGCTGAGCTTCTGTGTGCCGTGGGCCTCGTCGCGAATGAACGGCAGGTTCGTCGTCGTGTAGCTGAGCCACGACAGGCCACCGGGGCACGTGACCCTGTTCGTTGGAGCGTTGTCGCACGGCAGGGTGACGTCGACGCCACCAGCGTTGTTGGTATCAAGCCCGGGCGCACGACCAGAGACCTGCGACGCTGTCTGCGAGATCGCGCGCAGGTGCACGTGGCCCGGCGTGGTGAGCAACGGCTTGAGGAACTCGATGTCGTTGGCACCGTCGCCGAAGAAGAAGCCGGTGTTGCTGTGGATGCGCCCGCTCACCGCTGAGGCTTCGGGGAGGTAGTACTCGATGGGCCCATCCATGAAGAGCGCGAACTGAAACACCGGGATGAGGTTGACCTGCACCGCGTCGGCGACGGTGGCGCGCGCGTTGCCCACCGACGACGACGCGAGCACCTGTATCGGCAGCTGACTGGCGATGAGGCCGCGATATGGGCCCGTGGTCAGCGGTGTTGGCGTGGGCGTTGGTGAAGGTGGCAGCGTCGACGTGGCGCCGGTGTCTTTGTCGAGCAGGTACTTGATGCTGTACTCGGGAAACGACGCCGTGGGTGCTGCTGTCGCCAGCTGGGCCAGGGCCGTGGCGGTGAGCGTGGTGACGTCGGGCGTGGGGTTGATGCGCAGCGCTTCGCTGACGAGGCTGGTGCCCACCGCAACACCCGCTTCTGCTGCGTACAACGCGCGTACCGCGTTCTCCTGCTGACGCCCTTCATCGCGATCGCGCGACGTGGCGTACAGCAAGATGCCCGACAACGCCGCGAGGACGATGCCAAACACGAGCACGAAGATGATGGCGTACCCACGAGGTGTGCTGCGGTTCATGTGCCGCTCCTGTTGCGTGCTGCGGCGGTGATGAAGCTGCCGCGGTACCGGCGCTTGCCCGGCAATGCAGCAGTGCTGTGGTTGGAGAACATCGACGGTGGCGGAACGACGAAGCCGTCGGACGCGGCCTTGCCAAACGCAAGCAGGCCGATGTGCAGGCCGAGAAAATTGTTGGCGTTCGCGCCCGCGGGCAGCGTGCCACTCAGGCTGTCGGTGGAGGCGATCTCCGACGCAGCGACGACGCCGTCGCCGTTGATGTCGTACCAGCGCTCCACCTGCAGGTCGGCGATGTTCTCGGCGATGATGGCGCTCGCTCCACCGTTGACCGAACGTCGCAACGAAGGCGCATCGGTGGTGCCGGCAATCTCGTAGCGAAAGCTGGTGCCAAAGGCGAAGGCGATGGGGTTTATCTCGGTGAGCACATCCGCGAGGTTCGTGTGCGTCGTGCCGTACTTGCCGTTGTAGGCGGTGACGGCCTGCGCCCCACCAGCGCCCACCGGCAACACGAGGTTGCAGCTGGCTGCATTCGAGAGATGCCCCGACACATCGATCGACCGTGAGGCACCGATGACGATGAGGCGGTGGCCGTCGATGTCGGAACTCGAGCACCCCGTGAGTCCGATCGGACACACAGCGGGGCTGCCACGAAACGCAACGCTCGACGTGACGCCAGCGGTGCCGGTGATGCCCACGCTGCCACCGCAGACGGACTCGTCACGCTTGAAGAGTGTGAAGGCATCGGAGCCATCAAGGCCGTCGGCCTCCTCGACGATCACCAGGTCGCCGCTTTGCGACAGCTCGCCGCCGATGCCCTGACTGTCGCGCAAGATCGCGTGGCTCGCTTGCCGCAAGCGCACCTGCGCATCCGACACGTTCGTCTCTGAACTCAGCCGCGTGACCATCATGACGACGAGCGATGTGAGTGCCGCTATCAAGATGAGCGCGATGGTTTGGCTGACCATCACCTCGAGCAGCGTCATGCCGCGCGCTGTCGATCGGCGCTCAGCGAATGGTTTGCACGATGACATGGCGGCTCCCGTTGAGGACTGGGTAGAGCACGACGACGCGGATGTTCTTGAGGTCGGCCGAGGGGCTGCCGTCGGTGACGCGCCAACACAGGTCGTACACGCCGGCAGCATCGGGGTCGCCGAGCTCGTTGACGCGAAAGTGCTGTGGGCCAGTGGTCATCGTGCACAGCGCGTCGGCGGCAGTGCCGGCACCTGCGGCGCTGGCGGTGTTGGCGTCGAGGGTGGTGGAGTTCCTGGGGATCGCCGCCAACAACTCCATGCGCTGCTGCGCAATGCTGAAGGCGATCCACTCGTGCTTCGCGCTGGCCTGGTTCACGACGCTGTCGTGAAAGGCGACAACGGCGGTGCCAACGACGAGGCCACTCAACGCGAGGGCCACCATCACTTCCACCAGCGAGAACCCGCGACCGCGACGTCGAAACAGACTTCGGTGGTGCATCTCAGCTCCCGCGCTTCAGGTCGATGGTGCCGAGTGCGGCGCGCACGCGGAGGTGGTAGGTGTCGTCGCCAGCCGTGAAGACGATGTCGGCGTCGCTCGACGCGAGGCTGCCCGCCGGACACGCCGTTGGTTCGCCGCCGCCCGCGAGGTGGTGGTAGCCGTCGCTCGACGCACAAAACCGCAGCACCGCCAACGGTCCCGCGGGGGTGCTGCTCAAGACCGTGCCCGCAGCGTCGAGCAGGTCGAGGCGCACGAACTTGCCGTTGCCCTGAATGAAGATGTCGCGCGCGGGCGTGAAGCTGTCGATCACCTTGCGAACGACTTCGGCTGGCGCTGTGGCGGGCGAGAAGGTGGCTGTGCCGAGGGTGACGTGGTCGGGCAGCACCTGCAGCTGCACCGGTGCGTTCTCACGCTGGCTCAGGCCTCGTGCTGCGGTGGTGGCGGCGAGGGCCGAGCGGGCTGCCTCGGCGGCGCGGTACTGGCGCGCCATCGATGTCAGATTGGGCACGGCGATCGTCGCCAAAATTCCGACGATCGCCACCACGATCATCAGCTCCAACAACGTCATCGCGCGCATCATCAGCTGACGCTGACAGGTCCGTTGTCGACACCGCGACTGATCCGTTGTGCTGTGGCTCACAACGTCTCGAAAAGCGGTGAGGTTTGCCTCACTTCACGGTGATGCGTGCCCATTTCGTCTTGCCGGCGCGCACTGCGTGGGTGCCGAGGGCGAGTTCGAACTTCACGTCCGACACCTTCTCGCCGTTCACGTTCAGGCCGCCCTGCGTGATCAACGCGCGCGCTTTCGACTTGCTCTCCAGCAGACCGGTGTCGGTGAGCGCATCCACAACAGCGACGGCCGCACTGGTTTCGAGCGTGTAGCTCGGCGCGTCGTCGGGGATGGCGCCCTTGTTCTCCTTCGAGAACAGCCGCAGGAAGTCGGCCACCGCCTGGTCGCCTGCTTCTTTGCCGTGAAAGCGCGTGACGATTTCGCGCGCGAGCTCGACCTTGGCGTCGCGTGGATGGCCTGCCTTGAGGGCCGCGATCTCGTCGTCGGTCTTTGCCGACAGCAGCGTGTACATGCGCCACATGTGGGCATCACACACGCTCATCACCTTGCCGAACTGCATCTGCGGCTCGTCGAACACGGCGATGGTGTTGCCGAGGGACTTCGACATCTTGGGGCCAACGACGACGCCGTTTTCTTCGCGCGCGTCAGTCCCCTCGAGGATCGGCAGCGTCATGATGCACTGCGGTTCCTGCCCGTAGCTGCGCATGAGGTCGCGGCCGACGAGGAGGTTGAACTTTTGGTCGGTGCCACCGAGCTCGACGTCGGCCTTGAGCGCGACAGAGTCGTAGCCCTGCGCGAGCGGGTACAAAAGCTCGTGGAGCGAGATGGGGCGGCCTTCGCTCAAGCGCTTGCTGAAGTCGTCGCGCTCGATCATGCGCGCCACCGAGTACTTGCCGGCGAGGCGAATGACGTCGTCGAAGCTCATCTGCCCGAGCCACTCGGAGTTGAAGCGGATGACGGTCTTGCGCTCGTCGAGGATCTTGAAGACCTGCCGCTTGTAGGTGGCGGCGTTCTGCACGATTTCGTCTTCGGTCAGCGGCGGACGCGTGCTGTTTTTGCCCGTGGGGTCGCCGATGCGCGCGGTGAAGTCGCCGATGAGAAACACCACCGTGTGGCCGAGCTCTTGAAACTGGCGCAGCTTGTTGATGACGACGGTGTGGCCCAGATGCAGGTCGGGCGAGGTTGGGTCGGCACCGAGCTTGATGATGAGCGGCTTGTCTTTGGCACGGCTCTCGGTGAGCTTCTTTTTCAGCTCGGCCACCACTTCGACGTCGACACAACCACGAGAGAGGATGGCCAACTGTTCTTCGACGGGCGCAAACGGCATCTCAAACCTCGACTCAAGCCGACAACCAGGCAGGCCACGCAGCACACGCGTGACGACGCACGGCGTTAGCGCCCCGGATCGCAGTTGTCGACGCTGCGTGTGGTTAGCCGGTGTGCAGCAGGCCCGCTGCCGGCGAACACAGCCAGTGCAGGCGCACGTCGTGGGGCTCGCGGGGGACGCGCGGCCACCACTGCTCGTCGCCCAGCACGCCGACGACGCGCTCGAGGTCGACGCCCAACAGGGCGCGGTCGTAAAAGCCGCGGCCGTAGCCGAGGCGGGAGCCGTCGACGCTGAAGAGCACGCCGGGGACCACCACCAGCGCGCACGCCGACAACGCAATCGTTGGTGACGACGACGACGGCGTGGGAATGCCGAAGCGGTCGAGGGGCAAGCCGTGGATGTCGCCGTCGACGACGTGAAACACGAGTTCGTCGCCGTGGATGCGCGGGACGGCCACCGCACAGCCTGCTGAGCGCGCCGCACGCTCGAGGGGACGCACGTCGAGTTCGTCGGCGCGCGAGGCAAACAGGGCGATCGTCGTCGAGGTCGTGACCGCTGTCGGCCACAACGACGAACGCACCAGATGCTGCGCGACCTGGTGGCCCGCGTCGATGAACGTCGAAGGTGCGAGGGCCGCACGTGCAGCGCGTTGATCGCGGCGCAGGCGCTGCTTCTCGGCGCTGACGTCGTCGTGCGCGGACATTCAGTGCTTCTTCTTGGCCTGCCACGGCACATCGCCATGGCCGTTGCTGTGCGCCGACAAGCGCGCCCAGGCGAACAGCACGTCGGAGAGGCGGTTGATGTACGTGATCGCCAGCGGTCGCACCGGCGTGTGCCGCGCCAGCGTGACGAGCTCGCGCTCGGCTCGACGCACCACCGTGCGCGCCAGGTGCAAGCGCGCGGCAGCATCGCCACCGGTGGGCAGCACGAACGTGGTGAGCGGCGGCACGCGGGCCGTGGCGTCGTCGATGGCGGCTTCGAGCTCGGCGATGCGCGCTGCATCGATGCGGCTGTCGAGGCGTTCGGCGAGGGCACCATCTTTGTTGGGCGGGGTGGCGAGTTCGGCACCGAGGTCGAACAGGTCGCTCATCACGTGCACCAACGGCTCCCGCAACATCGGCGGCAGGTCGGTGGCGGCGTGGGCGAGACCAATGGTGGCGTTGGCCTCGTCGACGGTGCCGTAGGCCGACACACGCTCGTGGTCTTTGCCAACGCGTTCGCCACCAAACAGGGCCGTGCCGCCGTCGTCGCCAGTGCGGGTGTAGAGCTTCATCGAATCCTCGTTCAAAAGAGTGCAGGCATCGCAGACAGCAGTGAGATGTCAGTGGTGCCGTCGACGTCTCATCCCGAATGGGAGGTCATTCGGGATGACGCGCGGAGCGGCGGATCACTCGAGGGTGGTGTGTACCGTCGGCACGTCGTCGGTGTGCAGGCTCGTGAAGAACTCCGTCACGAGTGCTTGCGCGACGGGGTTGTCGAACACGGCGAAGTGGCCGTCGACGGGGTACTGCACGACCGCAGCGGTGAGCGGCGCGTCGTCGTCGGTGCGCAGGTTGCCGCTCACGGTGGTGTCGCCCACGTCGTCAATACCCAGCAGCGACAGCACTGGCAGCGGTGCTGCAATCGGGCTGGCGAGCGGCACGCTGTACGAGCCCGCCAGGCCCGCGTGGTTGCGCGGCGGCGTGAACGTGTCGAGCTGCCCCGACGTGACGACGAGGTGCGGCGTATGTCGACCTTCACGATGACGCCACAGCGGTCCGTAGTTCAGCGGGTCGGCAGGATCGACGAAGGTCTGCAGCAGCGACGGGATCGGATGGAAGGTGTCGATGACGTCGTCAGACGGCATGAGCAGTGCGGTCTTCAGCACGTCGGCGATCACAATCGGTTCGGTCTTTTCGATCAAGCTCGGCGCGAGGCCCGCACCAGCACCCGACAACAAGGCACCCGTGATGCGGTCTTCGAGGGCCACAAACAACGCGCCGACAATGCCGCCTTGCGAGTGGCCGAAGTAGGAAAGATGCTCGGCGTCGAAGTGGTGTTCGACGTCGTCAACACCGCGCACGCGCAGCGTCTGCAGGGCGGTGACCTGCTGCACTTTTTCGAGCGCGCTTTGGCGCCAGTTGTCGCGGCCCGCGAAGGGGTTGAAGAAGTTGAACGTGAGGATTTCTTCCTGGCCTGCGCGGTGGCCCAGACGCGTGCGGTGCAGCGGTTCGCTGATGGCCAACATCGCCGAGCCCGCCGCCGTCACGCGCACCGCTTCGGAGCCAGCACTTCGGCCGAGGCCACTCTCGAGGTCACCGCCGGTGCCGTGCCCGTAGACCACCGCCGGCCACCCTGCAGCGGGCATGTCGCCGCGCGGGACGGTGAGCACGAACGGCACGACTTCTTCGCGCTGGATCGCCGGCACACCGTCGTCGTCGAAGACGAAGCCGCCGTTGACGCCGTCTTGCGTGTCGAACGGTGCTGTGCCCGCTTGAAACGCCGCAATCGTGATGGTGCCGTCGAAGACGAGGTACGACAGGCGCGCATCATCGGCGCGTTGCACGACGTCGCTGACGGTCGGGACGTAGGCGCGAGCGACGTCGTAGGCCTTCACGAGCCCCGCGGTGCTCTGCTGCGGGGTCACCGATTGCACGAGGGCCACGTCGTAGATGGCGAGCCCGCTGTCGGTCAGCACCTGGGCCGCGGCGGTGCAGTCGACGTCGCGGTCGAGGGTGGCTGGCAGCGTGCACGACAGCAGCGCGCGCAGGTCGTCTGACGGGCCGAGGGGCACGCCGTCTGCGCGGTGCACAGTCGACGTCGCCACGAGGGCAAAGCGACCCTGGGGCACAGCGCCGAGCAGCAGGTTCACAGCGACGGTCCCGGCGGGCAGAAACGAGGTGCCGTCGGGGTAGTGGCGCCACTCGATGGGGAGGCGGCGGCCGGCAAGCGGGCCATCGAGCTCGACGACAAACAGGCCGCTGTCGTCGTTCATGCTGGCGGCGGGTGTGGCGGGCAAAGTGCTTTCGTCCACACCGCCATCGACCTTGAAGTAGAGCGTGGACGACCCTGCGAAGCCGGGGGCGTGGGCGAAGATCGCGAGGTAGTCCTCGAGGGCGGCGGAGTCGTAGGGGTTGGGGAAGGCGCGGAAGTCGAGGGTGCCGTCGTCTTTGACGAGGAGGTCGGAGGGGTAGGGCGTGTCGAGGAATGCTGTGCGCTCACCGGTGGGGAGCACGAAGGTGACAGGCGCGCGCTCGGGCTCGGGCTCGGGGGTGCACGCGATCGCGGGCAGGAGCAGGAACGAAGCGGCAGCAAGCGAGGGGCGCAGCATGCGGGGGATGATGGCAGAGCCACGGCACGACGCCAGCCGCACAAAACGCAGGTGCCGACGCAACAAACGCTGGACAAGCCCAACAGGTTTGCTAAGAGCACGTCCAGACTTCGGGCTCGTAACTCAGCGGTAGAGTATTACCTTCACACGGTAGGAGTCACAGGTTCGAATCCTGTCGGGCCCACCAAGTCGGCAAGAACCCAGCGGCAACGCTGGGTTTTTTGTTGCCACCACGTCTACGTGAGCGGCTTTCACGATACGGCAGGTGGGCAGTCAACAGAGTTGCGGTGCCTGATCGCGGGTGCTATCGACCGAACATGCTACGGGGGGGCCCAGCACTCGCGCTTTGTGCGCTCACATTGTTCGGCTGCGACCGGTCGGTTGCGCCCGACCAGCGTCGTGCAGCCGAAAACGTCATTGGCAAGCTGCCCGCACCGATCCGCGAGCGGTTCGCCACCGCTGCCGGCCGCCGCGAGATGGAGCGCGCCCTCGACGACAAAGCGCTGCTTGTCGCCGAGGCTCGACGACACGAGTTTCACGAACGTCCAGACATTCGGACGGCCGTGCAAGAACTTGAGAACAAGTTGATTGTGCAAGCGCTGCTCGAACAAGAGCGCGCCACCGTTTCATCGACAGAGCCAGAACTTCGGGCGTACTACGACGCCCACCGCGCTGACTTTCGCTTGCCCGCGCGGCGTGAAACCTCGCGCATCCTCGTCGCTGACGCTGACCCAACCGCGGCGCAACAGCGGATCGATGGCTTGAAGAAGCGCCTTGCTGCTGGTGAGCCGTTCGCGGTTGTGGCTGCTGCCGGAGACGGTGCCGAGCGCATCACATCGGGGCGCCTCGGGCACGTGAACCAAGCGCAGGAGGATCGCGCGCTCGCCGACGCTGTCTTCGCCGCCGAGGTGGGCAAGGTGGTTGGCCCGGTGCGCGTCCGCGACGGCCAGGCCCTGCTGCTGGTCACCGCCGTGCTGCCGGCGTCTGAGCAAGCTTTCGAGGCCGTCCGCGGCGTCGTCGAGAACAAGCTGCAGCCGACGCTGCAGCGTCGGTCGTTTGAACGTCTGGTGGAACGTCTGCGGACGGAGGCTGACCGTGAGTGATCGCCACGCAGGCCGGGGGGCCCTCGCGACGTTTGTGACGACGACCATCGTTGCTGTTCTGTGTTGCTTCAGCAGCGCCACGTCGGCGGAGCCTGTCGGCGTCTCTGTTCGCCAACCGATACGCGTCGGTTCTTCCACCACCGTCGAGTTGAGCATCACCAGCAGCGGTGCCCAGGTCGCGGTGAGCGCGCACGGCGTCGACGCCGGTGGCGCCTTTGCCCAGGTTGATGGCGTGACCACCGCCGTCGACGCCAGCGGCGTGGCACGCCTCTCGTTGCCGTTGCTGCGTGCGTTTCCTGAAGGTGGGCGCCTCGATGTCGACATCGTCGATATCGATACCAGCGGTACCCGGAGCCCGGCTGTTCGGCGCACCTTCGACGCGAAGGCTGCTGGGCCCCGCTTCGACGCAGAGCCCGCCGTCGAGATCAGTGCCGGTGGTGTCGGCGTACGCTTGAGCCACCCTACCGACGTGGTCCTCAGTGACGTGCGCATTATCCTCGCCAGCGCCGAAGCGCTTCGTGGCGTCAATGGCGACTTGCAGCGCGCCGCCGCGTTGTCGGTGTTGTCCGTCGGCCGCGTCACGACCCCAACGCGCGTTGGCGCGACGTCGACATCGTCGTTCTTTCCGCTGCTCGAGAGCCGATCGCTGCCTGCTGATGGTGTGGCGCTGGTAGAGGCGACGTTGAGCGACGCCTTTGGTCGCACGTCGAGCCGCTCGCTGGTGTCGTTCGTCGATACGGGGGCACTCGACCAGTTGCTCAGCTTGTCGATTGGTCAGGGTCCTGTGCTGCTGTCGGCGGGGTTTGGCCAGCGGCTCGCGCTGCCGGTGACGGGGCACTTTCTCATCGCCGGCGATGTCGACCTGCGCGGCGCCGAGTCGGGCGTCGTGTACACGTCGAGTGACATTGAGGTTGTCGCCGTCACCAGCGACGGCACCCTGGTCGCACGCAACAACGGCACAGCGACGGTGACGGCGCGGTTCGGCAGCGTTGAAGCCAGTGTCGACGTGATCGTGGACAGCACAGCAGAACTCGTGTCGTTGGCGATCGCCGCCGCAGACGGCGGGCCAGGCGCAACGATTGAGCTGCCACGAGCCGATGTCTCGCAACGCGTTCGACTGTTGGCGACCCTCAGCGACGACCGCATTGTCGACGTCAGCGACGCCAGCACCATCTGGGCCAGCAGCGCGCCGGGCATCGTTCGCGCCGATCCTGGAGCGTTGTTGGTGGCGCGTGCGCCAGGCGAGGCAACGGTCACCGCCACACTCGGGACGCTGCAGGGGAGTGCCCGCGTGGTCGTTCGCGACGGCGAGCCCACCATCACCGTGAGTGCCGCGCAAGCTGTGGCTGGTGAAGCCTTCGAAGTCACCGCCTACCCCGCCGACGACATTGGCGTCGAGCGCGTCACCTTCTTCATCAACGGCGTCCCTGCCAACGTGCTCGAAGCCGCCCCATGGACGATTCAGCTGCAAGCGCCACCACGGCCCGGTGCGCAGATCACCGTGGCCGCCGTCGTGACCGACACGGCGCAACAGCCGACCCGCAGCAGCGACGTCAATGTGTCTGTTGTTGCTGCTCCGGTACCGAGCGCCGTTGCTCTGTCGTTTGTGAAGCCGACGACCTCGAGCTTCCTGGTCGCGGGGCAGGGCACCACGCTGACGGTATCGGGGGGCTCGCAGCGCGGATTGCAGGCGGTCCGCTTCTACGCCGACGGGACACTCATTGGGACGTCGACAGCGGCACGTGTGGTCCTCGAGCCCGGCGTTGCAACCGCCGAACCGGTTCAACGGGTGCTGTGGGAAGTGGGCTACACGCCAGCGACGTCGTTGGCTGGTCGCGGCGTCGTGCTGCGCGCCGTTGGCGTGGAAGCGAGTGGTGCCGAGACTGCAGCGGCCGTCGTCGCTGTTCGCGTTCAGGCAGACACAACCGCGGCGATCGTGATGGCGGCGCCGCTGGCTTCGCCAGTGCAGGCAACCGTTGGGCGCGTGATGACCTTTAGCGGCACCATCGTCGACGACACGTTGGCGCTGGGGGCCCAACTCACCCTTGTTGTCGATGAGCGCGACATCGCGTCGACGAACATCGTGGCGACGACAACAGATGGCAGCATCGCTGGCACGGCTCCGTTCGCTGTTCGCTTTGTTCCAACAGCGATCCGTCACGAGGTGAGCATCCGTGTCACCGACACGAACAACAAAGTGACATCGCGATCGTTCGTGGTGCTGACGACGACAGAACTCCCGCCCGAGGTGTTGATCCTGACGCCGGTTGTGGGTGCTTCGTTTGCTGTCGGGCAGCTGGTGCAACTCAGTGCGGCGATCGTCGACGAGAGCGCATCGACGACGACGGTGCAGTGGTTCGTCAACGGCAGCCCTGTCGCCACCACAGACCCCACCGGCCTGACCGCGTCATTCCGCGCCGGCGTTGCGCAGGTTGGCGGACCGGTGACCATCGAGGCGCTCGCCACCGACGACACCGGCAACCCGCGACGTGCTGCGCGCGATATCAGCGTCGTGCCCGACACCAAGGTGCCGGTCGTGAACATCGACAGCAGCCTTTCGCCCAGCGTTGTCGTCAACAACGACCTGTTGGTGACGGTCACCGGACAGGACGAAGGCGGCATCGACCGCTTTGAGTTGCTCGTCGACGACGTGCTGGTCGCGAGCACCAATGCCCCGGGTCAGGCTGGCGACCTCGACGTGGCGCATCTCCTCGTCCCCCGGGCGCAACTGGCTCGCCTCGGAGCGCACACGCTCAAGGCCCGTGCCTTCGACAAGGCGCAGAACCCGGGCGCATCCCCAGACGTGGCCATCTCGGTCGTCGCTGATGGCCCCCCTTCGGTGGCAATCGCCAACAACCGTCGGGTTGTCACCGGCAGCACCTTTACGCTGGAAGCAACAGCAAGCGACGACACCCGGGTCGTCGAGGTTGAACTCCAGTGCAACGGCGTGACCACCGTTCGCACGGCGCCGCCCTACACGGCACCTTGCACAGCACCGCTTGCGCCAGGACCGCTCGAGGTTGTGGTCACGGCGCGCGATGCGACGCATGCGACGACGGCGTCGAAGACGCTCGCGGTCGTTGCCGACACCAAAGAACCGTTGGTCTCGATCGCGCCCACATCGCTGTCGCCCCACTTCGTTGGGCGTCCGCTCACGGTTGAAGTGACTGCGAGCGACGACACCGCGGTCGCATCGATATCGCTCACCCTCGATGATGTTGTTCTTGGCCCGCCCCTCCGTCGTCGCATCGGTTTGTACGAGGTGGCGTCGTGGTCCTTGCCTGGCGCCACTTTCGCGAACGCCGGCCAGCGGCTGCTGGTCGCGAAGGTCGTCGACAGCAGCGGCAACCCCACCGAGCGGAGTTCGACGCTGTTGGTGGTGACTGATCGGGCGCCTGTCGTGACCATCACAGAGCCGGCGGGGCGGAGCATCCACAAGGAAGGCGACGACGTCACGATCGCCTGGAGTGCCAGCGACGATGACGGTCTCGTTGGTGCCGTCGGCGTCTCGGGCGGCGTTTTTCAGGGGGTTTTGCCAACCACGACGACGCCGACCTCGTTGCGTGGTCAGCAGGTGACCGTGGTGCAAGGGCCGACACGCAGCGCCGAAGCGAGCGTCGGGATCGCTGCGAAGGACACCGCTGGTCAGGTCACGATCAAGACTGTTGACCTCACCATTCGCGCAGACCTGGAACCGCCGCAGGCCACGCTCGTGCAGCCTGCACTCAGCGCAACGCCGATCGTTGTCTACGCCGGTGGCGCCCTGGGCATGCGTGTTGAGGGCACCGACGACGTGCGCATCCAGCGGGTTGAGGTCGCCATCGACGGCGTGCCGCTGGCCTCGCTCGATCGCATTTCCGAAGTTCTCGAGACAACGCGCTTCCCCGACCCGTTTCAGCCGGGTCAGACGACGACGTCGAAGCTGCGTCGGAGCGTGTTTGGCGAAGTGGTCTCGCTCGCTGGGGTTGCGCAGGGGCCGCACACCCTCAAGACGACCGTCTACGACCTCGCGAACCCCGTGACGCTGCGCGAAGTGCAGATCGATGTTCGTCCGTTCACCGACGACCAAAAGCCGGTGGCCACAATCGTGTTGTCGCCCACGCCCGACACCTGCGTTATCAACGCCACGATCGATGTTCGTGTGACCGCGACCGACAATGTTCGTGTCAGCAGCATGACTGCAACAATCGGCGGGGAACAACGCGAGGTCATCGGGGGAGATGCAACCTTCCCCTACGTCGTCGCCGGCCCCGTTGGTGCGCGCCGCTCGTTTTCACTGGTGGCTCGCGACGCTGCAGGAAATCAGGGCACCGCCTCGGCGTCGTGCCTCGTTGTCGCCGACGCCGCGCCGACGGTCGCTGTGACCACGCCGGCATCGGGCGACGTGGTGTACCCAATGGAGACCGTGAACGTCTCCAGCCGCGTGTTCGACGACCGTGGTGGCACTCGTACGTTTGCGTTCGCGGCGACGGCACTGCCGAGCGTGGTTGGTGGCGCCGTGGCGGTGGGGATCAGCAGCGCACAGCGGTCGCTTGCGATCGACGCGGGCGGGGGCGGCGCCGACGTGTCGGTGAGCGCCGGCGTCGTGACGGTGGTGCCGCGTGGCGCCGTTGGGGAAGCGCCCCTGCGCGTGACGTTCGATGCACCGTCGCGGTGTTCGATCCACAGCGTGTGGCGTACGCGCCTTGGCGCTGACTCCAGTGCTTTGGCGACATTCGTTGAGCAAGCCGAAGCGCTCGCTGTCGAACACGATTGCCGTGGGTCTGTTGAACTCGACGTTCCCCACAACGACATCGACGTCGTTGCAGTGCAGGTCGACTTTAAAGACGGCGCGCAAGTAGAGGTTGGCTACGTCGATCGTGTTCCAAGCAGTGTTTCGTACGCCGATGGTGCGGACGCGTTGGCCGTGGCGCTGCGTGGGGCAACGGTGCTGGCGCCGACGACGACGACCGTGTCGGCTCCGCTGCGCATCCCCGCAGCAGTCAGCCTGTTTGTTGGCACCGTGGCCATCGACGTTGTTGGTCAGAGCACGCTTGGGGTCAGCAGCATCTTCGTCGAAGAAGACGAGACCGCTCCGACCGTGACGATCGGCTCGCCGGTTGCGGGGCGCTCGTTCGTCGAGGGCTACGAGCTGCCGATCGAGGTGTCGTCGGTCGACCGGCTCGCCACAATTGACGTTAGCGTCCTCGTCAACAGCACCATCGAGTTGCCCGCTCGTTTCACAGCAGGCTCGGCCTGGGCGGCTGTGCATCTGCCATCGGTGCTCAAGCAGGAGCGCACACTGTCGATGGTCGCCACGGCCGTCGACGAAGCTGGCAACCGCAGCACATCGGCGCCTGTCGTCGTCAACATCGTTCCCGATGCGCGCCCCGCCATCGCATTCACCGAGCTGCGTTCGCCGGTTCAGAGCTATGATGAAGCGGCCTTGTCAGGTGGCGTCGTCGACATCTTGCAGGGGCAGCGTGTCGCAGTCGCTGCAACCTGTACGGACGACATCGGTGTGCAAACGGTGTCGGCCACGATCGACGGCACCGACCTGCCGCTGACCCGCTCGGGTTCGTCGGTGCAGATGGCGTGGGATGTGCCGCTGGGCGCTGACGGGACGCCTCACGTCCTCGTGGTCCGTGCAGGTGACGGCACGGCGTTCACAGAGCGTTCGCTGGTCCTCGTTGCCTTGGTGCCGAAGGCGCCAGTCCTTGGCATCGTCGCTCCGGCGGCCGAGCAGCCGTTGCCCGAAGGCAGCATCCGCTTCGTCGTTGACGCGATCGCTGCCGACGACACCGAAGTCGCGGCGGTCGACGTGCTGCTCGACGGTCAGCTCGCGCTCACCATCGATCGCGGCGAGGCACTGTCGATCGGTGAGGTCGACGATGCGGGCGTCGCCAAAGCGACAGACGCCGCGACGCAAATGGTGCTCAACGAGATGGACCCGGAGCACCGCGATGCGCGTTCGGTCCTGAGGTTTGGTGGCACCATCGACCTGCTGCCCGGCTTTCTCGTCGCTGGCGAGCGCAGCAGTTTTGTTGTCACCGTTGTTGCGCGCGACATCGAAGGCTACGAAACGAGCGCCGAGCGCACCGTGGTGTTGGTCGATGATCAGACCCCGCCCCACGTCGTGGTGTATCGCCCCGGGCTGGCCGCCGCGGTTCACGAGAACGCCCTGCTCGAGGTCAACTTCGATGCACGCGACGACGTGTTTGTTGCCGCTGTTGAAGTGCGCGCCGGTGACCTGACCGCCGCCTTTGATGACCTGGAGATCGTCGAAACGATCGGCGGCTTTGACCTCGACAGCGTGAGAACTGCCGAAGGCAACGACGTTGTCTTCGGCCCGTTCACCGTCGATGTGCCGGCACCTGCGAAAGCACCAGACGTCGAGGACTTTGTTGTCGCGATCGTGGCCACCGACGTGAACGGCTTGCGCAGTGCCCCCGAGTACATTGTGGTGAGCCTGAAGCCCGACACCAGACCAAACCTCTCGCTCGATGTGTCGACCACGGCCGTTGTGGGAACGACACTCCCCGTGCACGCCGACGCGTTCGACGACGTCGGTGTTACCCAGGTCGAGCTCACCGTGAATGGGCTGTCGTTTCAGGTGTTGCAGCGTCCGCCGTGGACGTTCCTGGTGCCGCTCACAGCGGTGGGCACGATCAGCCTCGATGCGACCGCGATGGATTCCGCTGGCCACGTCACCCCGCTCGCTGCACCCGTTGCTGTCGAGGTGAAAGAAGACACGGCTCCAGCGGTGCGGGTGTCTTCGCCACAGAACCACGACATTCGCGTCGAAGGTCGACCGCTGCTGGTGCAGGTTGCAGCGAACGACGATGTCGAGGTCGCCGGTGTCAGCCTCAACGTCGTTGGCCTGCCACAACCGCTTCGTTTGGCGAGTGCCGCAGCACCGTGGGTGTTTTCGATTCCGCTGCCGTTTGGCTCGGCGGGACGGCAACTTTTGCTGACGCCAACTGCAACCGATAGCCACGGCACGTCGACGACAGGCGAGACGATTCAGGTCGACGTTGTGGCCGACCGCGCAGCGCCCAGCGTCGCGTTCCTCGCACCCGCCGACAACTCGCGCCTCGTTGGTGGTCGGCCTTTTGAAATCGACATCGACGCCGACGACAACGTGGGTGTGCAGCGCGTCGAGGTCGTGGCTCTGATCGGCGGGACGCCAACGCCACTCCCCAGCATTGCCGCTCCGCCGTGGCGCACCGTGTGGATGGTGCCCACCGCCGTCGGTCCGGTGGTACTGCGTGCGACGGCGTTCGATGCCTCAAACAACGCGACACCGACGGAAGTCCTTGTGACCGTCGACGACGATACCAAGCCGCTCGTCTCGCTCGTTGGTCCTGCGAAGGTCACCGCCGGCGTGCCGTTTTCTCTGACCGCAGAACCAAAGGACGACACCGGCATCGCCTACGTTTCGTTCCGCGCCGCCTATGGCACTGCTGAACCCGTCGAGATTGGTCGGCGCTACCAGCAGCCCCACACGTTGATTCACACCGTGCCGAAGGCACTCATCGGCACCGCGGTGACCTTCTCGGTGGTGGCGATCGACGACGCACAGCAGCCGGGCGATGCGGCGATTGAGCCATTGGTCGTGCAGGCGGACACGCCCCCGACCGTCGCTGTCAGGCGCCCCCAGAGGGACACCTTCGTCTTTTCCGGTCGGAGCATGCAGCTCGAGGTGGATGCCTCCGACCTCGAGACCAACGTCGCCGAGGTCAGCTTCTTCGTGAATGGTCGTCGCGTTGCGACCCGTACCGCGCCAGCGGGGCTGCCGGGGTTGTCCCACACCTACGTCGCGCCCTTCATGGTTCCGGTCGGCGTTGGCAATCGGCAGTTCAGCATGTGGGCGACGGCGACCGACTCGTCTGGCAATCCTGCGATGTCAGAAGTCGTCACCTTTGGAAGCATCGTCGACACCGTACGCCCCGATGCTGCGCTCGTGAGCCCAGCGTCCCTCGACGTGCTCACCGCTGGGACACCCACCACGTTGCAGGCCACGGCCCTCGACAACGCGTCAATTCAGAAGGTCGCCTTCGAAGTCGGTGGCTCGCTTGTGGGCGAAGCGACGGTGCCCGTCGTCAGCGTTGCCGGGCAGCCGCAATATGAGTTCGATTGGCGCGTGCCGACGCAGCCGGGCCAGCTCGTCGAGGTCGTCGCTGACGCCAGCGATCCGACGGGCAACCACCGCCGCACGGCACCGGTTTCGTTTGAGGTTGGCCTCGCGCCCGCCACCTCGGTGCCGATGAACTCGGTGTCCGTTGCTGCGATCACCCGCGATGGGTTCGTCGCAGCGTTCAACACGGTTCCGCGACCAACCATCGAGCTGAAGCGTGTTGGCACCTCGACGACGACATCGCTTGCGTCCATCGCCCTTGGTGACCAAGAGACCGTGCAAGCACTCGCGACCGATGGCCGCCTGCTGGCTGCCGCTGTTGCTGTTGCAGGCACGACCACCTTGCGCGTGTACGATGTTGGTCTGCCGACGGTGCCCGTGCTGCGCTCGACGCTGGCTTTGAACGAAGCCGACGTCGCCGGCATGCTCCTCGACGACGGCATCCTCCACATTGCGTCGCCTTCTCGTGGCGTGACGCGTGTGTCGCTGCGTACCCCCAGCGCCCCGCTGCGGCTCGACACGACCCCGACGGTCGGCAGTGCCCATGCGCTCGCGATTGCCGCCAACCGCTGGCTCCTCGTTGCCAGTGATGGCGGGCTGCGCATCCACGATCTGCGTCATCCACGTCTGCTCGAGGTTGCCTTCGTTCCGGTGCCTGGCGGCGCGCGCTCTGTCGCGGTTGATGGCAACCGCGCCTACGTCGGTGGTGCTGATGTTTCTGGATCGCTGTGCGCGATCGACCTCGCCGATATCAACGTCCCGTACATCGTCAGCATCGGCACGCATCGCCCGCGTCGGGCGGACCACCTGTCGAAGGGGTTGGCGTTTGTTGATGTCGAGGGGCAGCTCGTCATCTCGGTCGCCGACGTCATCGATCAAGACGCCCGCGCGGTGAAGGGCCTCGTGAACGTCGCCACGACGAACAATCCGACGGCGGTCTTGTACCGCGCGAACCAACCGCGATCGCTGACGGAAGCGGCGACGTCGCACGCCCGCCCCGTGGGGATCGCCAACGGCCGCATTGTCAGTTTCGCTGGCGACAGCCTGCAAACGTTCGTTGTTCCGGCGCTGACCATTGTGGGCACAACGCCAGGCGACACAGCGTTGGCCGCAACAGACGCGGTGGTCTCGGTCCGCTTCAACACTGCTGTGGTGTCGTCGTCGGTGACCGCGACCTCGTTTGCGGTGCACGCTGGCGATCTCACGGGGCCAACCGTGCCGGGTGAGGTGCGTGTTGTTGGTGACCTGGTCACCTTCACGCCTGCGTCAACACTCGACGAAGCCGCCGGCTACACCGTCGTGCTCAAGGGCGGTGCGAGCGGCATCTCAGGTGAGCAGACGCACCTCCTCGCCGACCACAGCTTCCGTTTCCAGACCGCCACGTCGTCATCAGACGCCCCGACCATCGCACTCGTCAGCCCAGCGGCAGGCACGGTGCTTGGCGGGACCGAAGTCATGATCGCCGGCGCTGGCTTTCAACCGGGGGCCACCGTCGCGTTTGGCGTCGAAGCGTCGCCGGCTGTTCGCTTTGTGTCGCCTGGCGAGCTGCGCGCTGTGACGCCGCCCGGGCCGAGCGGCCCCGTCGCGATCACCGTCGTGAATCCCGACCAACAAGAAGACTCCGTTTTGGCAGGGTGGCTCTACCTCGACGGCGTTTCGGTCGGCGGGGTCGCGCCCAGCAGCGGGCACCTCGCAGGCGGCGATGATGTTGAGCTGACCGGCAGTGGCTTTGCTCCAGGCATGGCGGTGTGGTTCGACGACCAGCAGGCCTCAAACGTGCGCGTCGAATCAAGCGGCCGCGCGCTGGTCACCACGCCCCCGCACGCGTTTGGCCCGGCAGACATCGTCGTCGTGGTGGAGGGTGAGCAAGCGGTGCAGCCTGCTGGCTTCTTCTACTCAGACCTCAGCGTGAGCGCCCGCGTCTCGCGCTACGAGCCGGCGATCGATGGCTCGGTCCGCCCTGTCAACAAGCTGCCAGGGCGGTCCCTCGCGCTGACTGCTGGCCCCGCCGACGACGTCGTCGTGCTGGGAGCGGCTGCCATCAACACCGCCGCAGCAAACATCGCAACGTTGTTGTCGACGAGCCGCGCCGGCGCGGTCAACATCGTCGACCCCGCCGGTCCGGTCATCGTCGGCGGCATCGATC
This sequence comes from Myxococcota bacterium, assembly GCA_044349155.1. Classification (GTDB taxonomy): domain Bacteria; phylum Myxococcota; class UBA727; order UBA727; family VGSZ01; genus VGSZ01. Next base: position 40,837 of record JBIKRQ010000001.1, read on the forward strand.
TGCCGTTGCCATATGCGCCAACATCGATCGCAGTCTCGCGCGACGGCAGTACGGCGTGGGTGCTCGCAACGGGGGCCACCCTCGTCGATCTCGAGCTTGCTGGAGAAGGTCGCACGGCGCTGTTTGTGTTCGATCTCACCATGCCCACTGCGCCACAACTGGCGACGTCGTTGCAGGTGAGCCGCACTGGCACTGGCGCGGGCACGCTTGCGCTGATCGACGACGTGCTCTTTGCGGCACTCGGCTCTGACGGCGTCGGCGTGTTCAGCACCGCTGTGCCCACGTCACCGACGTATCTTGGTGCTGTGCAAGGCTTCGTGGTCGCGGGGCGCTCCCGTGATCTTGTGGTCGACCACGTTGCTGCCGACGGTCCGCGCTTGCTTGCGGCGGACGCGCTCGCCGCCGTGTCGGTGGTGCTCGACACGACGCGCGCCGGCCTGCCTGTCCTGCGCGCCACCGGTGCGTCGTTCACTGCTGCAGCCTCGCGCGCAGACTTCATCTGGCGGGTTGTGCCCGCGGGACGCGACGCCACGCTCCTGCAGCGCCTCGCTGGCCAGCCAACATGGGCTGTGCAGGACACGCGCGGAGCGGCAATCGCAGGCACGCGTGCGAGTCACGCGAATCTGCTGGCGTCGACGAGTGCTGTGGCGTCGTCTGGTGAAGGAGGCGGAGCTCTCGAGCTCTTTGGCGCGCCAGATGCTGCCATGAAGCACATCGACGCCGTGTCGCTGTATCCGGCAGCGATGTTGACCGGCGTCCAGATTGCTGGCGGTCGCGCCGTCGTTGCCGTGCAGTCGTCGGTCACAGCCAATGAGCGCGAGTTGAGCAACGACGCACTCGTGATCGTCGACTTGCCCTTCCCGCTCGTGGTGGCCACAAGCCCCGCCGCGAACGCAACTTCGGTGTCGCCGGCGACATCGATCGACCTCACGTTCTCGCGCGACATCGACAACGTTGTTGCGACCCTGGTCGCACGCGATGGTTCTACCGATGGCCAGGCCGTCGATGTGTCGGTCTCGACCAGCGGCAAAGTCGTCCACCTGCAGCCACTGCAGTCGCTCGCGACCTCAACGAACTACGAGGTCAAGCTCACGTCGGCCATGTGCTGTGCGCGCGCGACATTGCCGGCTCCGTTCACGTTCCGCTTCACGACTGGCACTGTGGCGACGTCGAGCGAGCCGGTGATCGCGGCGCTCGCGCCACGCACGGGCAGCGTCGATGGCGGTGCTGCCGTCACCATCACGGGTCTTGGCTTCGAAGTCGGCGCCGTCGTCACCGTCGGTGGCGAGGTCGCGACCGTCGAGCATGTTGATGCCACGCAGATGCGCTTTGTGACTCCGCGCGGTGTTGCTGGGGCCGCAACTGTTGTTGTGACCAACCCGTCGGGGGCGCAGGCGACGCGAGTTGGCGGCCATATCTACCTCGACAACCTCGCGATCGACGCCCTCGAGCCCGCTCGTGGCTCTGTTGAAGGTGGCACCGAAGTGCTCGTGCGTGGGCGTGGTTTCGCGCTTGATAGCGACGTGACGGTGCATTTTGGTGCAACGCCGGCGCGCACGGTGCGAGTGCTCGGGCCGACCCTGCTGCGGGTCGTCACACCCGGCGGCACGCTCGGCTCTGTCGACGTCACGGTCGACAGTGGCGGCCAACGCGCCATTGCTGCCGCGGCCTTCACGTACGACGCACCCACCGCCAACAGTGTCGAAGTCGGTGGCGTCGTGAGCGACATGGCGCTGGTGGGAGACTACCTCGTCGTTGCCGCGGGCACCGAAGGTCTCAAGGTGCTCGACACGACGGGGCGCTATCGCTTTGGGCCATTGGCAGGCACGTTGATTCCCCCCGAGCGACGCAGCCGTCTCGTCGACGAGAACGGCGATCGCATCGACGACCGCGTTGTCGGGACGTGGTCAAGTGCTTCGCATGCAGTGCGACGTCTCGCGCGTGCGCCGGGGCATGGTGGCGATCGCCTGCTCGTCGGTGCGACCGCTGACTCGCTCGTGCGCGTGTTCGAACTCGATCTGAGTGCACCCGAAGCGCCGGCGCTGCAGCACGAAGAACTGGTCACCGGTGCGAAGGTGCTCGGAGACATCGACCTCGACGGCGAGCGCCTGCTCGTGGCGACGGATGTCGGCGTCGTTTCCTACGATGTCAGCGGCGCACCATTTGAAGTGGCACGCACAGCGACCTCGACGACGGCGCTGGCCGTGACCGGTGGCGTCGGCGCTTTCGGCAACAGCGCCGGCGCGACGCTGTTTGACGGGCACGCACCAGTCCCCAACGGCGGAACAGCATTTGCCGTCAACACGCGTGCGCTCGACGTTGCCGCAGACGGCTCGGTGGTCGCAGCGACCCCAACCGGCGTCGCCGTCTTCGGCTTCGGCATGCCCCTGACGTCGTCGTTGTTCGCGACCGGCGCGTACGACATCGACCTCGTCAACGGGATCGCGCACGTGGCGAGCGGTTCCGATGGCGTTCGCGTGTTTGCCGTCGATCGCGGCAGGCTTGAGTCGCTCTATGCGATCGCCCCAGCGTCGAGCGGATCGGTTGAGGTCGTTGCCACCGACGGCCACCAGATTGCTTCGGCGCGTCGTGCCGACGGGCGCTGGTTCATCGACTGGACCCTGCACGGCGACCTCATGCTCACCAGCAGCAGCATCGCTCCCGATGCGGTGCTCGAGCACGACCCCAGTCCCATCACCCTGTCGTTCTCGCGCCCCCTCGACGCCTCGACCGTGCCGTTGTCGACGACGTTGACCATCGGCAACGAGCGCATTTCCATCGCTGTCGCCGGTGGCAGCCTCGCTGCACCGGTGAGCACGCTCAGCATCGTCGCCGGCACGTTGCCATCCGGCGGTGTTGGTGAGCTTCGCATCGCGGGCTTGCGCTCCGTCGACGGTCGCACGCTCCGCCACGACATCGTCATCCCGGTGACCACGGCGCGCAGGGCAGGCGTGGCTCCCGTCCTCTCCACCGTCTCGCCCCGCCTGATTTCCACGAAAGGCGACACCGTCGTCGTCTTGTCAGGTCAGGCATTCGATGAGCCCGTCGTCACCATCGGCGGCTTCGAAGCAACAGTTGTGTCGTCGGAAGCGCGCGAGATCGTTGTGCAAGCGCCCGAGGGACCGCGTGGGCTCGCCGATGTTCAGGTGACAAATGCCAGCGGCCTGCACGACGAGCTTGTTGGTGGCTGCGTCTACGTCGAGCCAATCGCCGTCGACAGCGCAACGCCGCGGTTCCTGAATCCCCTCGGCGGTACGTTGGTGACCATCCGCGGCCATGGCTTCATGCGCGCGGGCCTTGAAGCTCCGACTGGGCCGACTGTGTTCTTCCGCGGCGTCCCTGCGGTGCAGGTGATCACGCGCTCCGACACGCTGCTGCAAGCTGTCGCTCCCGCAGGGACGTTCGGTCCTGTTCCCGTCGTGGTTCGCGACGCGGCTTCGAAGCGAGCCGAGGGCCCCGTGCTTGGCTACGGCCTGACCAGCACCCACAGCGAGCGCGTCAGCGGCACGACGGTGTCGTCGATCGATATCGACGAGAGTCAGCCTGGCTACGCCTTCGCCGCAGGCGGTGCGAGCAACGGTGGCAACCGCACACCACGCCCGTTCGTTGGTCCGCTCATGGGGGCAGGCACCATCCCGACGACGACGAGCGCCATTGGCTTTGACATCAGTGGCAGCAACGGCCCGAAGACAGCCCTCGCGGCATTCAGCGCGCTGTCGGACAATCCGGCGGAAGAAAACCTGCTCGCTGACCTCGTCATCGCGGTGCTGAGCTTCCGCACGCCAAGAACCGTGGCGTTGCCTGATGTCGACCTCATGCCTGACAGCCACGACACGCTCGTCACCGGCGACCGCGTCCTGGTGGCGAATGGTGAAGCTGGGCTGGTGAGCCTGGCGATGACCGGCGAGGGCACCACGGCGTCGTTCTTCCGAGAGAGCTCGACGCAAGCACAGCTCGCCCGACGCGTGGCGCTCCGTGGGCACACGGCACTGGTGACGGGCATCGAGATGGGCGTCGACCCACCACCTGACGACCAGGACGGCTGCAACGGAACGAAGCCTGCAAAGAATCAGGACGGGACTGTTCAGATCGTCGATCTGCGCCAAGCCAACGACCCGGTCACCGTTGGTGCGCTCGCTGGCGGTAACGCCATCGACGTCGCCGTGGCCCGCGCAGGCCATGCCGCAGTCTTGTCATCGTCGCTGAAGGGGGTGCTGTACTGCCCACCGAGTGCGGCGCAGATCGCCTCGGGCAACCCGCTGCCACAACCGCCAGAGTGGTCGCTCGACGTGCTCCCCGGTCACAACACCTGGAACCAGTCGTGGGCACGCATCGATGTGCTCGGCGCTGTGTCAACAAACGCCGTGCTCAAGGCGCAACTGTCGCTGACCGAAGACGCCGCAGACGTGGTGTGGATCACCGATCGCGTGCTTGCTGTCGCCGTCGAAAGCGGCGTTCGCTTCTACGACGTTGGCGCGCGACTCACACAGGTCGCCTTCGTGCCCTTCGACGAAACGCTGATGGCCGTACCCGGCAAACCAAACGCGCTCGAACTCGTTGGCGACGTCCTGTTTGTCGCCTCGCGCGGTGGCGGCGTGGTCTTGATCGACGTGCGCAAGCCGACCGTTCCTGACGTGCTCTCGGCGGGCAACACGGAAAACGCCATCGACGTCGATGTGTTTGGCGACCGAGCCTACGTCGCTGGTGGGGCCTCGCTCGTTGAACTCGCAATGCCGTTCATGCTCGCCACCGGGAGCGCGCCGGCGCGCGACGAACGCGTTGCGCCCACGGCGGCACCGCTGCGCGTGTATCTCAACCGGCCCGTTGCGGGCTTCGCGCCGTCGACGGTGGTGCTCACAGGACCTGCAGGGCGCGTTGAAATCGATGTCACCACCGAGCGCGACAATGCGCGCGAGCGCCACGCCGTGGTGGCAACGCCCAGAGCGCCGCTTGCCCCAGAGACCAGCTACGAACTCACAGTCGGCACCACGTTGACCGATACCCAGGGTGGGCGCCTGCTTCTCCCCTGGACGACGTCGTTCACGACCGGCCCTGCGGGCACGTTGCAGCCCTCGATCGACGAGGTCAGGCCGCTGTTTGCGAGCGCTGGCGACGTCGTGACCGTGTCAGGCACCAACTTGACCGGCGTCAAGCACGTTCGCATCGGCGGTGTTGCTGCGTCGTTCGATATCGTCGACGGCGCGCTTGCGGTTGTTGTGCCGCAGCTTGCTGCCGGCTCCCACGATGTCGAAGTCGTCGACGCCGGTGGCCCGACCGCTACCGAACCCCAGGGCCTGTTGGTGCTGGCGCCACTTGAGCCGGCCACCGTTTCTCCTGCGCATGGCCCGCTCGCTGGTGGCACCAGGGTGACACTCACGTTCCCGCGCGCGAGTCTCGCACCGGGGAGTTCGATCACGATCGGGGACGTTGCTGGCGTCGCCGTCGATGTCGACACGTTGATGGTGGTGACGTTCGCGACGCCGCAGAGAGACCTCGCAGGGCTTGTCCGCGTCGCTGTCACGCGGCCGGGCGAAGCGCCCGTCGTCGTGGGCTCCTTTGCGTACGAGACGCCCGAACAGCTGAGCATCGACCTCCCTGGCTACCCAGATCGCGTGGCCAGCGACATCGCGTTGCGCGCAACGCGGCTGTTCGTCGCCTCGGATGCGAGCGGCTACTTCGGCGCCGACATCATGGATATCTCGCTGCCGGAGCGCCCGCTGCGTCGCGGCTCACTTGTGACGACGGCACCCGTGCACGGCCTCGACGTGCGCGACGACCTGTTGGCCCTTGCTGTTGACGAGCGCGGCGTCCAACTGGTCGACGTGTTCGACGAAAACGCCCCATTTGTTGTGCGGGAGGTGCCGGTCTTTGGTCGCGCCACCGACGTGCGTTTCCGCGAACAATCGCTGTGGGTCACCACCAGCGTCGACGGCGCTGCTGGCGGGTTCTTGCAGGAGGTCTCGCTGACCTCACAGCCAACCACATTGCGCGCGATCGAATTTGACGAGGACGTTCTCGCTGTCGATGAAGGACTCGACGGCCTCGCGGTCCTCACGTCTGACATCACCGCAACGGGTGCTGATGGGCTGACGCTTCGTCTGTTGGATGCAAACGGTGCGACGACGAACTCGATCGCCGTCGACGCAGGCGTCGCGAGTGTGGCGGACCGCGTCCGCAGCCGTCTGCTGCTGCTGCCGGGGCGCGCCTACGTCACGATTGGCAACCAGGTGCAGGTCTACTCGACCAGCCCATTGACGCTGCTCGAGACCAAGGTGGTCGGCGTGCGCACCGCTGGCCTCACGCGACAGGGAGCGCTCGTCTACGTCGCCTCGGCAGCAGAGGCGACACTCACCGCCCTCGAGGTCTCGCGCTTCCAGGTGTTCAACGTCGCGCCACGTGGGCTTGCACAGGCAAGCACCGCTGTGAGTGCCGAGGTAAGCCAACCCATCAGCGCACGGAGCCTGTCGCCCACATCGATGCCGGTGACGAGCGCGTTTGGTGCCGTCGATGGAACGCACGAGGTCACGTTCGACGTGCGCGGCGCCGTCGCCACCTTCACACCGCAAGGTCTGCTGCCGGCGCGTGTGACGGCGTCACTCACGACCGACCTGCGCTCGTTCAGCGCGGAACCGCTCGCAACGCCTGTCTCGTGGTCGTTCACCACGGTCGACGGCGACCAACCAACGATCACGTCGGTGACACCGCACACCGTGTCGATCGATGCGCCGTTTCTCCTCGCGATTGACGGCAGCGGCTTCAACGAAGCGTCGCGCGTGTTCATCGGCGACCAGGAGTGGCCGGCCACGCTCGTTGGCGACGGGCACCTCGAGGTCGACCTCGAAGGACTCGGCAACGAAGGCCTGTACGCTGTCGAGGTGGTCGATGCCTCGGGGCTTCGCGCTCGGCGCGACGCTGCGATCCGCGTCGACGACAACCTCACGCTGATTGCGTTGTCGCCCACCAGCGGTCCGCTGATGGGTACAAACACCGTCACGCTGACGGGCCGTGGCTTCCGACCTGGTATGGCCGTGGTGTTCGGCGCGACGGCTTCCTTCCTGGTGAGCGTCGATTCGAGCCGCAGCGCGCGCGCCATCGTCCCGCCGGGCACAAGCGGCCTCGTCGACGTCACCGTGCAGGTCACGCAGGAGCAGGCGCAGTTGCCGGCGGCCTACCGCTACGGGTCTGGTGCGGTTGCCACGGTCACGTCTCCACCGCTTGCTGACGTTGCGCTTCACGGCACCGACATCTGGACTGCAGCGGGCGGTGCGCTCACCCGCGAAGGCGTCACGATTGGTCAGCCGCGCGGCATGATCGTCGGTTGGGATGCGTCGGAACCAAACGCACTTCGTCAGTACCAGGGCGTCATCGACGTTGGCGGTAGCGGTGTCGAGCACCTCGTCGTCGTCGACGACCTCCTCTACGCAGCTGCGGGGACCGCCGGTGTTCAGCTGGTCGACATCAGTGTGACCGACCGCGCTGCTGTCGTGGCGACGGCTGCTGGCGACGGTGCTGTGCACGACGTCGTGGTTCGCGATGACATCGTTCTCGCTGCTGACGACGCTGGCATCAGCCAGTTGCTGCGAACGCCCGCAGGGCTTGTTGCGCTTGGTCGTGTCAGCATTGCTGGCGGTGTTCGTCGCCTCGCGGTTGCGCGCAATCTTGTTGTGGCGTCGGCAGCCGATGGAACGCTGCTCGTCGTCGACGCCCGTCGTGGCGATCTTCGCGTGCTTGGGCGCCTCCCGCTCGGCAGCGCCGCCACCGACATCGAGGTTGATGGCAACCGGGCGTTCGTGGCACTCGGTGCACAAGGCATGGTGCAGATCGTCGATCTCACCGAGCCCACCGCACCAGCGCCCATCGGCACCGTCGTGTTGCAGGGTGACGCCGAGGCCTGGGACGTCGACGTCACGATGGACACGATCCTCGTCGCCGCGGGCGCAGGTGCCATCCAGCGCTTCAGTGTGCCCGTTGGGGCGCAGCCGGCGTGGGTCGAAACGTTGTCGCTCAACGACGACGTCCGCAGCTTCGAACGTCGCGGACAACGTTTGTTCGCAGCAACGGTCTACCCGCTGCGCGCCGGCGAGCGGCTCGCCGCTGGAACGCCGTTGACGGTGAGCGACAAACTCAGCGGTGCCGTCGTCACCGTCAGCACCGAACATCTCGAAGTGCTCGAACTCAACCCCACCACCATCGACCCCATTGCTCCGAATGCGGCGTTGACGGTCGCGCTCGGAGAGCAGCTCAGTCCCTCGTCGCGTGCTGGCATCAGTCTGCACACCGACGCTGGCGCGCTTGAGCCGCTGCGAACCCAACGCGTCGATGCGACGCGCATCCTTGTCGACGTGTCGACGGGCTCGACACTTCCAGCAGGGCAGGCCGTGCAACTCACCCTTGCTGGTCTCAAAGGTTTGTCGACGTCGACACAGCCGGTCACCCAGCGGGCCACGTGGCAGACTGGTACGCGTCCCAACGAGAGCGCGCCCGCCATCACCGAGGTCTCCCCCGCGGTCGCCCCGCTCGCCGGCGCACCGTTGCACATTCGTGGCGCAGCGTTGCCCGCAGACGCCACGGTGACAATTGGTGGCGCCGTAGCCGTCGCGATGTCGTCGTCGAGAGCTGACGACCTGGTGGTGCTTGCACCGGCTGGTGTTGAAGGCGCCGCGACGGTCGAGGTGACCACGCCCGGTGGTCTCGTCGCGCGCCGCTGGGGCGGCGTGCGTTACCTGCGTTCACCCACCATCACGACGGTGCAGCCGACGTCGCAGCCGTTCAACAGCCGCGGCGCGGTCGTGGTGAAAGGCACGGGCTTGTCGAGTGCTTCGGTCGTGCGCTTTGGCGCAGTGCCGGCGCGCACCACGTCGCAGCAGGCTGATGGCTCGTTGCTGGTCACCATCCCTGACGACGTCATCGGTGATGTGAGCGTGACGGTTGCGAACCCTGGCGATGTTGCCATCGCAACCGCCGCAACCGCGTTCACGTTTACGCTCACGTCGCACAGCACGATCCCGGTGGATGGTCAGCGCGTGGCCGCCCGTGGCCGCCGTCTTGCCATCGCAGACGCCACCCGCGTTCATCTCTACGACACGACTGTTCCAACAGCAGTGCGCGAACTCGCAACCGTGACGTTGGGCGCATCGGCGCTCGACCTTGAGCTCGACGACGACTCGATCGTCGCAGTCACGTCGTCTGCGCTCTACCGCTGGTCCCTTGCGCGTTGCACACCATCGTCGTGCATACTCGGTGCACCAGAAGTCACGACGTACGTTGGTGGCAATCACGTGGCCGTCGGCACCGCAGACGATCGCCTCGTGATGGCCGTTACCGATGGAGATGAGGCGACCCTCTTTGCCTCGATCGATGGTGTCTTCGACGTCGTCGCCAGCACCGTGCTCGAAGCGCCGATCGCCGAACTCGCCGTCACCACCGCTGGCATCGTGGCGTTGACCGACGCAACGCCGGCTTCGTTGTTGCTCCTCGATAGCACCAATGGCTTGCTCGACGTGATCGAACGCCGTGAACTCACCGGTGATGCCGTCGCGCTCAGCACGTTTGGCACCCAGGTGGCCGCGCTCACGACGACGGGCTTCGTCGTGGTCGATGTCGACGGCGCCATTGCTCCTGTGAGTGCTGGTACCGCAGTGGGCGGATCGATTGCGTTGCACGGACCAGTGCTGGCGATCGCTGGCGCCAACACCAGCCTGTTCGACGTCACGACCTCCACGGCGCGGCATTTGTCATTCACACCGACCTGGTCGCGCGGTGTTGCCTTCAGCAACGGCACCCTCGTGGCGCTGAGCAGCACCGCTGCTGTCCTGGCGCTGCCGTACGCCGTCCCCGCGTCTTCGACACCGTTGCCTGGTGGCGCGCTCGTCGTTGGTGAGCCCGTGACCATTGCACTCGGTACCGAGGCACCTGTCACCACCGTGTTGGGCGGCTTCGTCAACCTCGGTGTGGCACAGCACCAACTCACCACGGCGTCGTCGTTCGGCGCTGTCGCCAATGTACCCGTGGTCGGATCGTTCGCGGCATCGGTGCAGTTCGGGGCCTGGCCAGTCAACAACAGTGCCTTCGGCAGCCCCTGGCGCTTTGGCTGGCACGCCGTCGACGGTGTGCCGCACACGCTGACGTCGGTCACTCCCGATCATGGTCCGCAGGCTGGCGGCACCGTCGTCGCACTCAGCGGGCAGGGGATCGGCACGGCCACGCGGCTCGAGGTCGGCGGCGACGTCGTCGCCTTCACGCCCACCCTCGAAGGCATCGAGTTCGTCACGCCGGCAGCGCGCGCCGCGGGCCCGGTTGACATCGTCGTCACGACGCCGACCGGCACGCTTCGCGCCGATGCCGCGTTTGCGTACATCGCGCCGCTCACGCTCTCCACCATCACGCCCGCTGTCGTCGACAACCTCGGTGGGTCGGTGGAACTGCGCGGCAGCGGCTTCACCCGCGGTGCCAGGGTCACCATCGACAATGTTGCTGTCGCCGCTACCTTCGTGTCGTCGACCGCACTGCAGGTTGCAGTGCCTGCCGGGCCGAACGCAGCGCTCGCCGTGACGGTGACGCAACCGGGCGTCGCCAGTGTCACACGCAGCGATCTGCTGCAGCGCGACGACCGCCACGGTCCTGTCGTCGTCAACCTCCTGCCTGCCGACCGGCCCGTGTCGCCGACGTCGTCGTTGCAGCTCGTGTTCGACGAACCCGTCGGCGTGCCGCTGTCACCGATCGTCCTTGCGGGCGTCAGCCTTGCGCCACAGCGGTCAAGCGTCGACCCGCGCGTCGTCGAACTCAACAACGCAACGCTGCCATCGTCTGGCTCGATGAACCTCGTTGTTCGGGCGCAGCGCGACCTGCTTGGCAACGCCGGCACCGAGAAGGCGATCGTCTTCCGCGTTCAGGACGTCGAGAAGCCAACACTGTCATTGCGTCGCCAAGGCGCCGCCGTCGTTGACGGCACGCCGTTTGCGCGCGGCCTGCCGTGGACGTTCAGCCTGAATGTGAACGACGACAGCCACGTCGTCAGCAGCCTCGTCGTCACCATCGACGGCGTGGTTGTCGCCAACCGCACTGGGGTCTCCGATCAGACCCTGGAGTTCACCTGGGCGTGGCCGCAAGCGACCATCGCCGACTCCACGAGCCACATTGCCATCACGGCGATCGACGCTGCACACAACCAGCGCGACCTCGGCGTCAACGTCCGCGTCACCGCCGACAATCCGCCCGCCGCCCCCACGATCGTGTTCTCCACCGCGAGCCCGCAGGACGCTGAACCAGTCGTCGTCGACGTCGCGTCTATCGATGACATCGCGATTGCCCGATTGGTGCTCACGGTCGACGGTCAGGTTGTTTCCGACGGCTCCAACCAGACCACGTCGGTGCGCCAGCGCTTCAGTGCGGGCGACCACGTGATCACCGCACGAGCAACGGACAACGGTGGTCAAACCAGTCCGCTGGCGTCGCGCACCATCTCGGTGTCCGCCGACACCACCCCGCCGCAGATTTCGCTGCTCGCGCCGGTGGCGACGGCACGTCTGCCAAAGGATCGGCAGGTCACCATCGACCTCGACGTCACCGATACCGGAGGCGTTGGCTCGGTCGAGCTGCGCACTGCCGGGGTCAGTCGCACCCTCTCGGCGCCGCCGTGGCGCTTCGACGTCATGCCAGACAGCTCAACGCTCCAGGTCGACGTCACTGCCCTCGACACGCGCGGCAACCACAACACGCGCCAGTTCACCTGGCAGACCACAGAAGCTCCTGGCTCGCTGCGTCTCACCTCGCCCGCCGGCGATGCGCGCATCAACGAGCACAGCACGCTGACCATCGCCGGTACGGCGAGTGCCGCGACGGTGAGGGTTGATGCGTTTGGCGAAACGGTTGAGGTCGCTGTTGACGGTGGTCGGTTTGCCACCACGCGCCTGGCGCCAACGGTCGTCGAGGACGAAGTTGCTGTCATCTCTGTCGGCGATGGTCGCAACACTGCCGCGCGCACGGTTCGCATCGTGAACGTCGACGAGGCCACCGGCGAACTCCACGTCCTTCGCTGGCCCAATGGCGCGCCGCTGTTGGCCGGCACGCGCCTCGACGTCGCTCAAACCGTGTCGGTTCCCGCCACGCCGTCGACGAGCATCGTGCAGGACGCTGTCGTGATCGGCAGCGGCGACAGCACGGCCTCGGCGACCACGACATCGGATGCGCACGACGTCACCATCGTCGCCGCTGCCATCACGACGGCCGCAGGCACCGCGCTGTCAGCGGCCGAAAACGTCGCCGTCACGCCATGGCTCACCACTGAGAGCAACAACGTCATCGAGTTCGACGACCGCACAGCAGAAGTGGTCACCGTCGATGCCGACACCTCGGGAGCCACCACGCTGGCGCTCGGGCGGACCTCGGGAGGTCGCGCGCTGCTCGCGAACGCCAGCGCGCACATCGACTTCGCCGGCGACCCTGTTGGCCTCGTCTCCGCGGGCGACGCCGTGCTCGTTGTCATCAATCACCAGGGCAGCACCCAGGTGCAGCGTCGTCGACGCGACACGCTTGCCCTCACCGGCACCACGACCATCGCCGGCACCACCAACGCGGTGGTCGAGGCGGTTGGCCTGGTTGCGCTTGGGCAGGATGACGGTCTCGTTGTCATTCGCCCTGACGGCACGGAGCTTCAACGTCACGTGTTGGGGGCGATCACCGCCCTCGCCAGCACAGGCAACAAGGTCACCGCGGTCGTTGACGCCGCAGATGTTGTCGACCTCGACGTCCTCACCGGCACCGTGAGCGCCGTTGCGCCGGCAACAGCGACATGGCCACAGCCGATCGATGCCGTCGCCGGTGCAGGCACAACGTTGTGCGTCCTCGGCGGTGCCAACGCCACTGACATCGTCTGCGCCGACAACGCTGCGGTCGAGTTGCCGCTCCCAGCGCGATCGCTCTCGCGCTTTGGGCCACACCTGTTGGTGCACGGTCTGGCCGACACATCGTTGTTGGTTGGTGGGGCTGCGGTGTTCTCCACTGAAGACGAAGGCGTCGTCGTCAGCGGCGATCGCTGGTTCTTCACGCGCAACAACACCGTGCACATGCGCCGCCTGCACCGCGCCGCTCCGGCGTCGGTGGAACTCTCGGGAACAATCCCAACGACGATGGCAGCGACCACCACCGCCGCCAGCGGCCTGACCGTCAGCAGCAACAGCGATGTTGTCGATGTCGTCACCGTTGATGTGTTCGTCGATGGCGGCCGCGTCGCTCGCGCCTTCAACGGCGTTCCGGCGCTGCCATCGATCGCCGCTGGCGCGCACGAGGTCACCATCTGCGCGACGTCGGTGTCGGGCGCTCAGAGCTGCCGCAACAGCACCACCACGTTTGAGCCCACCGCGCCCGCCATCACCGCGTGGCGCGTAGCGACAACGGCCACAGCCGGCGGCGTCGTCAACCTCGAGTTCGTGCTGCAGGGCGCCGTCGCGGCCGTCGTTGTCGACGTCAACGGTGTCGACCAGGGCACGGGCACACCATTGCAGCAACGCGAAGTTGTCATGCCGTCTGCTGCGGGCTCGGTCGTGGTCGGCGCGGTCCCTGTGGCTGCCGATGGCACCCGCGGCGCGCGGGTCACGTCCACGATCGCGGTGGTCGCAGCAACGTCTGCCCCAACGTTCGAGCTCGTGCGCGACGGGAGCGGAGCCATCGCCGAAGGCACGCCGATAGGCGTGAAAGCCGTGGACGTCAGCGCCGACATCGTCGAGATCGCGTTCGAGGCCGTTGTTGGCACCGTCGTTGGCGATCGCCGCAGCAGCATTGCAGCGCCGTGGCGCGTCGACCTGCGCGCTCCGGCGACCACCGGCGCATCCACGGTCGTCATCCAGGCGACCGCCACCAGCCGCTCTGGTCAACAGCTGCGCCGCACACTCAACCTCACCGTTGTCGACGACCTCACAAACCCATCGCTCTCGCTGCTCGTGCTGCCTGATGGTCCAGTCGCTCCCGGCGCGCTCGTCACAACCCGTGCGGTCAGCGATGCAGGCGCGGTCGAGGTCACCACCACCATCGCGATTGACGACGTGGTGCAGCTGACCGGCGGTGCCGAAACGGCCTTCGTTGTTCCCACGGTTGCCGCGGGCGCGCTGCTCCGTGTCGACGCCGTGGCGACCGACGCGGCGGGCAACCGTCGTCAGGCCACGGCGTCGCGCCGCATTGCCCCTGCCGACAGCACAACCACAACGTTGACCACCACGCCCGTCCGCCGCCTTGTCGCCGAGGCTGGTGTGCTCGTGGCGCACACCGCGAACGGTGCGCAGCAGCTCCTGCCGACGTCGTCGTCGTCGCAGCCAGGCGATGTCCTGGCGTTGTGGCGCGGCCAACGTGTGATCCGTGCGGCCAACGGGCTCGTCATCGGCGGCGTGCCGGTGGCGGTCGGCGCTGTCGACGACGTCAAAACGGGTCACGGGCGACTGCTCGCGCACACGTCGACTGGCCTTGTGGTTGAGATCGATCAAACCCTGACCAGCACCGCGATCATCGATGCGAGCGCGCTGCTCGACGTTGGCGTCACCAGCATCCTCGTTGTGCGCGGCGGTCGCGTGCAGCGTGTGGTCGCGGGTGGCGTCACCACGCTGTTCACCACCACCGAAACGATCCGCGCAGGAGCGGCCATCGACGCCTCACGCGTGCTTGTGGTGACCGACACCTCGACAAGCCTCGTCGACGTCAGCGAAGGCGTTCTCGCCCGTGTCGACGTCGGTGGCGATCGGATCGTGACCGCGGGGGCGCGCGCCTTCGTGCTTGGCGATGCCTTGTATGAACTCGACTTGCGTCGTCGCGCAGCGCTTGGCGTCCGCGCGGTTCGTGAAGCCGACAACATCAGCGACATCGCGGCGTTCGGCGACACCGTGTACTTCGCAGGCTCGACTGGCGTTCGCGCGCTCAAGTCGGCAGCGACAGACCACGACGTGTATGCGACCGTCTCGACCACAGCCCTCGGCGATGTTCCCGAGCAGATCGTCGACGTCGCCGGCGACCTGATCGTCCGCGGTGCGAAGTCGCAGCGGCTCGACATTGTCGGTGCGTCTCTTTCGGTGAGCGCCACCAACCTTCCCGTTGGCGTCGTCTCTTCGTCGACCGACCACGTCGTGTTCCTCACGAGCGAGGGCCGCTTGTCAGCCTGGCGTGCTGCGAGCAGCACCACGTGGACGCCGCTGTCACTGCCGGGTGTTGCCGCCACGACCACAGGCATCACAACGATGTCGTCGGGCCGTGGACGCGTCTGGTGGGGGCGCGGCAACGAACTCGGCACGGCGGCGTTTTCGACCTCGATCGCCTCGTTGACCACGCTGGACGGTACAATCGTCGACGTCGCGGCTGCTGGTGCGCAAGCGGCAGTGCTGTTGTCGTCGGGACGCGTCCTACTGATGGGCGTCGATCCGCGTGGTGCACCGCAGGTGCTCGCGTCAACAGCCGTGCCTGTGGGAACACGCGTGGCCTTCAATGGTGACGACGTGGTGGTCGCCAGCACTGGCACGCTCACCATCGTGCGCAACGTGAACAATGCACTGCAGCTCGCGACATCGGTGGCCCTCGTCGGCACGCCGCGTCGTGTGCGTCTGGCCGGGCATCAGGTCCTCGTTGCCGCAGGCAGCGCGGGTTTGCACGTCGTCGACACCGACACGTTCGCGGTCACCACCTTTGCAACGCCGCGCGCCCTCGATGCCGCTGTCGTTGGCGATTCGCTCGTGGTGCTCGACGCCCTCGACGGCGTAACAGTGCGCCAGGCGCAGGTGGCCCGTGCGGCCGTGGCGGTCGTGGCGCCGTCGTCGGCCGACGTTCTCGCCGGCAGCATCGTGTCGGTGTTGGCCGACGCCCAACGCGCCGACGTCACGTCTGTCGAGCTGGTCATGGGGGCGACCCGTCAGTTGCTCGGCGACGCCGACGATGGCGACCTGCGTTTCAACGTGACCTTGCCGTCGTCGTTGAGCGTGGGCGCGCCGTTGCAGTTCGCGGTCACGAGCCAGAGTGCTGGCGGCACGAGCACGGCGTTGTCACCGGTACTCTACGTCGCAGCACCGCCGTCCACGCTCAGCGCGAGCTGGGTGGCGCCCGGCGACACCGCCGTGCGACCTGGTGCCGACGTCGGGATCGCCATCGACGTCATTGGTGCTGCAGGCGTCGCCACGGGCCTCGTGACGGTCGATGACGTCGCAGTTGGTGAACTCGTCGACACCACAACGGCGGGCACCACGCGTCGCCTTGTCTCCACGATCACCGTACCGAGCGACGCCGTCGACACCATCGACGTTGATGTCGTCGTCACCGATGGAGCAGGGCGCTCGGCACAGGTCCGCCGTACCTGGAACGTCATCGCCGACACGGCGCCACCGTTCTCGCTCACGGGCTTGCCGAGCACGCTCAAAGCGGGGCCCGCCATCAACCTCGTGCAGCTCTCGGCGAGCGACGATGGCGTGTTCGCGTTGGAACTCGCGATGGGCTCGTCGGAGGCCGCGCTCACCACGCTCACCCGTGTTGATGGCGTCGGCTCGGCGTCGTTGACTTGGGCGTTGGTGTTGCCGGCGAACAGCGATGGTCGAACAGTGGTCTTGCAGGGACGCGCGATCGACAGCGCCGGCCATGCGGCAACGCCAATCACCCGCAGCTACGTGGTGGCACCCGACGGTGTGGCTCCGGTTCCAACCGCAGGCGCGCCGTTGTTTGCGCGTGCTGGTGCCACGGTCACCCTGACGGCGTCGGCGTTCGACGAAGACGGCGACCTCTTGTCGCTCGACCTGTTCGCCAACGGCAGCCTCGTGAAACACACCAACGGCGCCGCCATCGCCGAGCCATACACAGTCGGAAGCGACGACATCGTGGTCACTGTTGTCGCCACCGACCGTCGCACGCGTCCCGCACAGGTCACGCGCACCATCGATGTTCGCAGCTGCCCCGACCGCACGCTCACCGGCGCTGCGCCGTTGTCTGTGGAAGGCACCGTGCCCGCAGGCGACATCGTGTCGTCGAGCCGCTGCAGTCTTGGCGGGCTCGCCGACGAGACCTGGTCGTGGACCGTACCCCGCACCGGTCGCTACACGTTCGCGGCAGTGAACGCCCTCGGCGTCGTCGTTCGCGACGGTGGTTGTGGCGGCGCCGAGTTGGCCTGCAGCGGTCCCTCGAGCAGCAATCGCACGAGCCTGGCGCTCACGGCAGGCAGCGTGGTTGCGATCACCGTCGAGGACTTCGCCGGTGAGCGGTACACGCTCGACATCACGCGCACCGCAGAGTGCGGCGACGGGCTCGACAACGACAGCGACGGCGAGGCCGACTTCCCACGCGAGCCGGGCTGCATCGACCTGAACGACGACGACGAACTTGACCCGATCCCGCTGCCCGACTGCAGTGACGGCAACGACAACGACAACGATGGTCACACCGACTTCGGGAGCGACCCGAGCTGTGTTGCTGCCAGCGGCACCGAGCACACCCCAGGCGACGTCTGTGCAGATGCACTGGTCATCGAGCCAAACGCGGTCACGCCAGCCGTGGTGCAGCTGTCACGAGCCGTCATGTCGTCGACCTTGTGTGAACCGGGACCCGACGCGTTTGTGCGGCTCGAACTGCCTGAGCAGTACCGCGCGAGGGTCGGCGTCGAGGCCTACCTGCCGGGTGGGGCGCAGGCTGACGTTGCGGTGTCCCTGGTGGAGACGTGCGGCACCACCGCGACGTGTCCTGCCGAGACCTTCGAGGTCAGCGGGTCACAGCTGATCGGCATCACGGGGACTGAAGACGTGAACCTGATCGTCGACGGCGTGCTGCTTGAAAACAGCCGCTGCGACAAGTTCAACGCGCTCGCGGCTCTTGCAGGCAACAGCAGCAACGTCGATGTGCGCCTCGCTTGCGACGAGGAGCTCGTCTGCCAAAACGACGGGCAAGGTGTCGACCGCTGCATCAAACCCGCGTGCAACGACGGCAAAGACAACGACCTCGACGGACTTACCGACTCGCCGAATGATCCAGGGTGCACCGGGCCTGACGACCTCGACGAGGGCGACCCGTGCGAGGCGGCCTACGCTGCACCCACGGTCACCATCACGGGCCAAACGACGACGGGCGGCTACGAAAACAGCGCAACGTTCACGATGAGCACGTCAGTGCCGGGCGCGTACCCGCAGTACGTGCTCGAGGTCAACGGCGTCGCGCAGCGCCCGCAGCGCTACACCATGCCCGTGCGTCTCACGCAGTCCACAACAGTGCGCGGGCAGCTGTTGGTCGGCAGTCGCCTCGCATGCGCCGAGCACATCGAAGATGTCGTCGTCGTCGACACCAAGGCACCCACCGTGGTTTCAACGCTGCCGCGCAATGGCGCCATCGAGGCCGTTGCTCCGCAGCAGGTGGCGGCGCTCTCCGTCGCGTACTCCGAGTCGGTGCGCACGACTGGTGCGAGCACGTCCATTGTCGAAGCGGGCACAGACGGAGTCTTCAATACCGGCGACGACGTCACGCTCGAGCCATGTAACGCCACCGCCGCGGCCGCCGACGTGTTGCTTGCTCCATGCGACGTTGGTCCGGGGCGCTATCGGGCGACGGTGGCGGGTGTGACCGATGCGGCAGGGAACGTCGCTTCGAGCATTGAGTGGACGTTCACGGTCTCGCTCGACAGCGACGACGACGGCGTTCCGGACACGTATGAAGCGCTTCTCGGCCTTCAGCCCAACAACCCCGACAGCAACGGCAATGGCAAGCTCGACGGTCGCGAAGACTTCGACGGCGACGGCATCAGCAACGAGAGCGAGCTGGCGCTTGGCACCAACCCCGCCGTGGCAGACAGCGACGGCGACGGCAAGCCTGACGGCGACGAAGACAGTGACGGCGACGCACTCTCCGACGCTGCGGAACTCCTGGCAGGCACCAGGATCGACGACCCCGACAGCGACAACGACGGCTTCCGCGACGGCATCGAGGTGGAGATGAAGTCCTCGCCCAACCTCGCGGCCAGCTACCCCAGCGGCTTCGTCGCTGCGAACGACCAGCCCACGGTGGTGCGCTTCGTCAACGAGTCAGGCGCTGCAGGCCTCGGCACGTTCGCTTCAACGGCGCAGCCAACGATTGTGCGATTCGTGGCCGATCCAAGTGCAGCCAACATGGGCACGTTCGCCTCTCGGCAGCAGCCAACGGTGGTGCGCTTCAGTTACGAACTCGGCGCTGCAGATACGGGCACATTTGGCTCGCGTGCGCAGCCAACAGTGGTGCGGTTTGTCGTCGACGCAGCGGGGACGGGCAGTTTCGTGGCAACGCCACCGGTATGTGTAAACGGCAGCAATCTCGACGGATTGCAGTGTAAATAAGCAGGAGAGAATATGCTTGGAATCTTGTTGCTACACTTCAATCTCGCGGCGCAAGTCGTCCTCGTCGGCGGCAGCACCGGTGCAGATGGTGTTCTGAATAAGGACTATCTTGACGTGCACGACACCGATGGTCAATTTGGGAGCCCATATCTCCTCACGGTCCCGGCGGGTGGGCGATTTGAGTTTTCTACGATCAACATTCCAGCGAATGTCACTGTCGGGTTTAAAAGCAATGCAATGAATGACCCTGTCTATCTGCTGGCAACAGGCGATGTCACGATCGCAGGTCTCGTCCATGTCGACGGGCAACGGGGTCAAACCTCGGCCGGCGGGCGCGGTGGGCCTGGTGGCTACGATGGCGGCGAACCAGGTTTCGGCGCCACGCCCGGTGACGGCCACGGCCCTGGAGGCGGCCATTTCACTCCGGTAGCCGTTGAGGACAACAACTCACGAAGGGCCCTTTGGTCTGGCAGCTACTCGGCCGTCGGCCCCGACGGGACGGGTTGGGGTAGAAAGGGCACCGGATCCATCTATGGAAATCCATCATGCTTCCCCCTGACAGGTGGGTCGGGGGGAGCCGGTGGCTTCAATCAAGGCGGCGGTGGTGGTGGTGGTGGCGCGATCTTGATTGGGTCTGAAGGCAAGATTTCCATCTCGGGAGCTGTGCGCTCACTTGGCGGTATCTACCCGAACCAGCTGACAGCAGGTAGTGCCTCGGGCGGGTGCGTTCGGATCGTCGCACCGGCCGTGATTGTAACGGGCACGTTGGAGGCAACCAGTGTGTTGCCAGGCGTCGACGGAACCGAGTACGGCGGTCGGGGCTTTGTCCGTATTGATACCATTGACCGCTCGGGTCTCGCTGGCATCTCCACCCCAAGATACAGCGTTGGATCTAATATGGTTGTGCGACTCCAAAGTATGCCACAAATTAGTACAATTTCGGCGGCTGGCCGCACCGTCATCAATGGTGAGAAGCTCTTCGTGACACTCACCAACGGCGAGCCCGCGCTGCAGGATGTTGTCGTCGAGGTCGCCAACTTCCCCGGGGCACCTGCCTGCGTGAACCTCAACGTCATCACCGTGCCCGGCAGCGGCGCGGCCACGAAGACCTCGTTCCCCGCGAAGCCCAACGGCACCCACACGTTGTCCGTGAACATTCCGCAGAACACGGCGACGTCGATCGAAGTCTACGGCACGGTGTGCCCGTGAAACGAGCGGCGCTGCTCGCCCTGCTGGCCGCGGTGGGCTGCTCGGGTTCGGGCGGTCCGAACGTCGCCGGCACGCCTGTCACCCCGGCAGACCTCGCCCTCGCCGAGGGCGCTTCGGCGCGCGCGTCCCTCGTCGACGACCTGCTGCTGCTCCGCCACGCCAAAGACACCGACGCGCTTACCGACCCCGAGCTGCAGGCCCGCCTGCACCGTGCTGAACGCCAGCTCGTTGCCCAGCACGTCACCGACACGCTCGGCAAAGACCTCGACGACGCCACGCTCCGCAAGGCCTTCGAGAGCGAGCGCGCCTCGCTCACCAAGCGTCGCATCCATGTCGCCCACATCGTGCTGCCCGTGGGCAACGACGGCGAACTCGTGCTGGCGCGCCTGCGCAGCGGGGCAGCCTTCGCCGACATCGCCCGCGAGGTCTCGCTCGACGGGGCCACGGCCGAGCGCGGCGGCGAGCTGCCCGAATTGCTCGAGGGGCAGGTCGACCCGGCGTTCTTCGAGGCCGCCGCGGCCCTCAAGGTCGGCGAGGTCAGCAACGTCGTCGTGGTGGGGCCACAACGACACATCATCACAGCACTCGCGGAGGCCGACACCGCGACGCCAACTTTCGAAGCAGCCAAAGACGCTCTGCGCGCGCGGCTGCACCAGCAACGTCGAGCCGAGCTGCTGACGACGCTGCGTGAGCGCTACGGTGTGAAGGCGGGGGATTTGTGAACCGGTACGTGCTCCTGGTGGTGGTCGCATTGTTGGCAGGCTCGCGCGTCGAGGCTGCCGCGAACCCGTGTGTGCCCAACAACACCGCGCCGGCGTGCGATCGCGACGCCGACGGCCTGACCAACGCGCAGGAAGCCACGTTCGGTACGAACCCGGTCGTCGCCGACACCGACGGCGACGGCGTCAAAGACGGGGTCGAGGCCTGGAGCGACAACGACGGCGACGGCAAGAACAACGCAATCGAATCAAAGATCCTCGACGCTGACGGCGACACCACCGCCGACCAGTTCGACGCCGCCGACGCCAACCCATGCGCGCCTGCGCTGTCGGCACCCACCTGCGATCGCGACAACGATGGGCTCACCAACGCACGCGAACTCACCTTCGGCACCAGCAGCACCAATCCCGACACCGACGGCGACGGCGAGCGCGACGGGATTGAAGCTCCGCTCGATACCGATGGCGACGGCAAAAACGACGCCCGCGAATCGTCGCTGCTCGACGCCGACAGCGACGGCGTGGCCGACGAGACCGACCCGCAAAACACCAACGCCTGCGTGCCCTCAAACCGCGCTGGCACCTGCGACGCCGACGGCGACGGCCTCACGAACGCGCGCGAAGCCACCTACGGCACAAACCCCGACAACGTCGACACCGACGGCGACGGCCAGCCCGATGGCTGGGAGGCCGCCAGCGACGACGACCAGGACGGCAAGAACAACGCCCTCGAGAGCCGCACGAGTGACGTCGACGGCGACGGCACTCCCGATCAATGGGACGCTGCCGATGCTGACGCCTGCTTCCCTGACGCGATCTCGTCGCCGACATGCGATGTCGACCTGGATGGCCTCACGTGGCTGCAAGAGCAGACCTTCGGCACAAACCCCACGCTCGCCGATACCGACGCCGACGCCGAACTCGACGGCCTCGAAGCCGCCCTCGACACCGACCACGACGGCATCAACGACGCGCTCGAGTCCTCGATGGTCGACGCCGACCAGGACGGCCTGAGTGCCGAGGCCGAGCTCGACGACGGCGATGCCTGCCACCCCTTCGACCTCGCGGGCACCTGCGACTTCGACATGGACAGCCTCACCAACGCCGAAGAAGCCCACTTCGGCACCGACCCCAGAAACCACGACACCGACGGCGATGGCGGCTGGGACGGCGATGTGGGCGAAGCGTTCTCCGACGACGACACCGACGGCATCAATGGTGCCCTTGAGTCCGACGACGTCGACACCGATGGCGACCTGTACGTCGACGAATACGACCACGACAACGTCGACCCCTGCGTGCCCGATGCTGGATCACTTGCATGCCTCACCCTGCGCGCCGACACCGACAACGACGGCCTCACCGACGCGCGCGAGGTGCAGCTCGGCACCGATCCCGCCCGCGCCGACACCGACGACGACGGCCTGGGCGACGCGTACGAAGTCACCACTGCGGCCTCGCCCCCCGACCACGATGGCGATGGCCTGATCGACGCGCGCGATCCCGACGACGACAACGACGGCGTGCTCACGAGTGCGGAGCGCGGCCCCGACCCGCTGTCACCGCGCGACAGCAACGGCGACGGCGTGCTCGACCACCTCGACCCCTGCTTCCCGACGGCGTGCGCAGAACCACTGCAGCCGCTGGCGTGCGCGGGCTTTGGCGACGTGTGCGAGCAGTGCCTCACCGCCGAGCTCGATGCCGAAATCACCAGCGCCGCTGGTGCCGAAGCCGGCCGCACCGACGCCGTGCAGTGCTTGTGCCGCGACGCGCGTTTCGTCGTGCCACACACCTTCGGCGCCACCGCACCCGTCGCTGCGGGTTCCGAAGCATCGCTGCAGTTCGACAACGGCAACACCCTCACGCGCTGCACGTACCGCGCGGCCGACGACGTGTTCGCGTTCGTGTCGTGCCTGAGCACCGCCCCGGGAGCGATCGCCGCCGGCGACGAAGTGCCTGCCGACGCCGTGGGCCTGCGCATCGTCGATGCGCCCACCACAACCACCGTGGGCCTGGCCCTCGTCGACGCCCTCGCCCCGCCACCCACGCTCGCGTTGTCGGTGCAGAACCCCGCGGGCGCTGTGGCCGACGGCAGCATCGTGCAAGGCCCCGTCACCGTCGCGTTGTCGACGAGCGGCGAAGATGTCTCGACGTTCTCGCTCAATGGCGAGCCGTTTGCGGGCGGCACCATCAGTGCCGAGGGCACGTGGTTGCTCAAGGCGAAAGCTGGTTGCGGCGCCACCGTCGTCGACGCGACGCATGCCTTCACCATCGACAACACCGCCCCAACAATTGAGATCACGGGCGCTGTCGACGGCGAGATCCGTCGCACCGCTGCCACGATTACCATCGCCGCGACTGACGCATCAGCCGTGGTGCTCGAGGCCAGCATCGACGCCGAGCTCGCGGGCACCTCCACCGTCGTCGACACCGACGGCGCGCACACCGTGATCGCCACCGCGACCGACGCCGCGGGCAACGTCACCACACGCACCCTGCACTTCACGCTCGACCAGACAGCGCCCACCATCGATGTCATCGCGCCGCTCGGCGGCAACGTCAGCAGCGCCACCGTCGACGTCAACGTCATCGCCACCGACGCGTTTGGCATCGCCGACGTGAGCGTGTCGGGCACCTCGTTGTTGCGGAGCGACAACGACCACTACCGCGGCACGGTCACGCTGGTCGCCGGCGACAACCTGCTGACCTTCGACGCCGTCGACGTCGCGGGCCACCACACCACCGCCGTTCGTCACGTCTTCTTCACCGCGGGTGGTGAAGGTGAAGGCGAGGGCGAGGGCGAAGGTGAAGGCGAGGGCGAGGGCGAGGGTGAAGGCGAAGGCGAAGGCGAAGGCGAAGGTGAGGGCGAAGGCGAAGGTGAAGGCGAAGGTGAAGGAGAGGGCGAAGGTGAAGGTGAGGGCGAAGGCGAAGGCGAAGGTGAGGGCGAAGGCGAAGGTGAAGGTGAGGGCGAAGGACAGCTCCTCGTCTCGCTGAGCAGCCCAGCAGCGTCGTCGATTGTCGCCGATGCCACCATCACGGTCAGCGGTGCGATCAGCGGCGGTCGTGCGCCCTACACGGCGACCATCAACGGCTTGCCTGCCACCGTCGTGGGCAGGGGCTTTCAGCTCACGTTTGCACCGCCCGAGGGCCCACTGCATCTCGACGTCGAGGTGCGCAGCGGCACCGACACGGCCTCCGCCACGCGCGACCTCACCATCGACCGCACA
Source organism: Myxococcota bacterium (assembly GCA_044349155.1). Taxonomy (GTDB): domain Bacteria; phylum Myxococcota; class UBA727; order UBA727; family VGSZ01; genus VGSZ01. The sequence goes on from JBIKRQ010000001.1 coordinate 65,299, forward strand.
GCACCCTCCGTCGAGGTCACGAGCCCGATCGAGGGCGTTGTCGTGCAGAGCAATGTGCTGCTGGTCAACGCCACCGTGGGCGACTTGCATCTCGAGCGCGTGACGGTGAACGGTGACGACGTCGTCGTGGTCGCCGGCACCGTCGCGCAGCAGGTGCTGTTGGTCCCGGGGCTCAACACCATCACGGTGCGCGCCGTCGATGTCGCCCACAACGTCACGCTCGTCGAGCGCCATGTGGTCTTCAGTCCGGTGCCGCCGCGCGTGCAGATCGTGGCACCCGCCCCCGATGCCACGCTGTACACCACGCCAACGCGCGTGCGCGCCACGGTGTCGTCGTCGTCGCCCATCGCCACAGTCACCATGAACGGTGTGGCCGCCGACAATGCTGGTGGTGTGTACGAGGCCGACGTTCCTCTCGTCGCGGGCAGCAACACCATCACCTTCGTCGCCACCGACAGCCTGGGCGCCCAAACCACGGCCACCACCACGGTCAGCTACGTCGATGGCAGCACCCAGCCCCTCACGGTGTCGCTGCTGTCGCCCGACGTCGACGCCGCCGACGTCGAGCCCGACACGTTGATCAGCCTCGGCTTCAGCAAGCCGGTCCTGTCGTCGTCGGTGGCCAGCGCTGTGCGCCTGTTGGTCAACGGCAACGCGGTTGATTTCAGCGTGTCGACGTCGCCCGACGGCTTGATGGCGTCGCTCATCCCGCAGCGTCCGCTCAGCGAGAAGGCGCGCGTCGTCGTGCGCGTCAGCGGGCTCGAGAGTGAAACCCCGCCGTCGCAGCAGGGTGGCTTCGAGGGCACGTTCACAGTGCGCGCGCCGCTCACCGGTGTGGTGGGCGTGGTGCTCGACGAAGACCTCCGGCCCGTGGTGGGCGCGCGCGTCGTCATCGAGGGCACAAGCCACACCGCGGTGACGGGTTCTGACGGCCACTGGGGTGTGCTCGACCTCGAGGCCAACGCCTATCGTCTGCACATCTCGGCACCGGGCGAGGAGCAGCCGCTCACGGCGTTCCGTCCGCAGATCGTTGTCGAGCCCGAGCAGGTGAACACGGTTGGCCCGCACATCCTGCAGGTCATCGATCGCAGCTCAGCCGTGTTTGTCGACGCCACCGAGCCGCTCAACGCCAGCTTCGGCGGCGCGAGTGTGGGCTTCGGCGTGCACCAAACCGAGCCCCTCGGCATCGCCTTCACCGACGGCAGCACGCGCGGCCAGCTCACGGTCACAAAGGTGCCAACGCACTCGTTGCCACACGCCATCGACGGGCGCATCGGTTCGCCAGTGCTGTGGAGTGTGCAGCCGCAGGGCACGCAGTTCACAAAGCCCAGCACGCTGCACTTCCCGAACACCAGCGGTCTCGCGGCGGGTCACGTGGTGATTGTCTACGCCCTCGACGACGCCAGCGCGCGCATCGTGCCGCGTGTGTTGGCGCGCGTGAGTGCCGACGCGAGTCACATCGTCGCCGACAAGCCCATCACGGGCGTGCTCGACATCGTGGGCTACCAGCCGCTCACCACCGAGCAAGAGCAGCAGGTGTTGGGCACAGCACCGGGCACGCAGGGCGCCTGGCTCGACGACGTGCGCAACGCCGTGCTGCCAAGTGCCCACGCACAGTTCCTCAACGGTCTCGACTTCACGATGCCGTCGCCACCATCGCCAACGCCCACAGCACTCACGGGCAGGGTGAAATACATCTCGCGCACAGCAGGCCAGGCGGGCGAGACGGGCATCGGAATTCCGAACGTCCTCGTCTCGGACGTGAACGACGATTCGCGCATCACGGGCCCGACGGGTGGCTTCGGCTTCGTCGTCAACCTCACCGGTCAGCTCACCGAAATCGTGACCGCGGAAATTGCCCTCGGCACGTTCCCGGTCGCGCACGTCGACGCCGAGGGCCGTCGCCGCATCGTCATGGTGCAGAGCCGCTTGTACGCGCGCTCACCGGTGTTCGACATGTTGCCGGGCGCCGTGTTCAACACGAGCGTTCTCGTCGACGCGCAGGTGTTGCGCGGCAAGGTCACCTTCGTCGACCACGAAGGCAAAGTGCTGCCACCGATCGTCACCGGCGGCGAGACCGCGCGCGACGAGCAGGGCGAGCTCACGGCCATCTCGAGTGCCGACGCTTCAACAACGGAAGTCCACTTCTTCAAAGCCGACGACCACACCCGCGCGATTGCGAAGTACTCGATCGTTGCCCCCGTCGTGGGCTCGACGACAACCCATGGTTCTTACGCCCGTTTGCGCTTCGGGCCGCGCGACCTGGCGAAGGCCGAACGCGTGCGCGCCGGCATCGGCGATGCGCGTGTGATTCGCGAGGGTGACGAGGTCATGGTCTTCGCCATCAACCACGCCACCGGCTACGCGGGCATGACGACTGTGAAGGTGCCCGACTACGGCAACGAGGCGGCGCGTATCACCGACATCGTCGAGATCGTGGGCGACATCAAGCTCTTCCCGCCCGAGATCGAAGTGGCCGTCGAACGTCAGTTCACCGCGCAAGGCGTGAAGTCGACGTTGCCGCCGTCGAAGGTTCGGCAAGGCGGGCTTGCAACACGTCAAGATGATTGGCTCAAGGTCGCGACGCGTTGGCGCGTGCGGCTCGCACCGGCAGTTGAAGATGACCTCGTCGATGGCGGGCTGCGCGGCCCGCTCGATCCGCGCATTGATGCCGGTGTGCTGACCACCGAGGTTCGCACCGATGCCGGCGAACCAACGGCATTGCTCGATGAAGGAGCCGCAGGCGGACTCCTCGAGCGGTCGTGTGCGGAACTTGGAGAAGACGCGTCGCTGCGCGAACAACTGGAATGTCTGAACGATGAACGAACCTTGACGGCGGTGCCTGAAGGCGTGCCGCCGCTTGCTGCGCGTCTTGTGCATCTGTCGGCAGCAGCGTCGACGGACACGCTGTTTCACATCACCGGTGGCACCACCCTGACACCACAGGTCTTTCATGCAGCCCGACGGCTCGAAAGCGGCTCACAGCTGCAGGTCACCGAAGGCGTTCACCTGGTGCATGTTGTTGGGCGACAGATGCAATTCGCCGACGCCGACAACGACGGCGAGTTGAGCGTCGCTGAATCCATCGTGGGTACGGCCTGTCGAGAAGTTGAAGGCGGGTTCGCGTGCAGCGCGCCAATTCAGCCGAGCGACGCAGTGCTCGTCACCGGTGCGCCAGACTTCCGCGACGACGCAACACTCCGGGGCTTCCCCAGGCAAGCGATTGCGGTGAAGGCCTTGTACGACGCGAACCTCCGTGACGAGGCCAAGGGCGCGCGAAAGGTGCAGGCCTACGATCGCGTTCGCGAACATCGTTTTCGCATCGCTTCGCTGATCGGCAACGACGTGCGCGCTGGCGCCAACGAGTCTTCAACGCGGAACCTGAGCGACGAGAAGGAGCCACAAGCGGACGACCAGGATGCCTTCATCGGGCTTTCCCTGTTCTTGAACGACGTCGGACGAGGGGAGCGCGCCGGCGCGCGCTCCGACTTCGAGGTTCGTCTTGGCACTGACGCTTCGGGTGTTGAGTGCGATTGGCACATCGATCAGCAGTCGCAGGCCGTCACCGCCGATTGCGACAGCGAGTACCTGCCGGAGATCATCAGCGCGAACGACCTCGTCTACGTCGAGCTCTTTGAGCGCAGCAACAGCGCCAATGTGCTGTACCGCTTCAACTTTTACGGCGTCTCGACGCGCGTTGACCATGCGTCTGCCACGACGACCCAAACGCTTGAACGTGCTGTCCCCGACGACCGGAGCCAGTTCGTGCGGTTGAACCGTGCGCCACACAGCAAGCTGAACAAAGCCATCTTTGCGATCAGCGAGCACCTGTTTACCGGCAACACGGCCGCGCTTGAGTTGCGCGCTGGCGACACCGTTGTCCGCCGCATCAACGTCACTCGCGCCAACGGCGAGGTTGCGATTGTCGGCGACCCGACCGACGGGTGGCAGGCACCCATCGTGCTTTTCAAGGAGCAAGTCGGTGCGACTCGCTACGCAGAAATGGACCTGCCAGCGTGGGTCACCTCGATGCTGGCGCGGGTGAACGCGCCGGCGTTGTCGCTCTCGGCGCGCTCGCCAACGGGAACAACAACGATCGCCATGGGTCGTGCGATGGGTCGCATCGAGAGTCGCGCAGCGCGGCCACCAGGTCACCGCGTCTTCAACGACCTCGACATGATCGACGGACGCTTGTCGTTCACCGATGTCGATATTGATGTGCCCGAGCGCGGCGCGCGCGTTCAGTTTGTGCGGACGTACAACAACCAGAACAACGAGGTGGGCAGCCTCGGCGTCGGGTTCACGCACAACCACGAAGCCTTCGTTGTCGAGGAGACACGGCTTGTCGAGGCCGCTGTCATTGGCCGCTACTCGGTTGTCGTCGGTGGGCAGCAGCTCACCTTCCCCGAATGTCAACACAACACGCGCTGCGCCAGCGACAAGAGCATGGACGCGACGCTGACGGTGACCGACACCATCGTCGGTACCTTGAAGGCAACACTCGAGGACCACGGCTCTGGTCGGATTCTCACGTTCGAGCGGCCCGCAATGGCTGGCACAGACGAGCTGAAGGACAAGACCTGGTTGTCGTCGATCGACGACGGGCTCAACGGCAAGATCCGCTACAGCTACAGCGGCCAGAACGAACTCGCATCGGTCGCGCGCGACAACGGCCTGGTCCGCATGGAGTTCACGTACGACACGCTCGACGTCTCTCCGCTGACACATTCGAAGCTCCGCGAGCAGATCGAACTGTTCGGCCTCAAACGCCTCGCGTCCGTCACGGTCAAGCATGGCGACACCGAGATTGAGAAGGTCGTTTTCTCGCACGACACGGGCGGCACCTCATGCGCGTCGTCGCTGTCGCGCGAACCGCAGGTGATGAAGCTGAACCTGCTGCTCGCTGCCTGTCGACCGCTACGCGCCCCGATGCCGGAGTGGCACTTCGTGTACGAGCGCATTCCAGGCGATGTCACGCTGCCAACGAAGCAGCTCTTGCTGGCGAACGAGTTGAAGTCGCGCGAACTCCACGTCAATGGCGGTGCGCTTTACAGCAGCTGGAAGTACACCCACGCGACCGGCGACGAGTTCAAGGTTGTTCCCCACCTCACGCGCGGCGAGGTCGTCGTCGCGGCACAGCCGCCGGGAGTCGATGCACCTTTGCGCATCGAAGCCCCAAAGACATTCGAACGTCGCGTGACGCGTTCTGACGGCATTGCTCATGACTTCACGGTCAACACGTACGGCACCGTCATCACGGAGCGGCTTGCCGGGCGTACCTACGGCTCGACGAGCGAGCACGACGATGAAGGCGCCAAGGTCGCCGAGGCGAAGCGCGTCCTGCCGAAGAAGACCAAAGGTCCTCGCGGCGAGTCGTCGGTCGCCTACGAAGCAAACCACCACCGTGCACTCGCTTCGGCGTTTCAACCGTCGTCGACGTCTTCACTCAAGGCAAAGATTGGCCCCGGCGGACTGCGGGTCGATACGCCAACGCACGACGAGCGCTTTGGTGTGCCCACATCAATGAGCTTCCCCGGTGCAGATGGGCAAACCGCAGCGGCAAACGTTGTTGTCGGCGCAGGTGGTGCCATCAATAGGCTCACTGTTGGCGACGGCGAGACCGCGACCAGCGTTGAGATGGGGCACGACGACGACGGGCTGCCGACCAATGGCAAAGATGTCGCTGGCAACACCGTTGCGTGGAGCGGAAACGACCCTGTCTTTGGTCAGCGTACCAGCGAGTTCATCGAGCACACGGCGACGACACTCGGCCTTGAGCGCCTGCATCGAACGTACGGCTATGACGAGCTGGGTCGTCTTGCGTCGACCATTGAGGAAGAGACGGGGCGCGGTGCGACCTGGAAACTCGACGCCCTTGGCCGCGAAACGGAGCGCACCGAATTTGGTGGTCCGTCGCCGTCGGTGACCACCACCATCACGTACTCGACGACTGGCGGCGTCACGACGACCACCGTCACTGTTGGTGGTGTCGAACGCTCAAAGGCAGTGACCGACGAGAATCAACGCACGAAACAGGTGGAGACGAAGTTCGGCGGCGGGTCGACGGAAGTGTCGACGTACACCTACGTCAACAACATCTTGAAGACGGTTGAAAGCAGCCGCAGCAAGACGGTGTGGACGCACAACGCGCGCAATCAGGTGTTGACCGAGATCGTGACACGTGGTGCTGCGACGCGGAAGGTTGAGCACACGCGCGACGACGACGGCAACCTGACGTCAAGCAAGACCACCGACCCATCTGGCGGCGTTGTTGTGACCAGCTACGACGATCTGGGCCGCGCTGTGAAGGTCGACTACGGCGAGAGCGGGCAGCCGAACGAACAAGGTGATGCGCCACGAGACGAGGTGTTCACCACCCTCGACGCGCAAGGCAACGTCGTCGAGGAGAAAGCAGGCAAGCACAGCTGGGTCATGACCTACGACAAGGTGGGCCGACTGCTGCGTCGCATGTCGAAAGACGGCGCTGACGACAGCAAGGTCGTAGACGAGAAGTTCACGAGCTACGACAAAGCGGGCCGCCTGCTCGCGAAGTCGAACGCCACGATGGATGCGTCGGAGACCTACGAGTACGACGACGTCATGGGACGGCTGACGAAGACCGTTCGCTCGATGAAGACGGTCGACATCGCGAGCGCCGTCGCCGACATGATCACCACCGAGACCCGCGCGTACAGCGACGCGCCAGACGAGCGAACCGTCACGTTGGCAACAACGACGACCGTCAACGCCGGTGAGTCGGTGACGCGGACGAAACACGTCGTGTTGACGCTCGATGCGATGGACCGAACCGTGAAGGTCACCGCAGACCCACCGGAGGGCAACACCAAGCTCGTGACGCGGATTGTCTACGATGACAAAGGCATGACGACGACGACGACGAGCCCTACGCTGCTCGTCACGACCGACAAGTTCGACGAGCAAGGGCGTCTGCTCGAGCGCGACGATGGCTCGCAAAAAGTGACCCAGGTTGTCGACGGCGGAGGCGTCGTTCGCACGCGCACAAGGAATGGGCCGAACACCGACGTGGTGGTGACACTCACCGAAGAGTTCGATGCTTTCGGTCGCCCCATGTCACGCACCCTTGCTGGTACACCGACGACGACGACGACGTGGAGCTATCCGGGCACCGGTGTGGTCGTGGAGACGCCACCCGCTGGTGCAGTCATCAAGACCACGGCCAATGGCCGCGGCCTGGCGTTGAAGGTCGAGCAAGGCCCGCTGACGACGACACTGTCGTACGACGGCGAGTGGCTCAGCGGGCGCACGGTCACGCAGGGTGAGAACAAGACCACGACGACACTCACCTACGACGACGCAGGTCGTCCACTGACCGAACACGAAGTGTGGGAGCTCGGCGCCCTGAAGCACGACTACACGACGACATCGGCGTGGACGAAGCGAGCAGCAACGCTGACGAAGTCGTGGAAGGTCGGAGCCACCACGAACTCGCGAACGGCCACGGTTGTCGTCGACAGTCTTGGTCGTTTGGTGTCGCGCCACCAGGGTGATGTCTACGAACTGAACATCGTCGATGAAGATGGTGTGCCAGTGGTTTCTGGCGCCACCAACGCATCGCTTGTGTACACGACCGCCGTCGAAGGCCTCGTCACCAAGGTCGAGCAGGGCACCGAAACGACGACGACAAACTACGATGCGACGGGGCGTCCGTTTCAAGTCACCGACCCGCTCGGTACGGTCACAACGACAACGTGGCGCAAGACCGACGTTCCCGAACGCCGCACCGTCGACCAACCCGTGCAGGTCACCGAGCTCTTCAACGAAGCAGGGCACCTCACCTCGCGGGCTGTCGGCGGCGGCGCAGAGCCTTCGACGTGGACCTACACGCACGGTGCTGCGGGCGAGTTGACCAGCGTGCTGCAGCCGACAGGCGACGCGTACACGTTCGGATACGCCTCCGATCGAAAGCTCACGGCGTTGACCTCGCCGGGCGGCGTCGCCCAGACATGGAGCTACGCCGACCAGCTGCGGCGCTTGACCAAGCGTACGCGCGGCGCATCGGAGTGGACGAACGAGTGGCAGGACGACGGCTCGTTGAAAGAGACCACGCCGCTTCAACACACGGTGACGTCGACGATCGACGGCCGTGGTCGCACCGTGCTTCGTGAGTTGGAAGGCTCGCCCGGTCTGACCTCGGTCGCGACGGCGTTCGACATCGACGACTTGCCGCTGAGTGTCACCGAAGAAGGAACAGACACGGGCCGCGTGACGACGACGTACAGCTACGACGCGCGCGCGCGACTGACGAAGATCGAGCGACCTGGCATCGCGTCTGTTGGCTATCGCCACATCGACAACAACAGCTCGTTGGCGGTGGAGCACTTCATCGCGGGGGCAAAGACGCAGACCAGGCACTTCGATGGCTTCGGGCGTCTGGACTTCATCGACGACAGCAGCGCCAACGTCGACCTCGAGTACTTCGCAGGCGGTCTGTTGAAGTCGATCAGCGGGCAGGGCTTCGAGGAGCAACGCTCGTATACAAACCAGTTGCTCACCGGCATCAACATTGAAGCGGGCGCAACGCGCGTCGCTCTCGCCTACAGCTACGACGACCGTGGCAACCGCCTCACGGAGACCACTGATGGCGAGGTAAGCCGCTACCGCTACGACGCCGCCGACCGCCTTGTCGGCGTGCGCTATCCCGACGCAACGGCCGAGGTGTACGAGCTTCGCGGCGACGGTGCGCGACTTGGCCGCAAGCGGTTCAGCAACTATCCGGCGACGTTGAAGGACTTCGCCGACGAGCCGAACGGTGCGGTCCTCACGGCGCATCACGCGTGGGAGTTCGACGCCGCCGACGGGCTCAAGACGGTCATCGATGTCGCCAACACGACGACGACACCGATCGTCACCGACGCAGCGGGTCGCGTGACCAGCATCGGCACCCGCATCAACGTGTGGGACGTTGCCGACCGCCTGCGCACGACGACAGATGCTGGCGTGACGACGTCGTACACCTACGACGCGAACAACATGCGCCTGAAGACGGCCTCGGGCGCGACGACGCAGCACTACGTGTGGGGTGCTGGCGGCCTTGAAGCAGAAGGTCCGTCCGTCGCCACGTTGGTGGCAAGCATCAACGGCGCGGGCTTGAGTCTCGCTGCGGGCAACGAGTTCTTCGGCCACGATGCGCTCGGCTCGGTGGTTCTGCGCGCGCCAGCCAGCGGGTCACAGACACGCACGGCCTACGATGCCTGGGGTGCTGTCAGAGCGACGCCGTCCACAGGGCCGCCCGTTGGTGTCGGCAGCAACCGCGTTGGCTTTACAGGCCACGCCAACGAGCCCACGGGCTTGGTCTACGCACAACAGCGGTGGCTCGACCCAAGCACTGGCCGCTTCCTGAGCCTCGACCCGGTCGCGGGCGCGCTGGAAGACCCACTGAGCACGCAGGGCTTCACTTACGCGCACGCAAACCCGACGAGGTACACCGACCCCGATGGTCGTCGTTCACAGGAGCGGTACAATCGCTGTTACGCAGCGCTCGGTGACTTGCGCCTCCAGTCGAGCTTGGAACCTTTCACTGCTGAAGAGAAGCGAGAGTTTCACGGGCTCTGTGAGGAAGAAGCGTCGTTCAGGTTTACAGATGTATTGGATTGGTTTGTAGAGGCGAACGATAAGAATGTACTTGCGCCAGCTGGAGAAGCGGGGAGAAACGCAGCGCTTGACACGGTTGGTGGTTGGCGAGACCCGCAGCTAAGGGCCGCTAAAGGTACAGATATTGAGGAACAGTTCGAGCAGGAGCGAACTGAGTACCGGGCGAAAGTCGCCAAGATGGGAGAGGATCTCGGGAAGCATGCTGCGCTTTCAGTTGAAATTGAAATTGCTAGCGCGATCGGTGCCGAGGTTGTTGCAATAGCTGCAAAGGGTATCGCAGCTGCAGCTGCGGTGACGACGAAAGTGGTCAGGAGCAAAATAGAAGGAATGGCGAGAGAGAACATCGCAAAGAAGCTTCTTGAAAGTGAGTTCTCAAAGGAAGCTGGCTACTCCGTTCAGGCCGAGCGCAGACTGCGTGACAAATCAGGCAAACGAGTAAAGGATGCGGAAGGTGGCGGTCGTGTTATCGATTTTGTGGTCGTTAAGGATGGCAAGGTCGTGCGGTCGTTCGAAGTTACATCTCCAGATGCGCCAAAAGCGAAACAGCTGGAAAAGGAGCAGCGTCTCAGGGGTGCTGATGGCAACTATATTAAAGACAGGGAAACTGGTCAGGTGCTTGATCTGGGGGACGTCGTGACCGAGGTCGTACGCGTTGACCTGAATGCTCCTCCTAAGGCCTATAAGGATCTGGTCGGAAAATGATGATGTCGTCGTTCTTGATGATGGTTTCGAATAGGGCGTTCTTCCCAGGAGATGAGGTGATGGAGAAACTATATTTCGATACCGTGAGATGTATGTTGAGCGAGGGGGATATATTTGTGAGCGGGTTCAGTGTAGAGCAGTTGGTTTCGCGTAAGAATTATGCAATCGACTCGGATGACCTTACGCCGTTCGGGATGGTTGTCTTCAAGTCGTACTTGTTTGGCCGATTTGTTGACAAAGTTGCAAAGTCAAAGACTTACGAAGACATGGGGCCGCTAAAGCGGTCGATTGCGGCGAAAAGGCGTTCGTCTTGAATGCTCTCCAGCGATGCCGAGGTCTGTGGCTCGCGGTCGGTTGCACCCACCTCGCCACGAACCTCGAGAAGGGCGGCCTCGATCACGTCGAGAAATGGCAAGAGCGCCGAAGAGCAGCAGCGAAGAATCAAGCGCCCACCCAACCCCGCGGGGGGCGAGAACCGGCCGATCGTCGACGACACGAGCGAGACGAGAGCCGCGCCGCCAATGAAGCTTTGCCGCACAGCTCGCTTCGCGAGTCACCGAAGCGGTGCCGGCAAAGCAGGTCATTAGCGGCGCCACACTTTGAACATTTCCTCGACGTGAACAGCGCCCAGGCGCCCCGACTCAAACAGTCGCGCGGACCCATCGCCAACCCCAGTCTGGCGACGTGCTCGCCCTCATCAAGGGTTCGCGCCTGCGGCGCCGCTTCGCGCCCTTGACGAGGACTGCGCGCGCCGCCGCCCTGGTGTTGTCGACGGGTG